>CAYXFT010000001.1:0-249 GCA_964464335.1 uncultured Aeromicrobium sp.
GAAGTCCGTCATCATCACCCCCGGCTACGGCATGGCCGTGGCGCAGGCCCAGTACCCCGTCGCCGACCTCACCCAGAAGCTGCGCGAGAAGGGCATCGAGGTCCGCTTCGGCATCCACCCCGTCGCCGGCCGCTTGCCCGGACACATGAACGTCCTGCTCGCCGAGGCCAAGGTCCCCTACGACATCGTGATGCTGAAGAGGTCGTCCATGGTGCCGGTCGGCACACCGACCTTGGCGAACTCCTCGGC
>CAYXFT010000001.1:259-57413 GCA_964464335.1 uncultured Aeromicrobium sp.
AGATCAACGACGACTTCACCGACACGGACGTCGTGCTCGTGATCGGCGCCAACGACACCGTCAACCCGTCCGCCGCCGAGGATCCCGGCTCACCGATCGCCGGCATGCCCGTCCTGCACGTCTGGGAAGCCAAGAACGTCATCGTGTTCAAGCGGTCGATGGCCGCCGGCTACGCCGGAGTCCAGAACCCGCTGTTCTTCCGTGAGAACAGCCAGATGCTGTTCGGCGACGCCAAGGACCGCGTCGAGGACATCATCCGCGACCTCTGAGACCGGTCGTGGGTCCGGCCAATTGACCCTAGCCGCGAAACCCGGCTATCTAGTATCATAGTTGTTATGAATACCGTGACCGGTCTCGTGACGGACGCAGAAGAGTTTCGGGCCCGCGTTCGGGCGTTCTTGGACGAGGAACTGCCCGACGGGTGGGGCGGAGTCGGAAAGCTCGACCATGACCAGGCCGACGCGTTCGCCAAGCACTGGCGCATCGCGCTGTCCGAGCGCGGCTTCCTCGCGACGTCCTGGCCGACCGAGTACGGCGGAGGCGGGCTGACCGAGCTCGAGCAGGTCATCATGGCCGAGGAGTTCGCCAAGGTCGGTGTGCCGACCGGCACCATGAACGACCTCTTCAGCATCACGATGATCGGCAACACGCTGCTCCACTGGGGCACCGAAGAGCAGAAGCAGCATTTCCTGCCGCGAATCCTGTCCGGTGAGGACGTCTGGTGCCAGGGCTACTCCGAGCCTGGTTCAGGTTCTGACCTCGCATCCTTGTCGACTCGCGCCGTGCTCGACGGTGATGAATGGGTGATCAACGGCCAGAAGATCTGGACCTCCGGTGGCCACCTCGCGAACTGGATATTCGTGCTCGTGCGCACCGACCCGGACGCCCCGGCCCACCGGGGCATCTCGATGCTGCTGGTCCCGATGGACCAGGAGGGCATCGATGTCCGCCCCATCCGCAACATGGGCGGCGAGACCGACTTCAACGAGGTCTACTTCACCGACGCGCGGTGCCCCAAGGAGAACGTCCTCGGCGAGGTGGACCAGGGTTGGCCCGTCGCGATGACGCTGCTCGGCTTCGAGCGCGGCGAGTCCGCGGCGACGCTGCCCATCATGTTCCGCGACGAACTCGAGCGGCTGTTCGACCTCGCCCGGGAGAACGGCGCGGCCGACGACCCGATCATGCGGGACAAACTGGCCGACGCGTACATCGGCAACGAGGTCATGCGGTTCCTGGGCAACGACTCGCTGGCCAGGTACCTCGCCGGTCACGCGCCCGGCCCGGACGCCGCGATCAACAAGCTCTACTGGAGTGAGTACCACCAGGACGTCACCGAACTGGCTCTCGACGTGCTGGACCGCGAGAGCCTCGTGGCGCACGGCCGCCGTCCGACCAACACGATCATGTTCCAGACCGACGACGTCGGCGCGCCGAGCACCAGCGCCTCGTGGATCACCACGTTCGCGATCTCGCGCTCCGGGACGATCTACGCCGGCACGTCCGAGATACAGAAGTCGATCATCGGCGAGCGACTGCTCGGTCTCCCCAAGTGACGAACGCACAGAAGGCATTCACCATGGAACCCTTGCTCGACGACGACCAGGTCTCGTACCAACGCAGCCTGCGCAAGTTCTTCGACACGCAGTGGCCCGAGGACCGGGTCCGCGCCGACATGGTCGCGGCCGGACCGGACCGCGACACGTGGCGCCGACTGGCGGCCGAACTCGGCGTCGCCGGGCTGGACATTCCAGCGGAGCACGGTGGCTCCGGAGGTGCTCCGGCCGAGGCCTTGCTGGTCGCCGAGGAGATGGGCCGGGCGCTCTACGGCGGGCCGTACCTGAGCACGGTCGTGTTCGCTGCCAACGCGATCGTGCTCAGTGGGGACGACGCCATCGCCGCCCACCTGCTCCCGGACATCGCCTCAGGGGAGGCGACCGCCGCACTGGCGCTGATCGAGAAGGGCCGCGACCGCGCGACCGCCCCCGCACCGCAGGCCGTTGCCACGGACGATGGTTGGATCCTCACCGGCGAGGCCCGCCGTGTGATCGACGGCGCAGACGCCGACCACCTGCTCGTCGAGGCGTCCACGCAGGCCGGCCGGTCCTTGTTCCTGCTGTCGGGAGACACGGGCGTCGCGCGCGTCCGTTCCGAGACGCTCGACCCGACCCGCCGGATGGCGACGTTGGTGCTCGACGGCGCGCCAGCTCAACTCGTCGGGCAGGACGGCCAGGCGACCGAGATCGTCACCGCGCTCAGGCCGATCGTGTCGCTCGCGCTCGCGGCCGAGGCCGTCGGCGGAGCCGCACGCTGCGTCCATGACACGGTCGAGTACGCGAAGGTGCGCCACCAGTTCGGACGACCGATCGGTTCGTTCCAAGCGGTCAAGCACACCTGCTCGGAGATGCAGGTCCGCCTCGACGGTGCGCGCACCGGGATCCGGCACGCCGGCAAGGTGCTCGTCGACCGCTCCGAGGACATCGACCTGCTCGCGTCGGTCGTCAAGGTCTTCGCGACGAAGTCGTACTTCGAGACAGCGGCGGACATGGTCCAGTTGCACGGCGGAATCGGCTTCACCTGGGAACACTCGGCGCACCTGCACTTCAAGCGGGCCAAGTCGCTCGAACTGCTGGGCGGCACACACACCGAACACCGAGCGGCCATCGCCGATGTCGTGCTCGCAGCCCGAGGCTGAGGTCGGCCCCGCCTGGTTCGCCGAGGCCCTCGGCGATCCGGGCGAAGTCCGCTCGATCGAGGTGCATGGCGCCCGGGTCGAGTACCGGGTGTGGGGCCCCGTGGGCGCACCCGTCACGGTGTTGATCCACGGCGGCGCTGCCCACGGAGGCTGGTGGGATCACGTTGCCCCCCTGCTGGCCGGGGGCCGCCGCGTGGCCGCGCTCGACATGACAGGTCATGGCTCCAGCGGCTCCCGCGGTGACTACGACTTCCTGATCTGGTCCGACGAGGTCGTCGCCGTCGGGGCAGCGGAGGGGACGGACCCTCCCTACGTCATCGGACACAGCATGGGCGGCGTGACCGCGCTCACGGCGGCCTTCCGTCACGTCGGCAGCGTCGCCGGCACCGTCGTGATCGACCCACCCGCATGGCTGGTCGTGGAAGGCGGTCTGCCACCGCGACGGGGAGAACTGCCGCCGCGCCGGTTCCACCCGACCCGCGAGTCGGCGCGTCAGCGTTTCCGCGCCCAACCGCCGGACGAAGCCCGACTCGACTACGTCGAACAGCACGTCGCAGAGCGGTCGGTGCACCAGACCGACGACGGCTGGACGTGGCGTTTCGACCACCACGTGACCCTGCACGGCTCGTTCCCCGACGAACTCTGGGGCCATCCGCACGGCCCCGTCGTCCTGGTACTCGCCGAGCGGAGCCTGCTGAGCTCGGACCAGGTGGACGAACTCGCGCGCCGGCTCGATGGCTCAGAGGTCCTGACGATCCGTGACACGGGACACCACATCATGCTCGACCAGCCCCTGCCCCTGGTGGCCTGCCTCGAGGGAATCCTGTGTGCGTGGTCGAGCGCTGGAGCGACGGTGACGTCGTGAAGACACGTGCGGTGGCCACGCTCACGGCCTCGACTGGTGATCGAAAGCGGTAACTCTGCGTATGATTGTGAGAATGAAGCCCGTGGAGATGACCGCGTTCCGGCAGCGCACGCCCAAGGCGTCCGAGCGGCTCGCCCGCCATTTGGCAACGTCGATCGTCGAGGGCGAGTTCGAGGAGGGCGCCCGACTCCCGCACGAGGGCGAGATGTTGGCACAGTTGCAGGTCGGCCGCGCCACGCTCCGCGAGGCACTGCGCCTGCTCGAGGTCTGGGGCCTGATCGTCATCCGAACCGGCCCGCGCGGCGGGCCCACGGTCCGCCGCCCCAGTTCGGGCGAGTTCGCCGAGCACCTCGCGCTCATGCTCCAGTTCCAGCAGTTGACTCTCCAGGACGTCTCCGACGCGCGCCTGGCGCTCGAGCCCATGATGGCTCGTCTCGCTGCCGAGCGCGTCACTCCCGAGCAGATCGCTGACCTGCGCGACTCCATCGCGATCATGAAGCGCAGCTACGAGAATCCCACCGAGTTCTGGGCGCAGAATGCGCGCTTCCACTCCGCCGTGGCCGAGGCCGGCGACAGCCGCGTCATCGGCATGATCGTCGACGCCCTCAAGTTCATCGCCGATGGTGCGTCGAGCGGCGTCAACTACGCGCGTCCCGCCCTCGAGGAGGTCGTGCACGCACACACCAAGATCGTCGACCTGCTGGAGGCAGGTGACGCCGAGGGGGCAGCCGCGTCGATGCACCTCCACCTCGACGCCGGCCGCCGTTTCATCACGAAGAACCAGCCGCAGGCCCTGCGCGCCCGCATCGTCTGGCCTGAATGACCGTCAGATGAAGTTGCGCGGCACGTTGGTGAAGCGCTTCTCCGAGCGTCGGAACCAACCTGCCGACCCGAGCGTGCCGCCATCGACGCGAATCGACTCGCCGGTGATCCAGCTCGCGGCGTCCGAGGCGAGGAATGCAGCCAGTTCTCCGTGGTCGCGCGGTGTGCCGAAGCGGCCCATCGGGACCCAGTTGCCGATCTGGTCGTGGAACTGCGGCGCGATCAGTCGGTGGAGCGGGAACTGGGGCGTGTCGGTCACGTCGGGGGCGATTCCGTTGACGCGCACGCCGTACTGACCCACCTCGGTTGCCAGGCCCGCGGTGAAGTTGACGACGGCAGCCTTGTGCGCCGCGTAGACGGCGCAGTTCGGTACGCCGCGGAACGCCTCGACCGACGAGACGTTGATGATCGATCCGGCTCGCTGCTCGATCATGGGAGGCAGGAACAGACGCGTCACCCGGAGGACGTGCTCGAAGTTCACCGCGTAGATCGCGTTCCAGTCCTCTTCGGTGGACTCGGCGAATGGCCCCCACGGCACGTGGTCGCCCACATTGTTGACGAGGACGTCCAATCGCCCCCCGGCAGCGGCCACGCCGGCAACCAGCGCCTCCGTGCAGCCGCGTTCGCGGACGTCGACTGCCACCCCTGTCGCCGTGCACCCGGCCTCGCGGATGCTCGTGACCATCGCCTCGAGGGCCTCGGTGTCGTTGTCGACGAGCACGAGGCGCGCGCCCTTGCGAGCGAGCGCCTCGGCGATGCCGGCCCCGATTCCGGCAGCCGCACCGGTGACCAGGGCAAGTCGGCCGTCGAGCCGTGTCAGGTCGTCGTGGTCCATGGTGTTCTCCGATCGCGAGACCCTCTGGACGGATCTCAGTTTAAGACGGATAATGATAACTATGACACTAGATGCTGGTCCGACGAGCGCAGCGCCCTTCACGATCGACATGTCGCAGATCGAGGACGCCGTCGGCGCTGACCTCGGCCCGAGCCCGTGGCTGGCCATCGACCAGGACCGCATCGACGCGTTCGCCGCGGCAACGGGCGACCACCAGTGGATCCACGTCGATGCCGACCGGGCCGAGACGGGACCGTTCGGTCGCACGATCGCGCACGGCTACCTGACGCTCTCGATGGTCCCCCAGCTGCTGACAGAGATCCTGCATGTCACCGGCCGCAGCAGCGGGGTGAACTACGGGATGGAGAAGGTCCGCTTCATCAACCCGGTGCGCGAGGGATCGCGCATCCGCATGATCGGGTCGATCCTGGCAGCCACGCCGCGCGCCGGCGGGATGCAGTACCGCCTGAAGTTGGTCATCGAGCTCGAGGGAGCCGAGAAGCCGGCCATGGTCGGCGAGTTCATCGTGCTCGCCTTTCCCTGACACGGCGCCGCCTCGGTCCTGTGTCCTCAGCGTCCGGTGAAGACCGGGTCGCGACGCTCCAAACTGGCCGTGATGCCCTCGTGTCCATCGGCAGTCGCCCACAGCCACGCCTGCTCGGCAGCCTCGCGGTCGAGCGCCGCGGCCATCCGCTCGGGAAGATCGCCGCGCAGTGTCTCGCGGATCGACCGCACTGCCAGCGGAGCCAGTGACGCGAGCTCGCGGGCGTAGGCGACGGCCACCTCGCGCTCCATCCCCGGCTCGGCCAACCGATCGGCGAGGCCGAGCGTGAACGCTCGCTCGCCCTGCACGCGCTCGGCGCCGACCAACATCCGCGTGGCCGCCTGCTGACCCACGATGCGCGGCAGGCTCTCGGTCAGGCCGAAGCCATGGTGGAAGCCCAGCCGGGGGAAGTTCGCCCAGAATCGGCTGGTCGAGGACGCGACGCGGAAATCCGTGGCGCAGGC
Organism: uncultured Aeromicrobium sp.; assembly: GCA_964464335.1. Taxonomy (GTDB): domain Bacteria; phylum Actinomycetota; class Actinomycetes; order Propionibacteriales; family Nocardioidaceae; genus Aeromicrobium. The sequence continues at coordinate 6,482 of CAYXFT010000001.1, forward strand.
AAGGCCGAGGCCACCACCGATGGCTGAGCCCTGCACGGCGGCCACGACGGGGATCGGCGAGCTGAACAGACGGGCGCCCTCGGCGTAGAGACGCCGGGACTCGGCGACTCGATCATCCCCCGTGGCCGTGGCGCCGAAGTTCGCGCCCGCGCAGAAGTGTTTGCCCTCCGACGCCAGGACCGCAGCGCGGGCGCTGCCCGCCTCAGCGAGGGCGTCGAGTGCGTCGGCGATCGCGGTGATGAGCGGGCGGTCGAAATAGTTGGCGGGCGGTCGCGCGATCTCAAGGACGGCGACGGTGCCGTCGGTCTCGATGCGCAGTTCGTCGAAGGTGGGGAGCGTCATGCGGTGATCTCCGGTCGGTCGTCGTCGAGGATGAGGTGGGCGAAGGACGATGCGCGGGTGGCGGTCGCACCGAGGCGCGCCGACACGTCGAGCGCCTCGCCGAAGTCCCCGCTCCACGTGTGGAGGCGGCGGGTGTACCCCTGCAGCCGATACTCGCGCGTCATCCCGATCGCACCATGTGCCTGGTGCGCCGCGCGCGCCGCCACCAGGGCGTTCTCGGCGCTGACCAGTTGCGCGGCCAGAACGTCGAAGGGGTACAACTCGGCTTCGATCGAGAGGCGGTCGGCGAGAGCGGTCGTCATGACCGCCATCTGCTGAAGCTGGACGACGTGTGCCTGCACGGCTTGGAAGGCGCCGATCGGCTTGCCGAACTGGACCCGCTCGGCCACGTACCGGCGGGTGAGCCCGACGACGGCCTGCAGCGCTCCGGCCATCTGGGCGATCCGGAGGGCGATGGCCCGAAGCCGGAGCTGTTCTGCGGAAGCGCCGACGGCGAGACCCCGCGGCGCGACACGATCGAGCACCAAGGTGTCCCTCGGCTGGCCCGCGAGGTCGATGCCGGGACGGCTGGTCGCGTCGGACGCACGGACCAGCACCGTCCGCCCGTCGTCGGTGATCGCGACCACCAGGTCGACGCTCGTCCCCCACGGTACGTCGCTCAGCGTGCCGCTCACCGTGCCATCGGCACCCACGGTGAGGGCTGTCGGCCCGACCGGAATGGAGTGGGCGGCCGTGGGCTCGATCGGGAGGCCGGCACGCGCCAGAGCCCAGGCGGCCGTGGACGCCTCGACCACGGGGACGTCGGCGGCGTGGCGCCCGGAGAGCTCGGCCAGCGCCATCAGGTCGGCGAAGGAGCCGCCCACACCTCCGACGGTCTCGTCGATCCCGACGAGGTGCAGGTCGATGCCGGCGAAGGCCTTCCACGGAGACTGGGACAGTGGACCTGCCTCGCGGATCGGCTCGTCGGTCGGCCAGGTCGCCGCGAAGAAGCCGGCCAGGGCCACGTCCAGATCGGAGGTGCTCATCGCTTCACCAGTCCTTTCGAGATGACGGAACGCAGGATCTCGGTCGTACCTCCACGAAGCGTCCACGACGGTCCGGCGAGGACGGCCTGAGCGAGCAGCGCCTCCCAGGGGTCGTCGGAGGTCAGGGAGGGGGCGCGGCCGTAGTGTCGGCGCACGAGGGCGAGCGACTCCTGCTCGAACTGGGTGGCCATCTCCTTCACGAGTGCGGCCTCGACCACGGGGAACTGGCCCGAGTCGACGAGTCGTGCGATCGACAGGCTCATGCCGCGGTAGGCCCAGAGTCGGGCCAGGATCCGGCCGAGGTCGATCTGCGCCGGGACCGAGTCGCGAACGCGGTCGGACTTCGCCCAATGCTCGAGGATCGGCATCATCGACATCCACCGGTCGACGCCTCCGCGCTCGAGTGCGAGCTCGCTGGTGTTCTGGCCCCAGCCCGCGCCGACCTCGCCGAGGCGGGCCGAGTCGGGGAGCTGGAGGTCGTCGAACACGACCTCGCAAAAGTGCTGGGTGCCGTCGATGAATGGGATCGGCGACACGGACATGCCGGGCGTATCGGCCGGGATGATGAACTGCGTCAGCCCGCCGTGTCGGTCGTCCGACGTGCGGAAGAGGCCGAGGACGTGCGTGGCCGTGGTGGCGCCGGAGGTCCAGATCTTGGTGCCGCTGATGTGCCACGTGTCGCCCTCGAGCACAGCCCGGGACCGGAGCGACGCGAGGTCGGAGCCGGCGTCGGGCTCGCTCATGCCGATCGCGAACGAGTACTCGCCGCGGGCGATGCCGGGCAGGATCTCTCGACGCTGTTCCTCGGTCCCGTTGTGCAGGATGTTCAGTCCGGACTGTCGATCGGCCGTCCAGTGGAATCCCACGGGCGCGCCGCGGGTCAGGAGCTCCTCGACCACGATCTGGCGTTCCACCGCGGTGCGTCCACCGCCTCCGTAGGCCGTCGGCAGCGCCATCCCGATCCAGCCCTGGGCGCCGAGATCGCGCGAGAACTCGGCGTCGACGTCGCCGGCCATGCCGAGGCCGAGCGGGTAGGTGCCGGGTGCGAGTCGCTCATCGAGGAACGCGCGGACCTCGGACTGAAGCTTGCGCTCATCGTCGGTCAGCTGCGTAGGGGCGAGGTTCACGATGCCTCCGTGGTGGTCAGGTGGTCGGAGTCGATCTCGGCGAGGACGTCCGCGGTGTGCTCGCCGATGAGCGGGGCCGGCGACGGCAGCGTCTCGGCGAAACCGTGGAAGACGGCCATGGGCGGGATGACCCGGTAACGGCCCGCGTGCGGGTGTTCGGTCAGCGGGAGTCGGTCGACGAGGTCCTGCAGGCTGGCCACCGCGGTGGCGGGGATCCCGACCCGCCGACAGTATTCGAGCCACTCGGCGGTCGTGCGCGTCGGCGTGATGCGGCGGACGTCCCGGTACAGCGAGTCGGAGTTGGCGATGGTCGCCCTGAGGTCGGCGTACCGGGGGTCGTCAGCGGCGCCGGGGAGCCCGGCCTCGCCGAACAGCGACGCGTAATGGTCGGGGCGGTAGGGCAACAGATGCACCCAGCCGTCGCTGGTCGGGTGGGGGCGACGGTCCGGCGACAGCACGCGGGGGTACCCGGTCGCCACACCGCTCGGCGGGAGGTTGGGCGGCTCACTGATCGCGCCGGCGCCGTGCTCGACGAGCATGAAGGCCTCCATGGCCTGGTTCATCGGCACCTCGACATGGCGGCCCAGCCCGGAGCGCTCGCGCTCGAACAACGCCGCCGTGATCGCCTGCGCCATGACCAGGCCGCACACCTTGTCGGCGAAGATCGTCGGCATCAGGCCGGGCTCGCCGGTGACCCGTTCGACGATGTCGGAGACGCCGGTGGCTGCTTGGATGATGTCGTCGTAGGCGGGCTCGTCTGCCCGAGGGCTGCTCAGCGCGAAGCCCTGCGCCTGGCAGTAGACGATGTCCTCGCGAATCGCGCGCACCGACGCGTAGTCGAGGCCGAGCCGGACCAACGCCTTCGGCCGCATCGTCGAGACGACGACGTCGCAACTGCGGATCAGCGCGGCGAGGACACGGCGACCCTCGTCGGACTTGAGGTCGACCGCGACCGAGCGCTTGTTGCGCAACAGGTTCAGCGAGATGCCCGACAACTCGGGGTGCGGGCCCGGTCCCATGACGCGGTTGGTGTCGCCGCCGTCGGCCTCCAGGAGGATGACGTCGGCGCCCTGATCGGCCAGGACCTGCGTGGCAAGAGGGCCCATGACGACTCGGGTGAGATCGAGAACCCGAATGCCGGCCAATGGCCCCTGCGAAGTGATGTGATCTGTGCTCATGTCCGCTCCGGTGGGGTGATCGAAACGTATGCTAATATGAATGCATTGTCAACGACCCGCGCGACAGGACGTGAAGATGACGCGAGAGCTCCCGGGCACCGCCCTCGAAGACCCCACGGTCGGAGGCGGACCGCACACGGCCTACCAAGCACTGCTCGCGCAGGACGTCCTCGGCTTCCAGGCCTGCGGATCCTGCTCCGGTGCGGTGTTCCCGCCCCGGGGTCGGTGCTCGCACTGCGGCGCCGAGGCACTGAGCTGGCGGGCCTCCGCCGGACGCGGCACCGTCTACTCGACCACCGTCCTCGCGCCGCGCGACAAGCCGACCTATGCCGTGGTGCTGGTCGACCTCGACGAGGGCTACCGGATGATGTCGCGCATCGTCGAGGCCGACGCCGAGACGATCGCGATCGATGACCGCGTCGCCGTCCGCTTCCAGCCCCACGGCGACGAAGTCCTGCCGATGTTCGCCCCCGACGGAGGTTCCCGATGAGCCACGAACGCAGCCTGCGCGGCCGCACCGCCATCGTCGGCATCGCCGAGTCGGACCTCGGCGAGGTCGGCCCCGGCGTCACGGCGCTCGACCTCACCGAGCAGGCCGCAGGCCGCGCGCTCGACGACGCCGGCCTGACGATCGCGGACGTCGACGCGGTGTTCTCGCACTCGGCCTTCTACCCCATGCCAACGGTGGCGCTGGCTGAACGCATGGGCATCCGGCCCCGCTACAGCGACAGCACCGCGACCGGCGGCAGCTCGTTCCTGGCGCACCTGCGGCACGCGACCGCGGCGATCGAGGCCGGCCTGTGCGACGTCGCACTGATCGCCTACGGCAGCAACCAACGTTCGGCGTCCGGCGGGCTGATCTCGTCGGGCCAGAACCACATCCCGTCGTACGAGACGCCTTTCGGCGCGCGCCTGCCGGTCTCGGCCTACGCACTCGCGGCCGCTCGCCACATGCACCAGTTCGGCACGACTCGCGAGCACCTGGCCGAGGTCGCGGTGTCCGCGCGGCGATGGGCCCAGCTGAACCCCCGAGCCTTCGAACAGGGCGACCTGACCATCGACGACGTGCTCGGTGCACGCATGGTGTCGTCACCGCTGACCGTGCGCGACTGCTGCCTCGTGACCGATGGCGGCGGGGCCGTCGTGGTCACGTCCGCCGAGCGGGCGCGCGACCTACCGAAGCCGCCGGTCTACTACCTCGGTGCCGCCGAGGCGCACTGGCACATGAGCATCTCGCAGCTGCCGGACCTCACCGTGACCGCGGCGTCGGAGACGGGACCGCGCGCGTTCGACCTGGCCGGGCTGACGCCGGCCGACGTGGATGCCGTCGAGCTCTACGACGCCTTCACGATCAACACGCTCCTGTTCCTCGAGGACCTCGGCTTCTGCGCGAAGGGCGAGGCGGGCGACTTCGTCAGCGGCGGCGGCATCGCACCGGGCGGCCACCTGCCGGTCAACACGAATGGCGGCGGGCTCTCCTACTGCCACCCCGGCATGTACGGCATCTTCACGCTGATCGAATCGACGCGACAGTTGCGCGGCGAAGCCGGCGATCGCCAGGTCGACGACGCCCACGTCGCCCTCGCGCACGGCAACGGTGGCATGCTGTCGAGCCAGGTGACGCTGCTTCTCGGCGACGCATCCACGCTGTGAGGGGGTCGGACCGATGACCACCCAGACCGGATCGGACGAGACCTGTCTGGTCCGGCTCCGTCAGCTCGTGCTGACCGGGGTGCTGCTGCCCGGCGAGAAGATCAACCAGGCCGAGATCGCCGAACGTCTCGGAGTGAGTCGGGTGCCGGTGCGCGAGGCACTGGCGTCGCTGCGCGCCGAGGGGCTGGTCGAGGCACGCCCCAACACGGGTTACACGGTCGTGCGACCGACGGTCGAGGACCTCGCCGAGATCTACCAGATGCGGGCGCTGCTCGAGGACGCCCTGCTCGCGACCGTCGATCTCGGCACCGTCGACGTCCCAGCGCTGCGCGAACTGAACGCCCGGCTCGCCGGGCTCGACCCGGTGACCCAGTTCGCCGAGTACCGCGAGGTCAACGAGGCCTTCCACTTCGCGATCTTCGACGCGTCCCCCCAGCGCATGGTGCGCCGCCAGGTGACCCAACTGTGGACGCTGTCCGAGTTCTACCGCTCGCTCTACATCCGCACCGACACGGCCCACCGCCGGGTCGTCGACGACCACGTCCGCATCACCGAGGCGATCGCCGCCGGCGACCGGGATGCCGTCATCGCGCTCAGCGCGGAGCACCGCGCCGAGACCCGGGAGTGGCTGGGTCAGGTCCTCTCCCGTCGCGCCTGAGGTTCGACCGCGCGGCGGTGTCAGCGCCGGCCGATGGCGTCGATGACGTCCTGGGTGGTGGTGATGGTCGCGAGGGCGGGCAGGATCACGCGGAACGTCATCTCGTGGACCTCGGCGGTGGTCGCCGCGGTGGCGTCCTCGGGGATCACGACGGGCAGTCCGCGGTTGACGGCCTCGACCGCGGAGCCCGGGATGGCGATGTTGACCGAGATGCCGACGAGGACGACGGTGTCGACGTCGCGCTCACGCAGGGCGGCACCGAGACCGCTGCGAAAGAACGACGTCATGGCGGTGCGGCGGGGGAACCGGAGGTCGCCCTCCTGCGGAGTGAGGCCCGGGTGGATCTCGGGCAACGGGGTGCCGGCCTTGAACTCACCGCGCTTGACCGTGACCGCCGCGAGCGGCGAGGCGATGTCGAAGCCCTCGTAGTTCTCGGCAGGCTCGATCGTCGCGTGGGCGACCGGCAGTCCGGCGGCACGGAAGGCGTCGGCGAGTGCCGCGATCTTGCCGACGATGTCGCGCTCCTCAGCCTGCTGGGCCAGGCCGCTCATGGTGGTGGCGTACTCCGGGTTGATCAGGCCGTTCTGGCACTCCGAGATCAGCAGGACGGGACGACGGCCGGCACCGATCCAGCGGTCGAGGCCGCTCATGCCTCGTCCGCCGTTCCGCGGGCGGCCTCGTGCTTGTCGAGCCAGCCACCGGGTGTGCGGCCCTCGAGCTGGAGGAGCCGGTGGTGGATCTGCCACGCCGAACCGTCGTGGCGGAGCACGTCGCGGTAGCGCCCCCAATGGTCCGGACCGGTGTCGGTGATGGCCAGGAAGTAGCCGGTCGTGCGAGCTTCGCTCGGTCCGTCCAGCTCGATGTGGATGCTCGACAGGTGATGCCGCAGGTACGGCTCGGCCATGAACGCGCGGGCACTGCGCCCGGCCTTCTCGAAGTAGGCGCGGATCTCATCGCGGCCCCGGCATGCGGCATCGCCGGTGGGCTCCATGAGGGCGTCCGGGGCGAACAGCTCGAGCATCCTCTCGGTGCGCCCACGGTCCGCGCACTGCACGTACTCGATCAACAGGGCGCGGATCTCTTCGCGGGCGATCGCCTCGGACTCCAGCATCGGATCTCACCTCTCGGGACCATGTCCGGTTAAATATAGTAATTATGATACTACTCAGATGTTCCCGACAGAAGCGAGGCGGCCATGCACATCGGCATCATGATGTTCTCCACCGACCAGACGGTGGCGCCGGCCCCGCTGGCCCGCATGATCGCCGACCGTGGCTTCGAGGCGATGTTCCTGCCTGAACACAGCCACATCCCGGCCACGCGCATGACGCCCTACCCGCGCGGCGGGGACCTGCCGCCTGAGTACTACCGCACGTTCGACATGTTCGTCGGGCTTGCCGCCGCGGCTGTCGCGGCCCCGAGTCTGACCATCGGTACCGGCATCACCGTCGTCCCGCAGCACGACCCCATCTACTTGGCCAAGCAGGTCGCAAGCCTGGACCACGTCTCCGAGGGTCGACTCATCTTCGGCATCGGCTACGGCTGGAACCAGGACGAGCTCGAACACCACGGCGTGCCGTACAAGAAGCGCCGCGCGCTCACCCGAGAGAAGATGCTCGCGATCCGCCGTCTCTGGACGGACGAGTTGGCCTCGTTCGAGGGCGAGTACGTCAACTTCTCCCCCTCGTACCTGTGGCCCAAGCCGGTCCAGCCGGGCGGTCCTCCGGTGGTCATCGGCGGCATCGGCGGCCCCAAGTTGTTCGAGCACATCGCGGAGTACGCCGACGGCTGGGCGCCGATCGGGCCACGAACGATCATGGAGGGCCTGCCGGTCCTGCAGAAGGCATTCGAGGATGCCGGGCGCGACCCGGCCTCCATCCGGCTGCACGCGTTCGACAGCCGCAGCGAGCCGAGCCTCGTCGAGCACTACGCGAGCCTGGGTGTCGAGCGTCTCGTGATCAACATCCAGCCGTACGACACGGACGAACTCGAGAAGGTCCTCGACGAGCTGGCGCCCCTGAACGACCTCGTTCGCTGACGCACCCGCTCGGCGGCAGGAGTCCGGACCGACACGGTCCGGGCTCCTGCGCGTGTCGGGTCAGCTGGCCGTGTGCCCGCCGTCGACGACGAACTCGGCGCCGGTGACGAACGACGCCTCGTCGCTGGCCAGGAACACGATCACGTTCGCGACCTCCTCGGCGGTGCCCAACCGGCCCGACGGGGTCTGCCGCTCGATCCGATCGCGATGGTCCTTCAGCAGCGGCGTGTCGATGAAGCCGGGGTGCACCGAGTTCACCCGCACGCCGTCGGGCCACCACGCGATCGCAGTGTTCTTCGTCAGCAGCCGCACCGCGCCCTTCGCGGCGTGGTACGCGGGACTGCCGCCCGTACCGCCGACCAGTCCGTAGACCGAGCTGATGTTGACGACCGACCCGTGGCCGCTGGCGTGGAGGGCGGCGCTCGCAGCCTTCGTGCCGAGGAACACACTGGTCTGACTGAGCTCGATGACCCGGTCCCAGACCTCCTTGGAGGTCTCCTCGATCTTCTCGTAGTGCCCGCCGCCTGCGTTGTTCACGAGGATGTCGAGCCGGCCGAAGCGCTCGAGGGTCGCATCGATGGCCTCGGCCCACTCCTGCTCGTCCGTCACGTCGAGGTGGACGTAGTGCGCGGCGTCGCCCCACGCTGCGACCCGCTCGAGGCCGAGATCGTCCTGGATGTCCGCGATCACGACCGAACCTCCCTCGTCGACGATGCGCTGTGCGGTCGCGGCGCCGATGCCGCTCGCCCCTCCCGTGATCAGTGCGACGCGGTCGCTGAAGCGGTCCATGGTGTCCTCCTGATGGTGGCGCATGAGTGGTATTTATGAATATAGTAGTGATGAATGTAGGTCAACGAGAGAACGGCGACTGGTGGACAACCTCAATGGATCGGCAGTCATCGTCGGAGCGTACGAGCACCCGGGCCGCCGGCTTCCCGGTCACACGCTGGCCGGCGTCCACCGTGAGGTCCTGGCAGGCGCGCTCGCGGACGCAGGACTGACCTTGGCCGACGTCGACGGCTTCTTCACCGACTCGACCGCGCCAGGGCTCGGCGTCATCGACCTGATGCAGCACCTGGGCCTGCGCTGTACCTACAGCGAGGCGTCCGAGATGGGCGGCTCGAGTTACGTCGCCTACGTCGGCCACGCCGCCGCGGCGATCGCGGCCGGCAAGTGTCGCGTCGCCGTCATCTCGCTGGCCGGCCTACCGGCCCAGCGCCAGAAGGTCTCGCCGCCCGACACCCCGGCACCGGCCGCCGCCTTCCAGATCAACGGCTACGGCGGCGGCTACGGCCCGGTCGCCGACTACGCCCTGCTGGCCCGCCGTCACATGTACGAATTCGGTACGACCTCCGAGCAGCTCGCCTGGATCAAGGTCGCGTCGTCGCGTCATGCGGTCCACAACCCGCATGCGTTCCTGCGCGACGAGGTGACGGTCGACGACGTTCTCGGCTCGTCGCTGATCGCCGACCCCCTCCACAAGCTGGACTGCTGCGTCGTCACCGACGGTGGCGGTGCCCTCGTGGTCGTTCACCCCGACGTCGCTCGCGAGCTCGGCCGGACCGGAGCGGTGCTGCGCGGTCACGGCGAGAGTCACAAGGCGTCGTTCGCCGGCGAGGTCGACCTGACCTACAGCGCGATCCGCCGGTCCGGCGAGCTCGCCTTCGCCGAGGCCGGCATCGAGCCGAGCCGCATCCGGTACGCGTCGCTCTACGACTCCTTCACCGTCACGGTGCTCATGGCGCTCGAGGACCTCGGCTTCTGCGCCCGGGGCGAGGGCGGGAAGTTCGTCGAGGACGGCGCACTCGTCAGCGGCGTCGGCCCTCTCGCCGTCAACACCGACGGCGGCGGCCTGTCGAACAACCACCCGGGCAACCGCGGCGGCATGACCAAGGTGATCGAGGCCGTACGCCAGCTGCGTGGCGAGGCGCACCCGGCGGCACAGGTGCCCGACCTGGACTGGGCGGTCGCGTCCGGCACGGGCTTCCGCCTGTCGAACAACCACTACAGCTCGACGATCGTCCTGGAGCGTTTCTCGTGACCGAGTCCTACCCGTCCGGCCTGCCCACCCCGCGTCCGATCGTCGAGTCCGACACCCGTCCGTACTGGGACGCCGCCGAGCGCGGCGAACTGACCGTCCCCCACTGCCGAGCATGCGACCGGGCGTTCTGGTATCCCCGGGGGTTCTGCCCGCGGTGCGGCGGTACCGACGTCGACTGGCGCACGGCCTCCGGCCTCGGCGAGGTCTACAGCTTCTCGGTCGTCCGGCGGGCGGCCGAGCCGTGGGGCTCGCACACGCCGTTCGTGCTGGCCTACGTGACCCTCGACGAGGGCGTGACGGTGCAGGGCAACGTCGTCGACTGCTCGTCCGACCAGCTCGCCCCCGGGCTCCGCGTGCGTGCGGTGTTCGAGCGCCAGGACGCCGAGGAGCTTCCCGTCCTGCGGTTCTCCCCCACCGAAGAGGTCTGACCATGATCGACGTGCTGGACGAGATCGAGACTTGGGACCGCGACCGTCTGACCGCGCACGAGAACGAACTGCTCGTGAAGCAGCTCGAGCACGTCGCGCAGGGGTCGCGGTTCTACCGCGACAAGATGACCGCGACCGGGGTCGACCTGACGTCGATCCGCACCGTCGCCGACCTGCGGCGTCTCCCCTTCACCGAGAAGGAGGAGTTGCGCCGCAGCCTCAGCGAGCACCCGCCGCTCGGCGCGCACCTCGCGGTGCCGGTGACCGACCTGGCCCAGATCCAGGCCACGTCGGGCACGAGCGGCACGCCCTCCTACTTCGGCCTGACCCACCACGACCTCGGGGTCTGGGGCACCGCCGGAGCCCGCGGCTTCTACGCCGCGGGCGTCCGTCCGGGTGATCTCGTGCTGCACGGGTGGGGCATGAGCAAGGGCTTCGCCGGCGGCGTCCCCGCCGTCCGGGTGCTCCAGCAGCTCGGATGCGTCGTCATCCCGATCGGCGGCGAGGCCGGCGCCGAGCGGCTGCTGACCGTCGCGGCGGCGCTGAAGCCGACCGTGTTCTGCACCGGACCGAACTTCGCGCTCCACGCCGGTCGCATCGCGGACGAGGTGTTGGGTCGACCGGCTTCGACCCTCGGCGTCGAGCGCCTCGTGGTCGGGGGCGAGCCCGGCGGCGGCGTGCCGCAGATCCGCTCGCAGATCGAGGAGATCTGGGGGGCCACCAGTTGCGAGACGCTGGGCAACTCCGACGTCGTCCCGATGGTGTTCGGCGAATGCCTCGAACGCGACGGCATGCACTTCATCGCACAGGGCCTGGTCCACATCGAGCTGATCGATCCCGAGACGGGAGCGGACATCCCGTTCGAGGCGGGTGCGAGTGGCGAGCTCGTCCTCACGGCCCTCGACCGGCTGGCGTCCCCGCTGGTCCGCTTCCGCACCCGCGACCACCTCGAGGTGCTGTCGACCGAATGCTCCTGTGGGCGCACCGGACCGCGCGTCCGCTGCGTCGGCCGCACCGACGACATGCTCATCGTGCGCGGCATCAACGTCTGGCCGTCCGCGATCCGCGAGATCGCCGTCGGCTTCCAGCCGCGCGTGACCGGCAACCTGCGAGTGATCGCCGACTTCGAGGGTCACTCCACGAAGCAGCGTCTGCACATCAGGGTGGAGCACGCACCCGCGCTGACGCCGGCCGAGGTCGCGTCGGTCGAGGACGAGCTGGAGCGCCGGATCACCCAGGTCCTGGCCTTCCGCCCGCGCCTCGAGCTGGTGCCGCCGGGTGTCCTGCCCGAGGCAGGCGTCAACAAGACCGCTCTGGTCGAGCGTCCCTGATCGACCACGTGGAGCCCGACGATGCCGTCAGCTCCACGTCCACTGCGGTGCGCGCTTCTCGCTGAAGGCGCGCATCGCCTCGGCCGAGTCGTCGAGGGCGCGCATCCGGGCCGTGTAGTCCTGCTCGGTGCGGTACTGCGCCTCCATCGTGCCGCCCTCGATCCGCAGGATCGACTCCTTGGCGAGCCGCATCGCGAGTGGGCTCTTGGTCGCGAAGACCTGGGCGATCTCGAGTGCGCGCGCGGCGGCCTCTCCTGCGGGGACGACCTCCTCGACGGCACCCAGACGGTGGAGCTCCCGAGCGGACTCGAACTCGCCGCCGAACAGCATCCTGCGGGCGCGATACGGGCCGAGCATCCGGATCGCCTTGCTGGCCCCACCGAGCAGGCCGACGTTGATCTCGGTCAACGCGAACTTCGCCTGCTCCGACGCGACGATCAGGTCGCACACGCCGGCCAGGCCGAACCCGGCGCCGATCGCGTAGCCCTCGACCGCCGCGACGACCGGGACCGCGCAGTGGTGCACGGCGTGCTGGGCGCGCCGCCACTCGTGGCCGGCGTCCAGCGTGAGAGGGACCGGGCGGTCGTCGGCCGACGCGCTGCTCATCTCGGTCAGGTCGATGCCGGCGCAGAACGCCTTCTGACCCGAGCCGGTCAACACCACCGCGTTGACCGTGCGGTCGTCGGAGAAGGACTCGAAGACCGTCGCGAGCTCGAGTTGCATCGTCCGGTTGACGGCGTTGACCGGGGGTCGGTCCAGTGTCACGACGGCCACGGCCCCGTCGTGGTCGATCGTCAGGGTCTCGAAGGTTTCACTCATGGCTCACTCAGTTCTGTCGGACGGACGGTGGCGGTCGAGAAACGCGCGGGCTCCGCGCTGCGCCTCGCCCGAGGCGAGGACACGTTCGAGGACGGGCAGTTGGCGGGTGAACGCGGTGGCGACGTCGACGTCGCGCGACGCGGCGATCACCTCCCGGGCTGCCGCACAGGCGATGGGCGGCACGGCGGCGACGGACTCCGCGAGCTGCAGGGCGGCTTCAAACGCGCCTCCGTCCGCGGTGACCTGGTTGACCAGACCCCACCGCGCCCCTTCCCGGGCCGACAGGCGCCGACCCGTCAGAGCGAGCTCCGTGGCGACCGCTGCCGGGAGGCGCTGGGCCAGACGGATCAGGCCGCCACCGCCGGCCAGCATGCCGCGGGGCGTCTCGGTGAGTGCGAGGAACGCGCTGTCGCCGGCGACGACGAGGTCGCAGGCGAGCACGGCCTCGAACCCGGCGCCGACGGCGTAGCCCTCGACCGCGGCGATCACGGGCTTGCTCGGCGCCACGCGGCCGAACCCGAGGAGTCCCCGCTCGGAGGTGTTCGGACGCTCGCCGGCCAGGAACGCGGCGAAGTCCATGCCCGAGCTGAACGCCCCGTCCGCCCCGTCCATGACCGCCACGCGCAGCGTGTCGTCCTGCTCGAGAATCTCGATCGTGCGTCCGACCTCCTCGGCCATCTCCCGGTTGATCGCGTTGCGGACGGACGGCCGGTTCAACCGGATGTGGAGCACCGCGTCGAGGCGGTCGATGAGCACGACTGGCATAGGATCTCCTTAATAGGGCTATCATAGCCATGATTCACCACGAACCATCGACGCCCGAGGAGATCTGATGGACCTGGACCTCACCGGAGCCGAGCTCGCCCTGCGCGACGACGTGCGCGCCTGGCTGCACGACCACGTCCCGACCGAGCCGCTCGCATCGCCCGACACCCCGTACGGGCTCGAGCAGCACCGGGCGTGGGAGCAGGAGCTGTTCGAGGCGGGGTATGCCGCCGTCAGTTGGCCGGTCGAGCACGGTGGTCGAGGGCTCGACCCGATGGGGACGGCGATCTTCTACGGCGAATACGTCCGGGCCGGTGCCCCGGCTCGGTTGAACCGAATCGGTCTGGGCCTGTGCGGCCCGACCCTGATGGAGTGGGGCGCACCGGAGCAGCAGGAGCGCTGGCTCCGGTCGATCCTGAGCTGCGAGCACCTGTGGTGCCAGGGCTTCAGCGAGCCCGGGGCCGGTAGCGACCTCGCCGCGCTGCGCACCCGCGGCGACATCACCGCGCAGGGGATCGTGGTCAACGGACAGAAGGTGTGGACCTCGCATTCGCGCCACGCCGCGTGGATGTTCGCCCTCGTGCGGACCGATCCCGACGCCCGCCGGCACGACGGCCTGACACTCGTCATGATCGCGATGGACGGACCCGGCGTCGACGTGCGGCCCATCCGGCAACTGCACGGCGGTGCCGACTTCTCCGAAGTGTTCCTCACCGACGTCCTCGTCCCGCACGACTGCGTGATCGGTCCTGCCGGCCAGGGCTGGAAGGTCGCGATGACGACGCTGCGTCACGAGCGGGGAAGCGGACTGAACACGCCGGACCACTTCGAGCTCCTGCTCCACGAGGTTGCCGGCCTGGTGCCGGCGCACCGCCGCGACGACCCGCGGGTGCTCGAGCGGCTCGGCCTGCTGTCCGAGCAGGTCGAGGCCTATCGGCGGATGTCCCTGCGCACCCTCACCGAGATGGCCGAGGACCGGCGGCTCGGCCCTCAGTCGATGATGGGCAAACTCTGGTGGTCCGAGATGCAGACCCGGATCTTCGACCTCGCGTTCGACCTGCTCGGCGAGGAGGGCGTCGTCGCCGACCCGCCGAGCGCCGGCACCTCCGGGCTCCTGCACCGCTACTGGCTCTCGCGGGCCGCACACATCTTCGCCGGGACGAACGAGATCCAACGCGACGTGATCGCCGAACGCGTTCTCGGCATGCCCAAGGGGAGTCGTCGTGCGCGGTGACCTGACCACCGAGCAGCGCGCGTTCGGACATGTCGTCGCGTCGGCACTCGACGTGCATGCACGTCCGGCCGACGTCCGCCGGATCTGGGCCGAGCCGAAGGAGGGCGACTCCGTCTGGGACATGCTCGTCGACCTCGGCGTCCTGGCCGCCGTGGTTCCGGAGCGCCACGGCGGCGCGGGCGGCGAGCCCCTCGACCTCGCCCTCCCGCTCGAGGAGATCGGCCGCCATGCGCTCCCCCTCCCGATCGTCGAGACGGTGACCGCGACGCTGGCGCTCGCCTCCTGCCCCGACCAGGTCGCCTCCGCGTGGCTCCCGTCGGTGACCGACGGGCGGGCCCGGTTCTCGATGGTGGGTGCCTCCGGGCTGACGCCGCATGGCGCCTCGAGCGACGCGACGCTCGTGGCGTCCGGCGACCACGTCGAATTGTTCGTCACCTCCGACGTCGAGTGGGCCCGCGTCGACTCGATCGACGCGGGCCTCGACCTCACGCGGTGGACTCGCTCGTCGACGCCCGGCCTCCGCCTCGCGATGCCGGCACCGATCGTGCGGGCGACTGCGGCCTGGACCAGCGCACTGGTGCTCGTCGGACTGGCGCAGCGCATGGTCGAGGTCACCCGCGACCACACGGTGCAGCGCGAGCAGTTCGGGCGACCGATCGCCGAGTTCCAAGCGCTCAAGCACCGTCTCGCCGATGCGGCGGTCGCAGTCGAGGCGGCGCGAGGGCTGGCCTGGTTCGCCGCCTACGCCGCGGGACGGCGTCCCGACGAGCTCGTACAGGCCGCCCGTCTGGCCAAGAGCTCGGCCAGCGACGCGGCACGGATCGCCGGAGCCGCGGCGCTGCAGCTGCACGGCGGCATCGGCTTCACCTGGGACCACGACCTGCATCTCCACCTCCAGCGCGCCCGATCCCTGGAGACCTGGTTCGGCTCGGCTGCCGAGCACCGTCTCGCGGCCGGCCGGGCCCTGCTGGCCTCTCTCACCTCGGAGCCCCACCATGACTGTTGAGCCTTCTGTCCTTGCCCCCGCCGACCAGCGCGTGGTCGCGATGCTGCGGAGCGCTCGACGCGTCGCGATCATCGGGGCCTCCGACGACCCGACCAAGCCGTCCGGGCGTCCCCAGCACTATCTGCGTCGCTACGGTTTCGACGGCGAGGTCTATCCGATCAACCCCCGTCGGGCCGAGGTGCAGGGTGCCGTGGCCTACGCCTCGCTCGACGACGTGCCGCACCCCCCCGACGTCGCCGTGATCGTCGTGCCGTCCGACCGGGTCGAGGATGCCGTCGCCGCCAGCGGCAGGGCCGGAGTGGGCGTTGCGGTCGTCTTCGCCGCCGGGTACGCAGAGGTGCCGGACGGTGCCGAGCGGCAGGCGAGCCTGCTGCGGGTCGCGCGTGAGAACGGGGTCCGGGTGATCGGCCCGAACTGCGTGGGAGCAGTGGTGGCGCCCGCCCTGACGGCGTCCTTCATGTCGGGCCTCGAGCAGGACCGCTTCGACCTGCGCGACGACGGCATCGCCTTCGTGTCCCAGAGCGGGGCGATGGGCGCCTTCATCCTGAACATGGCCCAGAGCGAGCAGCTCGGGCTGGGCCTGTTCGTCAGTACCGGCAACGAGATGGACGTGACGCTGCCGGAGGTCCTCGGCGAGCTGGTCGACGACGAATCCACCCAAGTCGTGCTCGGGTACATCGAGGGCATCCGCGACGGTCGGGCCTTCGAGGACGCGCTGGCCGCGGCCCAGGGACGCGACCTGCCGGTCTGCCTGCTCAAGGTCGGCACCTCCGAGCGCGGGGCGGCCGCCGCGTCGTCGCACACGGGGTCGTTGGCCGGCGCCGACGTCGTCTACCAGGGGGTGTTCGACCGGTACGGCGTCCACCGGGCCGCGTCGGTCGAGGAACTCCTCGACCTCGGCCGGATCTTCGCGCTCGCGCCCCGGGCCGCGGGGTCGCGCGTCTCGATCATCACGATCTCCGGCGGCGCCGGAGCGCTGATGACCGACGAGGCCGAGGCCGCCGGTCTCGAGATCGAGGAGTGGGACGAGACCTGGCGCGCCCGGATGGCGACGGGGCTGCCCACCTTCGCCTCGTCCACCAACCCGATCGACGCGACGGGTGTCATCGGGATCGACGACGCCGCGCTGCGGCACACGCTGACGGTGGGCCTGGACCACCCCCGGACCGACGTCGTGGTCCTGGTGCTCGGCAACCTCGACGGCGAGGAGGAGCGGATCTGCTCCATCGTGCTCGAGGTCGCCGGCACCTCTCCGAAGCCCGTCGTCGTGACATGGGTGGGCGGGTCCGGGCTGGCGCCGCGGCTGCTCCACGCCGGCGGCGTCCCGACCTTCTCGGACCCCCGCCGCACGATGCGGGCCGTCGGCGCACTGTGCCGACAGTCGGCTGCACGCGCCGCGGCCGCGCCGCGCGGTGACGGTTCGCCGGTCGTCGTCGACCCGCCGGGCGCGGGGCCTTGGGACGAGCACACCGCGGCCCGTCTGCTCGCGTCGGCCGGCGTGCCGATGCTGCTCGGCCAGGTCGTGGAGACACCCGACGAGGCGCGCGCGGTGGCTCGGTCGCGTCCCGTGGTGGTGAAACTGGTCTCCGACCAGGTGCGGCACAAGACCGAGATCGGGGCGGTCCGCCTCGGCCTGGCCACCGACGACCAGATCGTCGCGGCCGCGACAGACGTCCTCGAGATCGGCCGGAGCCTCGGGCTCACCGACGCGCGGGTGCTCGTGCAGCCGATGGCATCCCCGAGCCTCGAGCTGCTGCTCGGCGCACACGTCGACCCGGTGTTCGGGTCCGTCACGTTGGTCGGCGTCGGCGGGGTCCACGCCGAGGTCCTCGGTGACGTCCAGGTCCGCCCGTCCCCCGTCACCCCCGGCGAGGCCGTCGAGATGCTCGACGCTCTCCGGGCGTCGGCACTGCTGCACGGTGTGAGAGGTCACGCCGCGGTCGACGTCTCGGCCCTCGCCGACACGGTCGCCCACTTCTCGCGACTGGCCCACACACTGCAGCACCGCACGGCGTCGATCGAGGTGAACCCGTTGCGCTTCCTGCCCGACGGGACGCCCATCGGCGTGGACGCCCTGATGATCCCCACCGACCAGGAGGACGCATGAGCGAACGACGAGTGGCCCTGGTGACGGGGGCGGGCCGAGGCATCGGTGCCGCGATCGTCGAGCGGTTGGTCGCGACCGGCCACGTGGTCGTCGGCATCGACGTCGACGAGGCGGCGCTGTCCGAGCTGGCGGGGCGGTTCTCGTCGACCGACCTGGTGCCGATCGTCGGCGACGTCGGACGTCCCGAGGCGTGGGGCGATGCCGTGGCCGCGGCGCACGCGTCCGCAGGACCGGTCGGCGTACTGATCAACAATGCGGCGATCTCACCCAAGGTCGACGGACTCCGGACCCCGAGCGACCGGATCGCGCGACAGGAATGGGACAGGGTGCTGAGCGTCAACGTCACCGGTGCGTTTCTCGGGTTCCAGGCCGTGGTCGGCGACATGCGAGGTCAGGGCTGGGGACGGATCATCCAGATCTCGTCCGGCTCGGCCAAGGCCGGAGCCCGTGTGGCCGGACTCCACTACGCCACGTCGAAGGCGGCGCTCCTCGGGCTCACCCGGACCTTGGCCCTCGAACTGGGACTCGACGGCATCACCGTCAATGCGATCACTCCCGGACGCATCGCGACCCCGATGGCCGCCGCCGTGTCCGCCGAGGTCAACCAGATGTTCCTCGACGAGATCCCCGTCGGCCGCCTCGGCACCGGTGCCGACATCGCGGCGATGGTGGACTTCCTCGCGTCGGACGACGCCGGGTTCGTCACCGGCGCCACCTTCGACGTCAACGGCGGAGGCTACATCGGATGAGGACGGTCACGAATGCATGCGCGGGATGATCGGGTCGTCGAGCAGCCGCTGCTGCTCGATGAAGCCCCGGTACCCCTCGAGGTGACGACGCATGGCCGACTCGGCCGCGCCGGGGTCACCGGCGGCGATCGCGGCGGCGATCTCCTCGTGCTCGCGGACGTTGCGCTCCGCCGTCTCGCGGGTCACCCGGTCGTAACGGACCTGGTTCTCGAGCGTCGTGCCGAGCGCCGCCAGGATGATCGCGTGCACGCCGTTGCCGGAGGCCTGCGCCACGAGCTCGTGGAAGCTGGCCACGTGGCGGCCCCCACCACCGTCGCCGGCGATGTCGGTGAGGCCCTGGCGCTGCTCGTCGCTCGCGTGCGTCGCGGCGAGGCGAGCCACGGTCGGCTCCACGTCGAGACGGAAGTCAGCGAACTCGCGCAGGCTGGTGTCGCGACTGCTGAACAGCAGCGCCATGGTCTCGCTGATCTGACCGATGCCGACCTCGCGGACGAAGATGCCGCCGGTCGCGCCGCGGCGGATCTCGATCAGGCCGTCGCGCTCGAGGATCCTCAGACCCTCGCGGACCGTGACACGGCCGAGCCCGTGTCGCTCCATGAGCTCGGCCTCGGAGGCCAGCCGGGAGCCGACGGGAAGGCGCTCGGACAGGATGCGCCGGCGGACGTCGGTCACCACGAGGTCGGAGGCCTTCGGCAACCGGCTGGACCTCACGCCCCACTCCTTCCCGTACTCCGTCGAGCACGTGCTCCGCGACGACGCGGCGGGCGCTCCTGCATTCCTTGCCATGTTAGCCCCCGCAGAACCACGAGAACGGACGGTCGGTCATGAACAGCACCGGATACGCACCGCTGGTCACCGGGCCGGCGCTCGACGGCCAGCTGGCCGTCGTCACGGGCGGCGTCGGCGGCATCGGCGCCGCGATCAGCGAGGCGCTCGTCCGCGACGGCGCCACCGTCATCGCTGCCGACGTCGCCCCGGACACCCTCGAGCGTGGTGCCGAGATGTTCGCGCACCTGGCCGGCGTCCCCGGCGTCGGCGAGGTGGTCCCGACCGTCCTGGACGTCACCGATCCCGAAGCCATCGAGGCGCTGGCGGCCGAGCTCGGGACGGTCCACGTGCTGGTCAACAACGCCGGGGTCGGCGGCACGACCGCCCCCGTCTGGGAGACCGGGATCGACCGCTGGCGTCGTGATCTCGACATCATGCTGACCGGTCCGTTCCTGATGTGCCGGGCGTTCCTGCCGGGGATGCTCGCGGTGGACTACGGACGCGTCGTCAACATCTCGAGCATGGCCGGCAAGGAGGGCAACGCCGACACCGTCAGCTACTCGTCGGCCAAGGCCGGGCTGATTGGGCTGACCAAGGTCGTCGGCAAGGAGGTCGCCGGGACCGGCGTGCTCGTCAACGCCGTGACGCCGGGCGTCGTCGAGAGCCCGATGAACCACGCGGTGCCCGAGGAGTTCCACCGCGCCGTGCTCGCCAAGATCCCCATGGGGCGCCCGGGCTCGCGGGCCGAGCTCGCCGAACTGGTGCGTTTCCTGGCCAGTCCTCGCGTCGGGTTCTCGACCGGCGCCGTCTTCGACTTCAGCGGCGGTCGCGCGACCTACTGATCGCCGATCGCCCCCCACGACCGCACCATCCGAGGAGCACGACATGGCCGATGGCCTCCCTGACATCCCCCGCTACCGCGACCTGCCCGATGGTGACGCGGTCGGCGTCTTCGGCGCCGACGACGTGATCGGATCGCTCAACCGGCTGACGGACGAGCGGGTGCGCGACGCGGCGGCACTGGTCCGCACCGGTGAGCGGTTCAGCCTGAGCGCCCCTCTGACGTGGCCCGACCCGCCGCTGTACGGGCGCGACCCGCTCGAGCACACGATCCTGCGCACCGCACTGGGCAACCGCGACGACGTGCTCCAGAACTTCTACCCGCAGGGCTCGAGCCAGTGGGACGCGTTCACGCACATCCGGGACCCCGAGCTCGACTGGTACAACCGTCGCGAGGTCGAGCAGCTGGGCATCGAGACCTGGAGCCGGTGGGGGATCGTCGGTCGGGCCGTCCTGATCGACGCCGCGCACCACTGTGCGCAGTGGGGGCGCCCGCTCGACTGGCGGTCGCGCGACACCGTGGATGTCGACGACCTCATCCAGATGGTCGAGTCCGACGGCATCGAGCGACGGTCCGGCGACGTGCTCCTGCTGCGCACGGGCTGGACCCAGGGCTACCAGGCCGCGAACGCGGTCGAGCGTCTCGCCGTGAAGACCGACCCGACGTCGCCCGGACTCGCTGCCAGCCCGGAGATGCTCGAGTTCCTTTGGGACTGGGGCGTGAGCGCCGTGGCGAGCGACAACATCTCGGTCGAGGCGCTGCCACCCGACGGCTTCGTCCTCCATCCGCACCTGCTCAACCGGCTCGGCATCCCGATCGGCGAACTGTGGTGGCTGGACGCGCTCGCGGGCGCCTCACGCGCCGACGGCCGCTTCGAGTCGATGCTCGTCTCGGTCCCGCTCGACCTGCCCGGCGGCGTCGGGTCGCCCTGCAACGCGATCGCGATCCGATGACGCTCGCGCACGACACGGACGCCGCGACCGGCGACGCGGTGACGCTCGACTTCATCCGGTCCGCCGTCGACCAGGCGGACCTCAACGCCCTGCGCGTCGCGCTCATCCAGGCGACCGGAGACCGTTCGCTGGCGGGGCTCGACATCACGCTCGCGCCGGTGCGTGGTGGCGCGTTCTTCCTGCCGGCCCTGACCCCCGATGGCGAGGAGATCGTCAAGGAGAGGGCGGTGGAGTTCCTTGCGGACTCCCGACGGCGAGGGCCGGCACCGGCCGACCCGACCGACGAGGAGATCCGCGATCTGGTCCGCGTCCTGACCGGCGAGGAGCTCGACGACACGATGCTCACGATGACCCGCGAGGAGCTCGCCTTCGAGGAGTTCCCGCGCGAGACGTCGTGGACCGGCGACCGCCCGGACGAAGCCCTGGAGGACTTCCGGGTCCTCGTCGTCGGAGCCGGCGTCAGTGGGATCGCCATGGGCGTGAAACTGCGCCGGCTCGGCATCCCCTTCACGATCATCGAACGTCTGGACGACCTCACCGGGACCTGGCACCGCAACCGGTACCCCGATGTCCGCGTCGACACGAACTGCTTCCTGTACCAGTTCAAGTTCGAGAAACGCTACCCCTGGCCGGAGTACTTCCCGCGCCGCGGCGACGTCAAGAAGTACCTCGAGCACCTCGTCGAGAAGTACGGCGTGGCCGAGCACGTGGTCCTCGGCCAGGAGGTCGTCGACGCCGCGTGGAACGACGACGAGTCGGTCTGGGACGTCGAGTCGGTCGACCGCGACGGTCGCGTCCACCGCCACCGCGGCCAGGTGATGGTGAGCGCCAGTGGCGTCTTCAGCACCCCCCGATGGCCCGACATCGCCGGGATCGACACGTTCACCGGCCGCATCCTCCACACCGCCGACTGGGACACCGACCTCGATTGGACGGGTCTGCGTGTCGGCGTGATCGGCAACGGCTCGACCGGCACCCAACTGCTGCCGAGCCTGGCTCGCACCGCTGCCCACGTGACCGCCTTCCAAAGGACCCCGCAATGGATCATCAACTCACCGTTGCTCGGTACCGCGATCACCCCGGAGGTCCACTGGCTGATCGAAGCAATGCCCCACTACTGGAACTGGGTCGGCTTCGTGCAGTTCTTCGGCACGGCGCAGACACAGGTCGCCCAGATCATCGACGAGGACTGGCAGGCCGACGGCGGATTCATCAACGAACGCAACGACCGGCTGCGGTCTGCGCTCGTCGACTACGTGGACGCCAAGGTCGGTCACGTCCCGCACCTGCGGGAGAACTCGATACCCGACTACGCCCCGCTCGCGCGGCGGATCGTGATCGACAACGGCTGGTTCGACGCGCTCCTGCGGCCCAACGTGTCGCTCGAGGTCTCGGGGATCGACGCGATCGTCCCCGACGGCGTGCGGCTCGCCGGTGGCGAGGTCGTCCCGCTCGACGTCCTGGTGCTCGCGACGGGGTTCCACGTGTCGCGCTACTTCCACCCGGTCACGTACCGGGGTCGCAACGGGGTCACGTTCGAGGATGCGTGGAGCAAGGACGGTGCTCGCGCCTACCTCGGCCTGACCATGCCTGGCTTCCCGAACTTCTATGCGCTGTACGGTCCGAATGCGACGCCGCGATTCGGCGGATTCCCGCAGTGGGTGGACATCTGGTCCCGCTACGTCCTGGATCTCGTCGTGCGACAGATCGAGACGGGGGCGGCCTCGGTGGAGGTTCGCCAGGACGTCTTCGACCAGTACAACGCCCGTATGGACGAAGCGACCTCGGCGCTGTTGTGGGAGTCCGAGGGTCAGGGCAGCTACTTCGTCAACGAGCACGGCCGGTCCGGCCTGCAGATGCCGTGGGAGGCCGATCTCTATCACTCGTGGGTACGGATCGCCGAGCCCACGGACTTCGTCTGGACAGGCCGCGGGCGATCGTCTCGCGGAGCAAAATAGTCCAGATCAACTACTCGGCTAATGATGCTAAGTATGATACTACTTAGCGTGTGATCTAGATAACATCGACGGACCACCCAGGAGGAACAAGAGATGACCGAGACGCGATCTCACGCCGGCGACGGGTCGACCGTGACCGCCGGTTCGCCCGTGCTCGAGATCGATGCGGTCACGGCGGGCTACGGCGTCCACACCGTGTTGCGCGACGTGTCGCTCAACGTCAATGACGGCGAGATCATCAGTCTCCTGGGCCACAACGGCGCCGGCAAGTCGACCCTGCTGCGCGCCATTGCCGGTGCGATCGACGTCGAGGCCGGTGACATCCGTTTCCACGGCGAAAGCCAGCTCGGCCACGGTTCCGCCCGCATCGCGCGAAATGGCATCGCCCTCGTCCCCCAGGGCCGCGGGATCTTCCCGACGCTGAGCATCGGTGAGAATCTCCAGCTCGGAGCCGGAGTGGCACGCAACGTGACCAGCCGCGAGAAGGTCACCCTCGAGTTCGTCCTCGACCTGTTCCCCGCGCTGACGGGCCGCCTGCACGAGGACGCGGGAACCCTCAGCGGCGGTCAACAGCAGATGGTCGCGATCGGCACGGCCCTGATGGCCAGCCCGCGATTCCTTCTGCTCGATGAGCCGTCCACCGGCCTGGCACCGGTGCTCGTCCAGACGATGCTCAACCAGATTCGCTCCGTGCACCAAGCGCTCGGCATCGGCGTCCTGATCGTCGAGCAGAACATCCACGAGGCGCTCAAGGTCTCCGACCGCGCCTACGTGCTCAGGCTCGGGGAAATCGTACGGGAAGGTCCCGCTGCGACGCTCTTGGACGATCCCGACATCTGGGGCTTGTTCTGAGCAAGACGGCGGCCCGCCGTCTGTCAGCATCACACGAGACAAGGAACAACAATGCGATTGATTCGATCGGCACAGATCGTGGCCGCCGTGGCGGCACTCTCGCTGGCGGCGGCCTGCACGACTGAGTCCAGCGGTGACGACGGCGGAAGTTCTGGCAT
Source organism: uncultured Aeromicrobium sp. (assembly GCA_964464335.1). GTDB lineage: Bacteria > Actinomycetota > Actinomycetes > Propionibacteriales > Nocardioidaceae > Aeromicrobium. The sequence goes on from CAYXFT010000001.1 coordinate 30,513, forward strand.
CCAGGGCGCCACCGGCAAGGCCACCACCGGCGACGAGACCTACAAGCTCGGACTCGGCATGCCGCTGACCGGCCCGGCCGCCTCCTACGGCGAGGAGTACGTCATGGCGGTGCAGTTGGGCATCGACGACGTCAACAAGCAGTACGCCGAGGACGGCATCAAGCTCGAACTCGTCACCGCCGACACCCAGGCCACGGCCGAGGGTGGCATCAGCGCCATGAACAAGCTCGGTGCCGTCGAGAAGGCCCCCGTGGTCCTCACCGCCTGGAGCGCCGTGGTTGCTGCCGCAACGCCGGTCGCCGAGGACGTCGGCTTCGCCCTGTTCAACGCGGGCGCCCAGAGCCCCACGTTGATCGGCTCCAGCCCGAACCTCGTCAACGTCCTGCCGATGAACGATGCGCAGCTGGAGAACTTCACGAAATACCTGGTCGAGGAGAAGGGCTACAAGAACTTCGCCACGATCTACGTCGACAACGAGAGCGGCCAGGGCACGGCGGAGGCCTTCAAGGAGGCCGTCGAGAAGCGCGGCGGCAAGATGGTGGCGGAGGAGTCGATCCGTCAGGATGCAACCGACGCCACGACGCAGATCGCCAAGGTCAAGGACTCCGGGGCTGACTTCATGTACATGCAGACGCTGCTGGTCGAAGGCGCTGCGACGATGAAGGCCTACGGTGACGCCAACCTCGACATCCCGGCCGGCGGCTACGCCGGCGAGGGCGAGAGCCGCATCATCCGCGATGCCGCCAAGGAGGCCATGAACGGCTTCGTCTACATGTCCCACCTCCCGGAGGACATCGACGGAGTCAACGAGCTGCTCGCCCGCATGCAGGCGGAAGACCCCAAGCGGGTGCTGGCGAACCAGTCGTACAACGCCTACTTCTACGCGACGCCGTTCACCTACGCCGAGGCGATCAAGACCCTGCGAGCCGAGGGCGCCCCGGTCAACGGCGAGAACATCCTGGCGGTGCTCAACGAGCGGACCGACATCACGGTCCCGATCATCGGCCCGATGGACCTGACCGACCAGTTGACCTATCACGGGCCGACGCTGATCCGTCAGATCGACGACTACAAGGCCGACCCGATGACGGACACGACGCTCGACGCCGTGCAGGCGACCGACTGATCCACCCCTGGGGCGTCAGCCCTCCGCTCCTCGCGGAGGGCTGGCGCCCCGCATCCTTACCAACCCGACCCCGAAAGGGCTCCTCGTGGACCTCCTCATCACCCTCGTCAAGACCGGATTGGTCATGGGCCTGCTGTACGGGCTGTTCGCGTACGGTCTGAGCCTGATCCTCTCGGTCAACAAGGTCTTCCACGTCGCCCAAGGTGCGACCTTCGTCCTGTCGGCATACATCTTCTACACGCTCGGCACCCTCTGGGAGTGGCCGGCGTTCCTGGCCTTCCTCGGCGCACTCGCCGCCGCAGCGGTCATGGCCGCAGCGATGCAATACCTGGTCTACGTCCCCCTCCAGCGCCGCGACGCCGATCCGATCGTCATCATGGTCGCGTCACTGCTCGTGGTGGCCTTCGCCGCGTACGTCGTCGAGTTCGTGTGGGGCGCCGGTGTCGTGTCGGCTGCCGTCCCGAGCTGGTTCGACTGGAGTACCGAGATCGGCCACCTGCGCATCGACATCTACGACATCAGCGTCGTGGTGATGAGTGTCCTGCTCTTCGCGGTGATGCACTGGTTCCTGACCCGCACGCACGCAGGCCTGGAGTTCCGTGCCGTGGGCGACAACGCGGAGCGCGCCCAGGCGTTGGCGATCAACCTCGACCGGGTCTACCTGCGTTCGATGGTCCTGGGCTCGATCCTGGTCGTGCCGGCCGCCGTGCTCCTGGCTCTCAAGGCACCGATCCACCCGAGCATGGGCTTCGACCTGCTGCTCAAGGCCGTCATCGCCCTGACCATCGGCGGCATGGGCCGTATGAGCGGCGCCATGATCGGCGGCATCCTCGTCGGGTTGACCGAGACGGTCCCGCTCTACTGGCTGCCGACCGAGTGGGGCGAGTTCATCGTCTACATCGTCGCCTTCTTCTTCGTGCTCTTCCGCCCGACCGGGCTGGTCGGCAACAAGCGCAAGCCGCGCAAGTCCAGGCACAAGACCGACACCCCGTCCACGTCCGATCCCGCACTGGCGGCCGATGCCGACGAGTCGGTCAAGCCGACCCCGGTCTCCTGATCCCGAGCGGAGAGAACTTGCCATGAGCTACTACCTGATCAGCCTGATGGGGCTGCTGCCGATCTTCATCATCCTGGGCATCTCGTTCAACCTGCTGCTCGGCTACGGCGGCCTGCTGTCGGTGTCGCACGGCGGCTTCTTCGGCGTCGGCGCCTACGCCACGGCCATCCTCATCAAGGACTACCAGCTGGAGTTCCTGCCTGCCGTGCTCGTCGGGGCGATCCTCGCCGGTGCCATGAGCCTGTCCGTCGGGTACGCGGCCGGTCGATTGTCGGACGAGTTCCTCTTCATCGTGACGATCGCCGTGCAGGTGGCGTTGGTCGAGCTGTTCAACAACCTCGAGCTCACCGGCCGCTCGGCCGGGATCGCGGGGATTCCGCGCCCGACCGTGTTCGGATACCAGCTCGAGACCAACACCCAGGTGATGATCCTGTCCTGGGTCTTCTGCGCGATCGTCACCTTGGTCTGCTGGCGCGTCGTCCACTCGCCTTACGGCCGCCTGCTCAAGTCGCTCCGCGAGGACGTCCCGGCCGCGCGCTCGCTCGGCAAGCGGGCCTTGTGGACCAAGGTGACGGTGTTCGCGTTCAGCTCGGCGATCGCCGGCCTCGCGGGCGGCCTGTACGCGATGCACACGCTGTACATCAGCCCGGCCGAGTTCACCCTCGACCGCACGGTGGAGATCCTGTCGATCACGATCATCGGCGGCATGGGGGCGTTCTGGGGGCCGTACCTGGGCGCCGCGATCGTGCTCGCGCTCCCCGAGGCGCTCAGCTTCGCCGACATCCCCGACTCCGTCGCGGGTCCGATCAACGGCATGATCTACACGCTCGCCGTGCTCCTGCTCCTGATCTTCCGTCCCCGGGGCCTGCTGGGGCGCGACCCCGTGAAGGAGGCGGAGCGCAACGCCGCACGGCGTGCGGCCAAGTCCGGAGCCCCCGCGGAGGGCGGCGCCGAGGAGGTCTCGCTCGATCTGTTCGCCCGCGTCATCGAGGAGGGCGAGGTGCCCGAGGTCAAGACGCTGCGCTCGGAGGGCATCGGCATCGCGTTCGGTGGCCTGAAGGCCGTCGACGACGTGACGATGTCGGTCCGTCCGGGTCAGATCACGGCACTCGTCGGGCCCAACGGCGCCGGCAAGACGACGGTCTTCAACCTGCTCAGCGGCGCACTCAAGACCGACGAGGGCAAGATCTTCTACGGCGACCAGGACATCTCGAGTCTCAGCATCGAGCGCCGCGCACAGCTCGGCGTCGTGCGGTCCTTCCAGGAGGTCCGCCTGTTCGAAGGCATGACGGTGCAGGAGAACGTCCATGTCGCGGTCACCGACATCAAGCACGAGACCCTGATCTCGCAGTTCGCGCCCAGCGCCTGGCGCGGACGTGACGCCACCGACGCCGACCGCGCCGAGAAGGTATTGCGCAGCCTGGGCCTGCACGAGAAGCGTCACACGCTGGCGCGAGACCTCTCGTACGCCGAGCAGAAGATGCTCATGATGGGGCGCCTGCTCGCCACGGGTGCGAGTTGCTACCTGCTGGACGAACCCATGTCGGGTCTGGATCAGGGCGCTCGCGCGCAGCTGTCGGACCTGCTCCGGGAGATCGTCGCTGACGGCAGCACCTCGATCTGCATCGTCGAGCACAGCATGCAGGTCGTGCGCGAGGTCGCCTCCTGGGTCATGTTCCTCGACCACGGTCGACTGCTGACCGAGGGCACGCCCGATCAAGTCATGAACGACCCCGAGCTCACCGCTCTCTATTTCGGTCAACCGGTCTGAGCCCGATGACCACGACAAAGGAGTTCCACACATGAGCGATTCGAGGGTGGTCGTCGTCACCGGCGGCGGCGACGGGATCGGCCGCACGATCGTTCGGCATCTGGCGTCCGAGGGCTGGGACGTCTGCGTGGCCGACATCGACGAGACGGCGGCCAAGTCCGTCGCGGCCGAAGTGGTCGCCGAGGGCCGGCGGGCCATTGCGGTCGGTGCCGACGTCTCGAACGAGGAGGACGTCCAACGCATCGGTGCGCGCACCGAGGCCGAGCTCGGCTCGCTGCGCGCCTGGATCAACAACGCGGGCAACACGCGCCCGGCCATGCTCCTGAAGATGGACGTGGACGCCTTCGACTCCGTGCTCGCGGTCCACGCCCGGGGCACCTTCCTGGGGCTGCGCGAAGCCGCGCGTCGCATGGTCGCCAGCGAGACGAAGGGCGTCATCGTCAACGTGACCTCGTCGGCGGGACTGGGTGGAACGATCGGCCAGATCAACTACTCCAGCGCGAAGGGCGCGATCATCGCCATGACCAAGTCGGGCGCCAAGGAACTCGGTCGGTACGGCATCCGCGTCAACGCGGTCGCACCATCTGCCTCGACCGAGATGACCCGGACGATCATGACGAACGAGAAGTTCGCCGCCACCTACCTGTCGCGCATCGCCCTGGGGCGTTTCGCGGAGGCCGAGGAGATGGCACCGACGTTCTCGTATCTGCTGTCCGACGGCGCCACGTACATGACGGGCCAGGTGCTGTCGGTCGACGGCGGCACCTACATGGTGTCATGACGGTCCAGACCGAGCCCCTCGCTCACCGGTTCGTCGGCAAGGTCGTCCTGGTCACTGGCGCCTCCGGGGGTCAGGGCGAAGCCGAGGCACGTCTGTTCGCAGCGGAGGGCGCGACGGTCGTGATCGCCGACGTCCTGGTCGAACTCGGGCAGGCGCTCGCCGCCGAGTTGGCCCAGGCGGGCCTGAAGGCGGAGTTCGTCGAGCTCGACGTGGCGGACGAGGCACGCTGGGCCGAGGTCGTCGCACGGATCGAGGCCGACCACGGTCGCCTCGACGTCCTGGTCAACAACGCCGGCATCGGCGACGGCCGCGGCATCGTCGATCAGGGTCTGCGCGGCTGGGACCGGCTGCTCGGCATCAACCTGTGGGGGCCGGTCGTCGGCATGCGTACCTGCGCACCCCTGATGGCGAAGGGCGGCGGCGGGTCCATCGTCAACATCTCGTCGGTCGCTGGCATGACCGGTTACGACCATGCGGCGTACACGGCCAGCAAGTGGGGCCTGCGCGGGGTGACCAAGACGGCGGCGCTCGAGTACGCCGACGACAACATCCGCGTGAACTCGGTGCACCCGGGCACGATCGTCACACCGATGATCGCCGTGGTGCCCGAGGAGGTCGTCCAGAACTACGTGCGGATCAACGCGAACCGGCGGACCGGCGTGCCGGAGGAGATCGCCTGGACGGTGCTGCACCTCGCCTCCGACGAGTCGACCTTCACGACGGGTGCCGAGTTCACGGTCGACGGCGGATTCATCGGTGGGTCGTTGAACCGGGCGCTCGAGTTGGCCGTGTTGGCTGCGAAGAAGGAGAAGGCGTGAGCTTCGAACGACTGTCGCTGGAGGGCAAGGTCGCCGTCGTCACGGGTGCCGCCAAGGGCATGGGTGCCGAGCACGTCCGAACGATGACGGACCGCGGTGCCGTGGTGCTGGCGGTCGATCTCGACGTCGACGCCCTCGACAAGCTGGTCGCCGACGTCGGCGGCGCGACCGTGGCCCATGTCGCAGACGTGGCCGACCTGCACCAGTGGGAGGGCGTGCGCGACCGCGCGCTCGAGCTCGACGGCGCGCTGTCGATCCTGGTCAACAACGCCGGAGTGGTCAGCCACCAGCGCATCTCGCAGACGACGAAGGCCGGCTGGGACCGCGTGCTCGACGTCAACCTCAAGGGGACCTGGCTCGGCATGAAGGTGCTCGCCCCGGCCATGCGTGACGCCGGTGGCGGCGCGATCGTCAACGTCTCCTCGGCGGCCGGCCTCGACCAGCACCCTGACCCTGCCTACACGGCCAGCAAGTGGGGCGTCCGCGGCCTGACCAAGACCGCGTCCCAGGAGCTCGGCCCGTGGGGCATCAGAGTCAACAGCATCCACCCGGGGTACATCGACACCCCGATGAACGCCTTCGCGTCGGAGGAACTGACGGGGTCGATGCTGTCGATGCTCCCGATCTCGCGGCCCGGACAGGCGTGGGACGCCGCCGAGCTGGTCGCGTTCCTCGTATCCGACGCGGCCGGCTTCATCACCGGTGCAGAGATCGCGGTCGATGGCGGCTGGACGTCGGGCGCCCAGGCCTTCGAAGCGCGCCGCTTCCGCTGAGTGACACCAGATCGATCGACCAGGAGGTAGGGACGTGGGACGTCTGAACGACAAGGTGGTGCTGGTGACCGGTGCGGCCGGTGGTCAGGGCGCGGCCGAGGCACGGCTGTTCGCCGAGGAGGAAGCGACCGTCGTCGTCGCCGACGTCCTGGTCGAGCAGGGTGAGGCGCTGGTCGCCGCACTGGTGGCCGCAGGCCATCGGGCCGTGTTCGTCGAGCTCGACGTGGCGGACGAGGCACGCTGGGCCGAGGTGGTCGCACAGATCGAGGCCGACTTCGGCCGGCTCGACGTGCTGGTCAACAACGCCGGGATCTCCGACCGCCGGGGCGTCATGGAGCAGCCCGAGGAGGCCTTCGACCGGGTGCTCGCAATCAACCTCTGGGGTCCGGTCGCCGGCATGCAGGCGTGCGCACCGCTCATGGGCCGCACGGGCGGCGGGTCGATCGTCAACATCTCGTCGGTCGCCGGACTCACGGGCTACGACGCTGCCGGCTACACCTCGAGCAAATGGGGTCTGCGCGGCGTCACCAAGACCGGCGCCCTCGAGCTCGCGCCACTGGGCATCCGGGTCAACTCCGTCCACCCCGGCACGATCATCACGCCGATGCTCCGGTTCACCACGACCGAGGTCATCGACAACTACGTCACGGTCAACCCCGACCCTCGGGCCGGCCAGCCCGAGGAGATCGCCCACACGGTGGTCCACCTGGCCATCGACGAGGTGTCGTCGTTCACGACCGGCGCCGAGATCGTCATCGACGGCGGATTCATCGCCGGCGGCGCGCATCGCGGTCAGGCACTGCGGACCACCGAACTCAAGGAGGCGGCCGATGTCTGAGCACGCTGTGTCGATGCGATCGCGCGCCGACCTGACCGGCAAGGTCGCCGTCGTCACCGGCGGCGGTCACGGGATGGGCGCCGAGCACGTGCGCACGCTGACCGCTCGAGGCGCATCGGTCCTGTTCACCGACCTGGACGAGGCGGCCGGCCGCCGGCTTGCGGACGAGGTGGCTGCCACCGGCGGCAACGCCGTGTTCGCGTCGGGCGACGTCCGCGACCTCCGCACCTGGGAATCGTGGCGCGACACGGCGCTCGATCGCTTCGGCTCGGTGCACGTGCTGGTGAACAATGCCGGCGTCTTCGGCGAGCAGACCATCCTCGGTATCGATCGCACGGCGTGGCAGCGCGTCGTCGACGTCAACCTGAAGGGTCCGTTCCTCGGCATGAAGACGTTCGCGCCCCTGATCCGCGACGCCGGTGGCGGCGCGATCGTCAACGTCTCCTCGGCGGCGGGCCTGGACCAGAACCCCGATCCGGCCTACACCGCGAGCAAATGGGGTGTGCGCGGCCTGACCAAGATGGCGTCCCAGGAGTTCGGTCCGTGGGGCATCAGGGTCAACAGCATCCACCCCGGCTACATGCTGACCGCCATGACGGACTTCGCCCCCGACGCGATGCGTGCCGCCAAGATCGAGCTCACTCCGCTGCGCCGGGCGGGCGAGGCCTGGGAGGCCGCCGAACTCGTGGCGTTCCTCGTCTCCGACGCGGCTGCCTTCATCACCGGCGCCGAGATCGCGATCGACGGCGGTTGGACCTCGGGATCCCAGGCCACCGAGGCCCGCAGGAGAAGCGCCACCGACGCGTGACGCCTTCTCGCCTCGGCCCACGGCCACCGATCACCCCCTTTATCCGCCATCACGATGGAGATGTGGACATGAAACTGGAACGCATGGAACTGCTCGGGCTCGAAGTATCGGACCTGGACGCGGCGATCAAGAAGTTCTCCGACCTCCTCGGGGCCGAGTTCGTCCGGATCGAGTTCGACGACACCGAGGTGATCGAGGAGTTGCCTGCCGACGAGCCGCCCAGCGCCCAGGGCACCCGGATGAGCATGGCGATGGACCGACTCGGTTACATGGAGCTGATCCAGTCCCATCCGCCGACCACCCACGAGCGGGTGCGCAACATTCACTTCAAGGTCGACGACATCGAAGAGGCCATCGTGGAAATGCGCGCGAAGGGCTATCGACTGGTGTCCAACGTGCGCATCGGCCGGATGCGCGAAGCCGTCTGGGGCGCCCGGGAGGCCCACGGCCTGCGCATGTGCATGGTGCAGTACGACGGTCCGAGCATGATCGACGCGATGCTCGACGGAGGCCCGATTCCGGTCTGACGCACGACGAAACGAACGGCCCGACCACCTCGGTGGTCGGGCCGTTCTCTCATCGACGGGCGGAGGAGTGCCGCCGACGCGTCACGGCGACTCGGGAAGGGCCCCGGCCGCCACAGCCATACGGCGCAACAGCGCCATCTCGTCGGTGCCGCTGTCGAACACCTGGAGCGTGTCGAGATCGCGGATCTGATCGATGTGCTCGAGCACGTCGTCGGCCGAGGCGGGGCCCTTCGGCGTGATCCAGCCCTCGTTGACGCCGACCACGTACCGCGCGAAGCGGCCGCCGGCGGCCGAGAAGATCTCATGCGTCTGCGTGCACTGCGGCGATGCCAGGTACACGGCCATCGCGGCCACCTGCACCGGATCGAGCAGATCGTCCATCTCGCCCAGCAGTCCATCGGTCATGCGGGTGCGGGCACCCGGAGCGATCGCGTTGGCGAGGATGCCGTGCTTGGCGCCCTCGATCGCGGCGACGTGCATCAGCCCGATCAGACCCGTCTTGGCCGCGCCGTAGTTGGCCTGACCGAAGTTGCCGAGCAGGCCCGACGACGACGACGTCATGACCAGACGGCCGTAGCGCGCCTCCTTCATCCGGGCGAACGCCGGGATGGTGACGTTGAACCCGCCCTTGAGGTGCACGTCGAGGACGGCGTCGACCTCCTCGGACGTCAACTTGTTGAGCGAGCGGTCGCGGAGGATGCCGGCGTTGTGGATGACTGCGTCGACGCTGCCGAAGGCGTCCATCGACGCATCCACGATCGCCTGACCACCCTCGGGGGTCGAGACGCTGTCGTAGCAGGCTGCGGCCTCACCGCCGGACTCCTTGATCTCCCGGACCACGGCGTCGGCCATGCTCGAGTTGCCGCCGTCCCCGTTGACGGTGCCGCCCAGATCGTTGACCAGGACACGGGCGCCGTGACGGGCCAGGGCCAGGGCGTACTCGCGGCCCAGACCCCCTCCTGCACCGGTGACGATGACGGAACGACCTTCGTACTCGACCAAGCTCATGGGTGACTCTCTCCTTGGGTTCTTCGTGGATCAGAGGATGCGGGACTCGTGGCCGGTCCAGTACTTGTCGCGCAGCGGGGCCTTGTAGAGCTTCCCGGTGGGCGACCTCGGGAACTCCTGGAGGAAGTCGATGGACCGCGGGATCTTGAACCGGGCAAGGTGCTCAGCGCAGTGCCGGAGCAGTTCGGCGGTCATCTCAGCGTGGTCGCGCGACGGGTCGACCAGTTGGACGACCGCCTTGACCTCCTCGCCGAGGTCCTCGTTCGGGACACCGAAAACGGCCACGTCCTGCACCTCGGGGTGCAGCACCATCGCGTTCTCGATCTCCTGCGGGTAGATGTTCACGCCGCCAGCGATGATCATGAACGACTCACGGTCCGCGAGGTAGAGGTAGCCCTCGTCGTCGAGTCGGCCGAGATCGCCCAGCGCCGTCCAGTTGGGGTGGTCGGGGTGGTGCGCCGCGGCGGTCTTGTCCGGCTCGCCGTAGTACTGGAAGCCCGCGACGACCTCGTTGGTCTCGAAGTAGATCCGACCGACCTCGCCGGCGGGCAGCTCCTCGCCGTCGGGACCGCAGATGTGGATCGTCGACTCGAGCGCGGCCTGGCCGACGGAGCCGGGGTGCTTGAGGAACTCCTCCGACGTGATGACCGTGGCACCCGTGTCCTCGGTGCCGGCGTAGTACTCATGGACGATCGGGCCGAGCCAGTCGATCATCGCCTGCTTGATCTCGACCGAGCACGGGGCGGCGCCCGTGATCACATACTCGAGACTCGACAGGTCGTACTTCTCGCGCACCTCGGCCGGCAGCTTGAGCATGCGGCTGAACATCGTCGCGACGAACTGCGCGTGCGTGACCCGGTGCTTCTCGATCAGCGCGAGCGCCTGCTCCGCATCGAACTTCTCCATCATCACGACGGTCGCGCCGAGCGCCATCGAGTCCGTGCTGAACAGTAGAGGCGCCGAGTGATAGATCGGGGCGGGCGACAGGTACACCGTCTCGGGGCCCATCCCATAGAGCGTCTCGTAGACGGGGACCAGCGCGGGCTTGCCCTCCTGGACCGTTCGCCCGGTCAGCGGACGCCAGACGCCCTTCGGCCGGCCCGTACTGCCCGAGCTGTAGAGCATCGTGCGCCCGAGCGGCTCCTCGGCGAGCTTCTCGGCCGGGAACGCCGCGACGGCCTCGTCATAGTCCTCGTACTCCGGCACCGTCCCGTCGACCATGAGGCGACGGCGCACCTTCGGCGTCAACGGCACGACCGCCGACGCAAGATCGCTCTTGTACGCCGACATGATCAGCACCTGGGCGTCGCAGTCGTCGATGATGTACCCGGCCTCGCTGGGGGTCAGGTAACGGTTGACGGCCGTCAGGTAGAGACCCGAGCGGAACGCCGCCCAGAACACCTCGATGTAGCGGATGTGGTTCTCCATGAGGATCGCCACGTGGTCACCGGGGCGCAGGCCCTCGGACCAGAACAGTTGCGCGAGGCGCCGGGAACTCTCGTCCAACTCCGCGAACGTTTGGCGCTCACCGCTCGCGCCCATGATGATCGCGGGACGGTCTGGCGTGCGGAGTGCGTGGGACGCGGGATCGTACATGCGGTGCTTCGCCTTTCGTCCGGGGGAATTTCGCTGGAGACAGGCCTCATTGCGAATCTCTGGTCATTATTATAATGTAATCGCGATCACACCGCTAGAGCCTCAGGAGCCCTCATGCCCGAAGCAGTCATCGTCGCCGCCGCCCGTACCCCCATCGGCCGCGCGTTCAAGGGATCGCTGACGACCGTCCGTGCCGACGACCTCGCCGGCGGCATCATCGATGCGGTCATGAACAAGGTGCCGCAACTCGACCGGGCCGAGATCGTCGACGTCATGATGGGTGCCGCGAGTCATGCGGGCGAGCAAGGCATGAACGTGGGCCGCAATGCCGCGGCGCTCGGCGGGCTGCCGAGTTCCGTTCCGGGGACCACGATCAACCGTGGTTGCGGCTCCTCCCTCCAGACCATCCGCATGGCGCATCAGGCGATTGCCACGGGCGAAGGCGACGCCTTCGTCGCGGCCGGAGTCGAGAGCGTCAGCCGCGCGCCGGGCTTCTACGACGAGGAAGCGATGAACCCGCGCTTCCAGGACACCAACCGCTCCGACTACGTCAATGACATGTACATCCCGATGGGACAGACGGCGGAGAACGTCGCCGCGAAATGGGGCCTGTCGCGCCAGGAGCTCGACGAGTTCGCACTCCTTTCGCAGCAACGTGCGGCGAAGGCGATCGAGACAGGGTTCTTCGCTCGCGAGATCACGCCGGTCACGTTGCCCGACGGCAGGATCGTCGATCGCGACGACTGCCCGCGGCCGCAGACGACTCTCGAGGGCCTGGCGAAGCTCACGCCGTCGTTCCGCGAGAACGGCGTGGTGACCGCCGGCAACTCGTGCCCGCTCAACGACGGCGCTGCCGCGGTCGTCGTGATGTCCGACGTGCGCGCGAGAGAGCTCGGCATCACGCCGCTGGCACGCATCATCGGCTCGGCCGTCACCGGGCTCGAGCCCGAGCTCATGGGCGTCGGCCCGATCGGAGCGGTCGGCCAGCTGCTCGAGCGGCACGGCATGAAGATCAACGACGTCGACGTCGTCGAACTCAACGAGGCCTTCGCAGCTCAGGTGCTACCGATCTGCTCCGAGTTGGGCATCTCGATCGAGGACCAACTGAACCCGCACGGCGGGAGCATCGCCGTCGGACATCCGTTCGGCATGACCGGAGCTCGGATCATGACGACGCTGATCAACGATCTGCAGACGCTCGACAAGCAGATCGGCATCGAGACGATGTGCATCGGCGGCGGCATGGGCATCGCCATGATGATCGAGCGCCTGTCCTGACGATGGAACTCACGTCGATCCGGCTCGACGTCGCCGGCCCCGTCGCGGTCGTCACCCTCGCACGGCCGGAGAAGCTCAACGCGCTGAGCACGGTGCTCATCGCGGAGTTGATCGACGTCGTCGATCAACTGACGGCGGACCCGTCCGTCCGCTGTCTCGTACTGGCCGGCGAGGGTCGGATGTTCTCGGCGGGCGCCGACGTCGAGGAGTTCCGGGCGGCATTCGGAGCGGGCGAGGTCGATGCAGGCGCGACCGAGGCCGAAGCGCGCGTCGGCACCCGGCTCACGAGGGCCCTGGCCGCGCCGGAACTGATCACGATCGCCGCGATCGGTGGCGCCGCGATCGGTGGCGGCGCCGCGCTGGTCGCCGCGTGCGACCTGCGCGTCATGGCTGAGGGCTCACGCATCGTGATCCCCGAGCTGATCATGGGCTTTCCGCTCGCGTGGTCCGGCATGGAGCCGTTCGTCCGCGACCTCGGACCTTCGGTCGTCCGCGACCTGGTCCTGACCTGTCGCCCCCTCGGTGCCGACGAGGCACTGGCGCGGGGCTTCGCCTGCCGCGTCGTCCCGGGAGACGAACTGCTCGCCACGGCGCGTGAACTCGCAGAGCTGGCCGCATCGCGACCGGTGTTCGGCGCGACCGCCGCCCTCCGTCGCATCGCGGCCCTGGCCGCCGGCGCGCCGACCGACGACGATGCCGTCACACTCGCGGAGGCGGCCACCGATCCTGAGGCGATGGCGGCCACCCGCGCCTACCTCGACTCCCTCTGAACCACGAACCGACCAGGAGCAGCGATGGACCTCTTCGAAGCGATCCGCACGACCCGCGCGATGCGGCGGCTCGACGCCGAGCAGGACGTGTCGGACGAGGACGTCCGCACGATCCTCGAGGCCGCCCTGAAGGGCCCGACGGGCGGCAACCAGCAGCCGATCCGCTGGCTCGTCATCCGGGACGCCGAGACCAAGAAGAAGCTCCAGGAGATCTACCAGCGTTGCTGGGACAAGGGCCGCAAGCCGTACGAGGCCGAGCCGGGCAAGGTTGCCCCGAACGTCCTCAGCTCGGCCGACCATCTCGCGGCGAACCTGCACCTGGCCCCCGTCATCATCCTGGCTTGCGCCGACACCGGATCGGAGGGCAAGCGCCACCACGCCTCGGTCTACCCGGCGGTGCAGAACCTGCTGCTCGCCGCGCGTGCGCTCGGGCTCGGCACCACCTTGACGACGGCCCACCTCTTCGAGGAGGACGCGGTCAAGGAGGTGCTCGGCATCCCCGACCACGTCACGACCTACGCGCTCATCCCGGTCGGCTACCCGACCGGAAAGTGGGGTGAGGCGAAACGCCGGCCCCTCGACGAGGTGAGCTATCACGACCGATGGGGTCAGCCCGGCCCCTACCCGTCCACGGGGTCATGACCTCCGCGGACCACGAGCCCGCGGAGGTGCTCGACGGGCTGACGATCGGTGACCTGCTCGAGCGGGCCTCACGACGGTGGCCCGACCGCCTGGCCTACGTCCACGAAGACCGCCGTCTCACGTGGTCCGCACTGTTCGAGGAGGTCGACCGCCACACGCGCGCGTTCATGGCGTGGGGCGTGCAGCCCGGCGACCGCGTCTCGGTCTGGATGGGCAACACGCTGCCGTGGATCCTGGTCGAGCTCGGCCTCATCCGGGCGGGGGCCGTCGTGGTGCCCGTCAACACGGGCTTCACGGTCGCCGAGGCCGCCTACGTCGTCGGCCAGTCGGACTCGGTCATGCTCGTGTCGGCCACGGCCCTACGCGGTCGCGATTTCGCCACGGAGTCACTGCTCGTCGCACAGCACGACGACGTGTCCGTCCGGGCCGTCGTGTCCGTCGGCACGACCGACGCCGCGACGACCGATCTCGACGACCTGTTGGCCGGTGCCGACGCGGTCACCCGGCAGCAGGCCGCCGACCGCGCCGCGTCGATCGAACCCGACGACATCATGCTGACGCTCTACACGTCAGGCACGACGGGCTTCCCGAAGGGAGTCATGCACTCGCACCGAGTGATCGGCAACATGACCGACGCCGCCGACCGGCTCGAACTGACGCAGGACGACGTCACCGTCATGTACCTGCCCCTGTTCCACATCTTCGCCCTCGCCGCGACCGTCACCTTCATGACGCGCGGCGCCGCGATGGTCCTGCTCGAGGTGTTCGACGGCGGTGCCTCGCTCGACCTGATGGAGCGGGAGCGGGTGACCGTCGCCTACGGCGTGGCTCCCCATTACCTCGACCAGATCCGGCACCCGTCCTTCGAGGGTCGCGACCTGTCGTCGCTGCGCCTCTGCCTGTCGCCGGGCTCGGCGGACCTCGTGCGTCTCGTGACCGAGCGGATGGGCCCGGCGATCGGCGTCTACGGGATGACCGAGACGACGTCCATGACGTCGCTCGGCTGGGTGCACGACCCGCTCGACGTGCGCGCCGAGACCGTCGGTCGCACCCTTCCCCGCTCGAGGGTCAAGGTCGTCGACGAGCACGGTGCGGAAGTGCCGCCGGGGGTCGTGGGGCACCTACTCGTCCAGGGGCCCCCGGTCATGCAGGGCTACTACAAGAACCCCGAGGCCACGGCTGCGGCGATCGTGGACGGCTGGTTCCACACCGGCGACGCCCTGGCGATCGACGACGAGGGCTACCTGCGCTTCGTCGGCCGCATCAACGAGATGTTCAAGGTCGGCGGCGAGAACGTCGACCCGATCGAGGTCGAGTCCGTGCTGATGCGACACCCCGCCGTGGCGTTCGCCTCCGTCCAGGGCGTGCCGGACGAACGGATGGGCGACGTCGGTCTCGCCCACGTGACGCTGGTCCCGGGGGAGTTCGTCGGCGCCGACACGCTGCGCCAGTTCGCCCGCGACCAGTTGGCCGCGTTCAAGGTCCCCCGGCACGTCCTCGTGGTCGACACGATGCCGATGACCGAGAGCGGCAAGGTGCGAAAGTTCCTGCTCCGCGACCAGTTCCTGGCGTCTCGGGGCTGAACGGACGGAGGTGTGACATGGGACACATTGCTGTCCCTGCACTTTTTAATCTATTTTAGATTCAATGAATATGGAGTGTGCCCGATGAGTCTTCAGCCCAAGCCCTTCGACCCCCAGGCGCTGCGTGGCGGCCTCGCCGTCGCCAACCTGCCGACGCTCCTGATGGTCATGTTCCAGTTGAGCGGCGACCGCCGGTGGCTGAGCGACCCCTACCGGCCGGCTCGCACCAAAGGCATGAGCGACAACGACACCGGCGGCTTCAGCCCCGAGATCCAGGACCAGATCCGCACGGCCGCGTTCGACATCCTGAGCGACTGGGGCACCGGCACGCCGATGGCGTTCCCCATGCCCGACGACGACCTGCTCGTCGAGATGATCACGACCTGCATGGGCGAGCAGGTGCCGGTCGAGTTCGGCCCGATGTTCGCCGAGGACATGCGAGCCGTCGTCGAAGGCGGTCGAGAGCGCACGCCGGTCGACGGCGCCGAGGACTTCTCCGTCATCATCATCGGGGCGGGCATCTCCGGCATCTCCGCCGCGGTCGAGCTCAAGCGCGTCGGCATCCGAGCCTCGATCTTCGAGAAGAACCCCGACGTCGGCGGCACGTGGTGGGAGAATCGCTATCCCGGCTGCGGCGTCGACACCCCCAGCCACGTGTACAGCTTCTCCTACCAACCGCGTCGCTGGTCGACCTACTACGGCAAGCGCGACGAGGTGCTCGGGTACGTCCGCGACGTCGCCCACGCGACCGGCGTCTTCGACCAGGTGCAGTTCGACACCGACGTGCAGTCGGCCGTCTACGACGAGGGCTCCCAGCGCTGGACCGTGACCGTCCGCACGGCCGACGGCGCCGTCACCGAGCACGTCGCGAACGTCGTCGTGACCGCGGTCGGGCAGCTCAACCGCCCGGCGATCCCCCAGATCGCGGGCTCCGAGAACTTCGCCGGCTCGCAGTTCCACTCGGCCCAGTGGCCCGAGGGCTTCGACGTCACCGGCATGAAGGTGGGCGTCGTCGGCACCGGAGCGAGTGCCATGCAGATCGTCCCGGCGGTCGCGGACCAGGTCGAGCACCTGTCGGTGTTCCAGCGTTCACCGCAGTGGATCGCACCGAGTTTCAACTACACGACCGCCGTGCCGGATCACGTGCACTGGCTCATGGACCACGTCCCGAACTACCGCCTCTGGTTCCGGCTGCGGCTGTCGTGGCTGATCAACGACAGGCTCTACCCGTCGCTGGAGATCGATCCCACGTGGGAGCACCCCGAACGGTCGGTCAACGCGCACAACGACGCGCACCGTCGCGGGCTCACCTCGTACATCGAGGAGCAGCTCGACGGTCGCCCCGAGTTGCTGGCGAAGTCGCAGCCGACCTACCCGCCGTTCGGCAAGCGCATGCTGATCGACAACGGGTGGTACGCCGCGATCCGCAAGGACGGCGTCGATCTGGTCACCGATCCGGTCGCCTCGATCGACGCGACCGGACTGACGACGGAGGCGGGCGAGCACGTCGATCTCGACGTCATCGTCTACGCCACGGGGTTCGAGGCCAAGAAGATGCTCTACCCGATGGACGTCCGCGGCCGCGACGGCGTTTCGATCCGCGAGCTCTGGGGCGACGAAGACGCGAAGGCGTATCTGGGCCTCACGGTTCCGGACTTCCCCAACCTGTTCGTCATGTACGGGCCGAACGTCAACCTGGGCCATGGCGGCAGCTACATGTTCGCCGGCGAATGCCAGGCCCAGTACATCACCGAGATGTGCGTCCGCATGGTCGAGCAGGGCACGGGAGCCTTCGAGGTCCGTCGCGACGTGCACGACGCGTACAACGATCGCGTGGACGAGCAGCACGACCGTATGATCTGGAGTCACCGCGGCATGGACACGTGGTACCGCAACGCGAATGGTCGCATCGTCACGAACTCGCCGTGGCGCGTCGTGGACTACTGGATGCTGACCCGGGAGGTCGACCCCGATGACTTCGTCTTCGAGCCCGCAACCGACTCCCGAGAGCTCGTCCGGGCCGGAGGCTGAGATGGCCGCCGTGGCGGCACCGCGTGTCCTCACGGACAAGTCGGCCAGGACGCAGGAGCGCATCCGGACCGCCGCGGCCCGCGTGCTCAGCGAGCGCGGCATGGCCTCCGCCCGCCTCGGCGACATCGCCGCCGCGGCGGGCGTGCAGGCGCCGGCGATCTACTACTACTACGCGTCGCGCGAGGAGTTGATCGAGGATGTCATCCGACTCGGCCAGATCGGCACCGAGACACGGGTGACGCAGGCGATCGAGGACCTCGATGCCGACACCCCGGCACTGGACAAGATCTGCGTCGCGGTCGAGGCCCACCTGCGCGCGCTGCACGAACTGTCCGACTACACGACCGCCGCGGTGCGCAACGTGGGTCAGATGCCGACCGAGATGCGCGAGCGCATGCGTGCCGACCAGCGTCGGTACGGTCGCGTCTGGAAGCGGCTCTTCGAGCAGGCCCGCGACCAGGGCGAACTGCGGCCCGACCTCGACCTGCGCACGGCGCAGTTGTTGGTCATCGGTGCCCTGAATTGGACGCCCGAGTGGTGGGGCGACAGTACGGTGCCGCTCGAGACTCTCGTGACCACGGCGTGCGACCTGACCCGTCGCGGTCTCGCTGCCGACTCGGTGCGACCCTGAACGCGGTCACGACGACGGTCGACCGCCGCAGCGACGTGGTGGTCACGTCAGTGCTCGGGTTGGCGATCGTGTCGTACGCACTCGTCCAGTCGATGTCGATCCCGGTCATCGGATCGATCGCGGACGAGTACGACACCAGTGCCGCCACGGCCACCTGGGTGTTGACCGCCTATCTGATCTCCGCTTCGGTGGCGACGCCGATGCTCGGCCGGATCGGCGACATGTTCGGCCCGTCGCGCATTCTCGTGCTGTCGCTCATCGTGCTCGCGCTCGGCTGCTTCCTGGCCGCGATCGCACCCAACATCGCCGTCATGATCGCGGCGCGCGCGATCCAGGGCGCTGCCGGCGGCATCATGCCACTGGCGTTCGGCATCGTGCGCGACGTGCTGCCCCACGGCGTGGTCGCGAGACGCATCGGACTGCTCAACGGTCTCGTGGCGGTGGGCATGGCGACCGGCATGGTGATCGCCGGCCCACTCCTGGAGGCCACCAGCCTCGGGTGGCTGTTCGTCGTTCCGGGCGTCGTGACGCTGTTGGCGGCGATCGCTGCGCACCGGTTCGTCCGCGCGCCGGCGAGAACCGGTGGCGCCTGGGTGAATCCGTGGTCGGCCACGTTCCTCGCGGCGTGGCTGGTGCTCCTGTTGCTGGGGCTGACCTGGGCCCCCCGGCGCGGCTGGACGGACACCTCCGTGCTGGTGGCCTTCGCGGGCGGCCTCGTCATGCTCGTGGCGTGGGTCCTGACCGAGCTTCGTGTCAAGGTCCCCATCATCGACATGGCCATCATGCGCGAGCGGACCGTCCTGGTCGGCAACCTCGCGGCACTCGCAGCGGGTTTCGTCGCGATCGGGTCGTATGCCTATGTGCCCCAGTGGGTACAGCAGCCGACGCCGGTCGGCTTCGGGTCGACCGTCGGCGAGTCGGGTCTGATGCTGCTGCCGGCCGCGCTCTCGACGTTCGTGACCGGCTTCGTGGCGGTGCCTCTCGCCGCACGCATCTCGGCGGGCCGCGTCGTGGCCGGCGGTGGTCTGCTCGCCGCCGCGGGCATGAGCACCACGGTGATCTGGCACGAGCCGTGGACCGTCTACCTCGCATGCGGCACGATCGGATTGGGCATCGGCATGACCTTCGCCTGCGTGTCGGCCGCGATCGTCACCGCCGTCCCGCGCGAGCAGACCGGCGTGGTCAGCGGCATGAACGCCAACCTGCGCACCATCGGCGGCGCGATCGGCACGTCGGTCCTGACGTCGGTCGTCGTGGCGCACATCGATCCAGCGACGGGCCAGTCCGACCTGGCGGGGTACGAGACGGCGTTCGTCGTGCTGGTCGTGGTGGCCCTGCTGTGCAGCCTGGCCGGGACGATGCTGCGGACGGGGCCCCGCGGCGTTGACGTGACGCACGCGACGACGGTCTGAGAACGCAATCGCTCGGGGTCCTCCCACCGGACCGCTGAGAGGTCAGCCGAGGGAACGGCGGAGCCCTGGATCCCCGAGGTCCGCCCGCAGTGCGGCCTTGACGTCGTCCGGGGCGAAACTGGCCTCGACGGCGGCCTCGGCCAGACGCACGACGCCGGCCTCGTCCAGGCCCAGCAACTCGGCCGCGATCTCGTACTCGCGGTTGAGCGTCGTGCCGAACATGGGCGGGTCGTCGGAGTTGATCGTGACGGTCACGCCGGCCTCGACCAGCGTCGGCAGCGGGTGCTCCTGCAGCGACGGCACCGATCGGGTCCGGACGTTCGAGGTCGGGCAGACCTCCAGCGCGATGCCGTCGGCGACGAGCCGCTCCATCAGCGCCGGGTCCTGCGCGGCGGCGATCCCGTGTCCGATCCGTTCGGCGCCGAGGTGGTCGAGGCTGTCCCAGATCGACTCCGGACCCGTCGACTCTCCCGCGTGCGGCACGCTGTGCAGGCCGGCCGCCCGGGCGGCGGCGAAATGGGGAGCGAACTGCGGACGGGGAACCCCGTGTTCGGGTCCGCCGAGGCCGAACGCGACGAGCCCGTCCGGGCGCAGCCGCAGCGCCGTGTCGAGCGTGACGTCGGCGGACGGCACCCCCGACTCCCCCGGGATGTCGAAGATCCAGCGCAGGGTCAGCCCGAAGTCGCGCTCGGCGGCGCGGCGGGCGTCCTCGATCGCCTCGACGTAGGCCTCCGCGGAGATCCCCCGGGCGATCGACGTGTAGGGCGTCATCGTGAGTTCGGCGTACCGGACCTGCTGCGCGGCGAGGTCACGACCGACCTCGTGGGTCAGCGTCCAGAGGTCCTCCGGCGTGCGCAGCAGGTCGACGACCGAGAGGTACACCTCGATGAAGTGACCGAAGTCGGTGAAGGTGAAGTAGTCGGCCAGCGCCGCGGGGTCGGTCGGCACCGGCGAATCGGGATGTCGGGCGGCCAGCCGCGCGACGGTGTCCGGCGAGGCGGAGCCGACGTGGTGGACGTGCAGTTCGGCCTTGGGCAGTGCCGCGATGAAGTCCTTCACGTCCGGCTCAGTCGACGACGCCGTAGAGCCGGTCGCCCGCGTCACCCAGACCCGGGACGATGTAGCCCTTGTCGTTGAGGCGCTCGTCGAGTCCGGCCGTCACGAGCGTGACCGGGACGTCGACGTGGGCGGTGTCGCCCTCGACCCGCGCGATGCCCTCGGGCGCGGCCAGCAGGGTGATCGCGGTGATCTGCGAGGCGCCACGCCTGACGAGGAAGTCGATCGCCATCGCGAGGGTCCCGCCGGTGGCCAGCATCGGGTCGAGCACGTAGCACTGGCGACCGTCGAGCCGGTCGGGCAGCCGCTCGGCGTAGGTCTCGGGGTCGAGGGTCTCCTCGTTGCGGATCATCCCGAGGAAGCCGACCTCGGCGGTCGGCAGGAGTCGCTGCATGCCCTCGAGCATGCCGAGCCCGGCGCGCAGGATGGGCACGACGAGCGGACCGGGGCTGGTGAGCTTGACGCCGGTCGTGGCGGCCACGGGCGTGACGACGTCGACGGTCTCGACGCTGACGTCACGGGTGGCCTCGTAGGCGAGCAGCGTGACGAGCTCCTCGGTGAGCCGTCGGAACGTGGGCGAGTCGGTGTTCTCGTCCCGCAGGACCGACAGCTTGTGGGAGATGAGCGGATGGTCGGCGACGTGGACGCGCATGGGTCGAGGGTAGCGGTCGACTCGACGCGTCTGTCACCATCGCTGTGTGGCCGAAGACGATGTCGACTTCGTGGTCGCCGCGTATCGCGACGACGGCGCCTGGACGGTGGTGGAACTGCCTCCCCGGCTCGGTGAGGACTTCACCGAGTTCTCCGACGCTCTGGCCCGTTTCCCGTCCGAGGTCGGCGTCCTGGGGCTGGCGTCGGTCAACGACGACTTCTTCGTGATCGTGCGACGCAGCGGCGACCACGTGCGCGCCCTGCTGTCCGACTCGACCGCGACGTGGGACTGGCCGCTGGCCGCCGACCTCGCCGAGCTCATCAACGCTCCCGACGCCGACGAGGACCCCGTCCCGGTCGGCGACCTCGAGATCGTCAGCGACCTCGGGCTGGCCTCGATCGAGCTGGAACTGTTGTGTGACGACGACGAGCTCTTCCCGGACGAGGCGCTCGGCGACCTCGCGGACAAGCTCGGCTTCGGCGACCAGTTCGAGGCGATCGTCGGGTGACACCCTCCCCCTGGGCGCCGTTCATGGAACGCGCGCTCGACCTTGCGCGTGAGGCGGCCGCCGAGGCCGACGTGCCCGTCGGCGCGGTCGTGGTGCACGACGGGGTGATCGTCGGGCAGGGCCGCAACACCCGCGAGCGCGACCTCGACCCCACCGGCCACGCCGAGGTCGTCGCCCTGCGCGCCGCGGCCGAGACCTTGGGGCGGTGGCGCCTCGACGGCTGCACCCTCGTCGTGACGCTCGAACCCTGCACGATGTGCGCCGGCGCCGTGGTGTCGTCCCGCGTCGACCGGCTCGTGTTCGGCGCGTGGGACGCCAAGGCCGGCGCCGTCGGCTCGCTGTGGGACGTCGTCCGCGACCGCCGCCTCAACCACCGGCCCGAGGTCGTCCCCGACGTGCTGGCCGACTCCTCCGCCGCCCTGCTGCGGGCGTTCTTCGACGACCGGCGCTGAGGCTCGAAGTTTCCCCGGTTAAGTGGGTTTCCTGCCACTTCCTGAGGGTTACGAACCTCAATAAGTGCCAGAGAACCCACTTAACCGGGGAATCTGCACCCCCCGAACCACCGACGGGAATACCCGGCGCACCCACGCGTTCCACTAGTTGAATGTTTAACTACTTTGTGGGAGAGTGACTTCATGAGCAGCATGCAGATCGGCATCTTCACCGTCGGCGACGTCACGACGGACCCGACGAACGGGACCACGCCGTCGGAGCACGAGCGCATCAAGAACACGGTCGCCATCGCGAAGAAGGCCGAGGAGGTGGGCCTGGACGTGTTCGCCACCGGCGAGCACCACAACCCGCCGTTCGTGCCGTCCAGCCCCACGACGACCCTCGCCTACATCGGCGCACAGACCGAGAAGATCATCCTGTCGACATCGACGACCCTGATCACGACCAACGACCCGGTCAAGCTCGCCGAGGACTACGCGACGTTGCAGCACCTCGTCGACGGCCGCATGGACCTCATGCTCGGCCGCGGCAACACCGCCCCGGTCTATCCGTGGTTCGGCAAGGACATCAGCAAGGCCGTCGAGCTGACGATCGAGAACTACCAACTGCTGCGCCAGCTCTGGAGTGAGCCGGTCGTCAACTGGGAGGGCAAGTTCCGCACGCCGCTGCAGGGATTCACGGCGACGCCCGCTCCGCTCGACGGCGTGGCCCCGTTCGTCTGGCACGGCTCGATCCGCACCCCCGAGGTCGCCGAGCTTGCTGCCTTCTACGGTGACGGCTACTTCGCCAACAACATCTTCTGGCCGAAGGAGCACTACATCCAACTGATCAACTTCTACCGCCAGCGCTACGCCCACTACGGGCACGGCACGGCGGAGCAGGCGATCGTCGGTCTCGGCGGCCAGTTCTTCATGCGCAAGAACAGCCAGGACGCGGTCAACGAGTTCCGGCCGTACTTCGACAACGCGCCGGTCTACGGCCACGGTCCGAGCATGGAGGACTTCACGTCGCAGACTCCGCTGACGGTCGGCAGTCCCCAGCAGGTGCTCGAGCGCACGCTCGAGTTCGCGAACTACTTTGGCGACTACCAGCGTCAGTTGTTCCTCGTCGACCACGCGGGCCTGCCGCTGAAGACGGTCTTGGAGCAACTCGACCTGCTCGGCGAGATCCTGCCCACGATGCGCGCCGAGTTCGACGCACGGCGCCCGGCGAACGTGCCGGACGCCCCCACCCACGCGGCCCGAGTGGCCGCCGCGAAGCAGACGGATGAGGTCTCGGTATGACCATCCGCATCGTCGCCCTGTCCGCCGGTCTCGGCGAGCCGTCGACCACGCGCATGCTGGCCGATCGGCTCGCCACGGCGGCCGACAACGCGATCGACGGCACCACCAGCATCGAGGTCGTGAACCTGCGCGAGTTCGCGCACGAGATCACCGACGCCGCCCTCACCGGTTTCGCCGCGCCGCGACTGCAGCACGTCTACGACCTGGTGACGGCGGCCGACGCGCTGATCGTCGTCGTGCCGACGTTCAAGGCCTCCTACCCGGGCCTGTTCAAGTCGTTCGTCGATGCGATGGACAACGAGGACCTGATCGGCAAGGTCGTGCTCGTGGCGGCCACCGGAGGCACGGCGCGGCACTCGCTCGTGATCGACTTCGCACTGCGACCGCTGTTCGCGTACCTGCAGTCCGTGATCGTGCCGACCGGCGTGTTCGCCAGTCCGCACGACTGGGGCTCGGGCGGCGAAGGGGCCCTGCAGAGTCGCATCGAACGGGCGGCCAGCGAGTTGGCCAGCCTGCTCGGCGGCACTGGTTCGGGCCGATCGAAGGACGACGAGATCGACCTGTTCAGCCCCACGATGCTGTCGATCAGCCAGCCGGGCTGATCACAGGTCCAGCGTCGCCTGACCAACGATGGTCAGCGGAATCCCAACGACCGCCAAGGCGACACCGGCAGACACGGATCCGGTGACCGCCAGTCCCGCAGCGGCTGCCAGGACGAGCACACTGCCGAGCGTGATCCGGGCACCGGTGTCGAGCCGGTGCCCGGCCTTCGGCGACATCCAGGTGCCCCACACCGCAGCCAGCGCCACGACGACGGCGGCCGTGACCAACCACCCGACGACGCCTCCCCCGGCCAGCCGGTACGCGGTGACCCCGGCGGCGATGAACAGCGCGATCTCGATCGCGAACACGGCAGCTCCGAGGACCAGTTGACGACCTGACAGGCTCTCCACCCCGTCAGCGTGGAGCCTCGTCGCGCCCCGCGTCAACGCCTGCCTCAGCCGACAGCGCGCACGAGCAGCGCCAGGAGCGGCAGGCACAGCGCCGCGAGGATGACGCCGTTGAGCAGGCGATGATCGCGCAGGATCGCGGCGAACTCACGCAGTGTCGCGCTGGGCCAGAAGTAGCGAGCGGTCGGCACGCCCAGTCCATACCCAGCAAGGCAGACGCTCCGCATCAGCAGCGCCGCCCGCAGGACATGGTAGTTGTTCGTGACGACCGCGAAACGTCCCTCGATCCCGTGCTCGGCGGCGACGGCGGCGCTGAACCGCAGGTTCTCCTCGGTCGACGTCGAGCGGTCCTCCAGCCAGAGCAGGTCCCGGACGACACCCGCCTCGATCAGGTAGTTCGCCATCGCGACGGCCTCGGGCACGACCTCATCAGCTCCCTGACCGCCCGAGCAGATCAACCGGGTGTCCCTGCCCCGAGACCGAGAACGATCGAGGACCTCACGACCGCGGTCGAGGCGTGAGGCCAACAGCGGCGTCACCCGGTCACCGTGTAGGCCCGCGCCCAGCACGATCACCACGTCGACGGGACTGGCCCAGCGACGTATCGCCCACCCGTACACGAGTCCCTGAGCGATGAACGAGACGAACACGAATGCCAGATACATGAGCGGCAAGCCGATCGCGGCGAGCCACCAGAACAGCTCGAGCGCGGCATCGGTGTGACGTTGGTCGAGCCACCAGATGCTCAGGATCAGCGCGCAGTAGCCGAGCAGCAGCAGCCCGAAGGCCAACGGCAGCAGGGTGGTCGGGCGGGCACCCTCCTTGCGCACCACCGTGATCCCGTTCAGGACGCTGAACACCCCCAGCACGATCAGTGCCAGGACCGCCAGCACGACCCCGCCGACCAGAGTCCAGGCCAGCTGCGCGTCGTCCGAGCCGGCGACGATGAACTGGCCGAATGCTCCCAGCAGAGCGAGCCCGGTCGCGAAGGCCGCGAGGACGCCCACCCGCAGCCGGCGCGGTTCCCGCCACGCACTGAATCCGGCAGCGCACGCCAGTAGCGCGACGAGAACCCAGAGCACCCCCTGACCCTAGGCGCCGACACGCCGACGGGTCAGCCGACGGGTCCGGTCGCGAGCGTCAGGGTCTGTTCGTGCTGCTGACCCTGCGCTTCGGTCCAAGCGACCGAGATCTGATCGCCCGGCGCGTGCTCCGCAATCAGCGACTGCACCTCGTCGGCCGTCGTGACCGTTGTTCCATCGACCGCGGTGATCGTGCTGCCCTCGGCGATCCCTGCTGTTGCCGCCGGGGAGTCCTCGACCGTTCCGACGACAACGGGTTGCGACGACTGGGTCGACAGTTGGATGCCGAGGAAGGCGCTGCCACCGAGCGCCACGGAGCCCGATTCCTGGCCGGACTCGATCTGCCGCACGATCGTCATGGCGTCCTCGATCGGGACGGCGTAGCCGGTGATGTCCACCTGACCGGACGAGGCCGCGGTCGTGAGGCCGATGACCCCGCCATCGGCGTCGTAGACGGCGCCGCCGGAGTCGCCCGAGACGACGTCGGCGTCGATCTCGATGAGGCCCGTGAGCTGTTCCGCGCCGGAGTCCGACTCGGCGGTGATCGACTGTTCGAGCGCGGTCACGGTTCCGGCGGCCGCGCTGGCCGCGCCTCCGTCGCCGTTCGCGTTGCCGACGGCAGTCACCTCGTCGCCGACCTGCACGTCGCCGGACTCGTCGAGGTCGACGGTGTCCAGCCCGGAGGCTCCCTGCAATTGCAGGACGGCGACATCGGCCACGTCGTCGTACCCGACCACATCGGCGTCGAAGGTCTCGCCCGTGCTGACGATCTCGACCTTGATGCTCGTCGCACCCTCGATGACGTGGTGGTTCGTGAGGATCGTCCCGTTCGAGGTCAGCACCATGCCGGTGCCGGCCCCCTCGCCCGTGCCGTAGTCGACGACCGTGTTGATGTAGACGAGGCCCTCTTCCTGCGCGGCGGTGGCGTCGGTCGCGTCCGTGACGGTCGTCTGGTCCTGGACTCCCGGCGGAGTCAGTTGCGGCACCTGAGCCGCGTCGTCGCGGGGGTACGACGCCTCGGGTCGAACCTGGTCGGTCCAGTCACGGACCTGGGTCTGGGCGGTGTCCGGCGCGGCCGTCGCGTCCTCGGTGGCGGTTCCGGCATACGCGAACCCGACGGCTCCCACGGCGAAGGCCGCGCCGATTCCGGCGATGACCGGCACCCTCAGCCGGCGGCGCACGGCAACCGCCGTGGTGCGGGTCGGGGCGGCCGGGGTCAGGTCGAACATCTCGGGGTTGGTCTCATGGCTCATGTGGTGTCCTCTCGTCCACTACAGACAAGCCGCCGACGCTGTGTCGTGGCTGTATGGCAGTCGAGAAGCACGTGTGACCGCCCCGATTGGGCCGCGGCAGGTCACCTGACGTAAACTCCTCGGCGGTGGCGTGTCCGAGCGGCCTAAGGAGCACGCCTCGAAAGCGTGTGTGGGTTCACGCCCACCGTGGGTTCAAATCCCACCGCCACCGCCA
>CAYXFT010000002.1:0-56940 GCA_964464335.1 uncultured Aeromicrobium sp.
ATTCGACCAGGTCGATGATCGACTCCTTGTTGGTCGCACGCTCGGGGTTCGTGGCGATGCCCTCGAGATCGGGGTCGATGTCGAAGCCGGCGCAGAAGGCATGCCACAGCTTCTCGCTGCCCACCGCGATCTGGACGGCGCCGTCGGCGCACCGGAACAGTCCGTACGGAGCGACCGAGGGGTGCTGGTTGCCGCAGGCGCGACCCAACTCGTCGCCCACGGTCCAGCGGGTGCCCTGAAAGCCCAGGACACCGACGGTGGCCGCCAGCAGTGATGTCCGAATGACAGTTCCGCGCCCGGTGATGACCCGTTCGTGCAGGGCGCTGGCGACGCCGAACGCCCCGTACATCCCGGCGAGGATGTCCGAGATCGGCGTGCCCACCTTCTGCGGGTCGTCGGGGGAGGGCCCGGTGATGGACATCAATCCGGCCTCGCCCTGCGCGATCTGGTCGTACCCGGCGCGGCCTCCCTCCGGCCCGTCGTGTCCGAACCCCGTGATCGACAGGATGATCAGGCTGGGGTTACGGACCTGGAGGTCCTCGATCCCGAACCCGAGCCGGGCGAGCACACCGGTGCGGAAGTTCTCGACGAGGACGTCGGCCCTGTCGATCAACTGCCAGAGGACCATGTGGTCGTCCTCGGCGCGCAGGTCGAGGACGATCGATTCCTTGTTGCGGTTGGCGGACAGGAAGTAGGTCGATTCCCGCCCGGTCACGTCTTGGTCCTCGGGGGCGGGAGAGTGCCCGTCCGCGCTGGGCCACCGAAACGGAGGTCCCCAGCCGCGGGTGTCGTCGCCTCCGCCGGGGACTTCGACCTTCACGACTCGAGCTCCGAGATCACCCATCATCATCGTCGCGTGCGGTCCGGCCAACGCGCGGGACAGGTCGACGACGAGCACGTCGCTGAGGGGTCCATGGCGCTGGGGTGGGGTGGACGCGGATGCGGGCATCGTCGGATCTCCTTGCGTTTCGGTGTGTCCCTTGTCACTGCACTGGTGTCTGTATACAGTAACCAGACAACAGCCGATGTGGCCATGGGCCATCCAGAAGAAGACGGGAAGGACCGACCCAACATGGCCTTGCGATTGCGTGCCGCATTCTCGAAGAACCCGCGCGTGACCCCCCTCCTGGACGGCACCATTCGCGTGCCGGGCGTCGAATTCGACTGGGACGACGGCACCGCAGGAGAACTGCACGAGCGCCACCTGCGCGACAGTGCGCACGATGTGTTCGAGTTCTCGATCTCCAACTTCCTCGTCACGCGTGAGCGGGACGAGCCGTTGTGGGACTGGGTGATGCTTCCGATCTTCGCCAGCAAGGCCACCTTGGGGCTCAAGACGTGGGTCCACGGCGAATCCGCCATTCACACGGGGGCGGATCTGCGGGACGTCCGGTTCGGGATCCCGGATTTCACGATGACGGCGGGGCTGTGGTTCAGGGCCCA
This sequence comes from uncultured Aeromicrobium sp., assembly GCA_964464335.1. Taxonomy (GTDB): domain Bacteria; phylum Actinomycetota; class Actinomycetes; order Propionibacteriales; family Nocardioidaceae; genus Aeromicrobium. Next base: position 1,444 of record CAYXFT010000002.1, read on the forward strand.
GTTGCGCACCCTCTGGGGCATCTCGACCCGCGACATCGAATGGGTCATCGCCCGCCAGGGAGAACAGAGTCATGCGCACCAGATGGGCGTCCATCTGCGGCCGCCGGAAGGCGTGACACTGCAATGGTCGTCCCCGTCGGAGGTCGCCGACGACCTCCAGACCGGTCGCATCGACGCCGCCTTCCCGTCGGCGGACGTTCCGATCGACGGAGCGACCGGGCGCGTGCGGCGGCTCTTCCCCGATCGAGGCCGGACCTTCTTCGCCGACTTCCATCGCCAGACCAGCTTCCTGCCGGTCAACCACGCGGTGTTCGTCCAGCGTCGGTTGCTCGACCGGGAGCCGTGGCTGGCGCCGGCGCTGGTCGAGGCCTTCGCTGCCGCGCGAGACGAGAGTTTCCGCCGCGATCCTCGGTCCGCGGGGGTCTTCCTCGATGACAACGACGACATCGAGTGGCAGCGCGAGGTGTTCGGCGCGGATCCCTTCGCCTATGGCGTGGCCGCCAACGCAGGAATGCTCTCGATGGCTGCCGAGCAGTCCCATCTCGATGGTCTGACGAGCCGAGAGCACGACCTCTCGTCGTTGATTCCGGCCGGACTGGACTGACATCGCGATCTCGGGGCACGAGAAGTTCGGCGGTGAGGCTTGACCTTCAAGAAGTCTTCTGTAATCTGTATACAGATGAATGTGATGCGGAACACAGCACACACATCGACAGCGATCCACAGCCGCACTGCGGCATCGAGGAGGACGAGAACATGACAGACGCAGCGCGTCGGGCGGCGAAGGGGACGGACATCGATCCGATCATCTCCTTCAGCAACGTCGACGTCCGTTACCCGGGGAAGCACGTCAAGGGACCGGCCGTGGTCGGAGTGAACCTGGACATCGCCCCCGGGGAGTTCATCACCGTGGTCGGCCCCAGCGGCTGCGGCAAGTCGACACTCCTTCACGTCTGCTCGGGTCTGCTCAAGGTGTGGGACGGGGAGTTCGCCTACCAGGGGAAGCAGTGGAAGAAGCTGCACCCTGACGTCGGCTACGTCACCCAGCGCGAGACCTTGTTGCCCTGGAAGACCGTCCTGGGCAACATCGCGCTTCCGCTCAAGCTCAACGGCGTGTCCAAGGCCGAGCGCAACGAACGCGCGGCCGAGATGGCCCGGAACGTCGGACTCGGCGATTGGCTGAAGGCCTACCCGCGCCAGCTTTCCGGCGGAATGCGCCAGCGCGTCCAGCTCGGGCGTGTGTTGGTCACCCGACCGAAGCTGTTGTTGATGGACGAGCCTTTCGGTGCCCTGGATGCCGTCCTGCGGGTCCGGATGCAGGAGTTCTTGAAGGAGACCATCGAGGGCACGGGCCTGACCACCGTCTTCGTCACCCACGACCTCAGTGAGGCGCTGATCCTGGGAGATCGCGTCGTCGCGATGGCAGGAGCGCCCGGCACGATCGACCAGATCGCGTCCCTCGACGACCTGCCCCAGTCCAGCTCGGCCGCCGACCTTCGCCAGTCGCCGGCGTACGCAGAGCACGAAGCCCGCCTGTGGAAGGTCATCGCCGGCAACCTGTCCGCCGATGGCAAGGCACTCGACAACCCCTCGCTCGCCGATGTGGCCGCGGGTGGACCCGACTCCGGGAGGAACCTCTGATGGCCGTCCACGCACTGTCACCACGGGCCGGCGCGACAGCGTCGGTCGATCGGGACCGCGAGAAGGAGATGCGCCGCGACCGGGTGGTCGACCTGGGGCGGCTCTGGGGAATCCGACTGCTGATCGTTCTCGTGTTCCTGGCCGTCTGGCAGCTCGTCAGCGGGCGGGTCTTCCCCGTGTTCATCGTCTCCAGTCCGAGCCTGGTGTGGGAGCGCTTCGGAGAATTGCTCGACGACGGAGTTCTGGTCGGGCACCTCGCCTACACGATGCGCGCCTGCCTCGCCGGTTTCGCGATCGGCGCCGCCGTCGGCAGCACGCTCGGGCTGATGTTCGGCATCTACGGCTCGGTCGCGCGCGTCATCGCGCCCTTCGCGGCGATGCTCTACTCGATGCCGAAGATCATGCTGGCACCACTGATCGTCGTGTGGTTCGGCGTCGACATCCTGATGAAGGTCGTCATCGCGGCGTTCTCGTGCATGTGGATCATCTTCTACAACGTCTGGAACGCCACCCGGCGCATCGATCAGAACCTGCTCGACCAGATGCGGCTCATGGGTGCCAACCAGCGGCAGATCATCTTCGGCCTGTACTTCCCCTCGGCCACCACATGGCTGCTCACCAGCCTGCGTGTCGCGTTCCCGGTGGCGCTCATCGGATCAGTTGTCGGCGAGTTCGTCGCGTCCAACCAAGGACTCGGCTACCTCGCCCTGAGCTCGGGGCACAAATACGACACCGCCGGTGTCCTTGTCGCCGTCCTGACCATCACCATCACGGCCATGACGATCGACTCGATTCTGTCTGCCATCCAGCGCAAGGTCGCGCTCTGGCAAGGTGAAGGAGAAAGAGGATGAAAGTGACCCACCCCAACGGTTTGCGCAAGATGCGTCGAGGTGTGGCCCTCGTGGCCGGTGCCGTCCTCGCGACGGCGGCGCTCGCCGCCTGCAGTTCTGCCGGCGATGCAGTCGAGACCGACGACACGACCGGGAACCGCAAGATCCGCGTCGCGATGCCGTTCATCTCGACGATGAACTCCGCGATCCTCTACGGCGAAGGAAACGGCATTTTCGACGATCATGACATCGACATCGAGTTCATCGAGGTCGACGGCGCGCGCGGTCTGTCCTCGACACTGAGCGGCAGCGTGGACATGGCGATCACGTCGGCCGTCAACCCGGTCCAAGCGCTCGAGGAGGACCAGGAGTTCTACATCGTCGCGCAGATCGGTGACGGCTTCCCCGAGTCGGTCATCGTCACTCCGGAGGCGTTCAAGAAGAGCGGACTTTCGGACGACTCCCCGTGGCAGGACAAGATCGAGTTCCTGCGGAACAAGTCGTGGGGCGTGTCGAGTCCGGAGGGATCGAGCGTCTACATGGCGCGCTACCTGTTCCAGCTCGCCGGCTTCTCGCAGGACGACTTCAAGATGGAGTCGCTCGGCTCGGCCGCCGGAACACTCGCCGCGTTGCAGGCGGACCAGGTCACTGCAGGAAGCATGGGTTCGCCCAATCCGCAGGTCGCCGAAGCCGATGGCTACGCGAAGATGTTCATCTCCGTCGCGGGCGGCGAGGTGGAGGAGCTCACGAACACGCTGACCTCCGTCGTGGCGGTGCCCCCGGCGTTCTACGACGCGAACACCGAGCTGATCGAGGACTTCCGCGAGGCGCTCGGCGAAGCCCAGGAACTCGTCTACTCCGACTCGGCGACGGTCGACGAGTGGATGTACGAGAACTACTTCGACGGCAGCCCCAAGGAAGCCGTGCTCCAGGGTGTCCAGGAGCAGCGTGACGGCGGTTCGATCGCCAAGACGCCCGAGGTGAACGAGGAGTCCGCGCAGCGGCTGGTCGACTTCATGAAGGCCACCGGGCAGGACGTCCCGGACGACTGGAAGAAGATCATCACCGACCTCAGGTGAGGCTCCAACCGGCCGGCGATCCGTTCCCCTGATCGTCGGTGCCCGTGGGGCGGGTCCTCGTGATCCGAGGCCCGCCCCACGACCGGGTCACCGCCGGGGGACACCGCCGGATCCGACGGATGCCGGCCTGGGAACGTGCAGGACGCAGAGCCCGGATGCCGGGCCGAACGCTAGGAGAGATTTCATGTCGGAGTTCGTCGATGGTCGGATGCTCATCGCAGGCAAACTGGTCGAGAGCGTGTCGGGCCAGTGGTTGGAGTCGGTGAACCCCGCCACCGAGGAGGTCATCGGCCGGGTCCCTGCCGCGACGGCGGAGGACGTCGACCTCGCCGTCGAGGCCGCGTGGGAGGCCTGGCCGGCCTGGGCGGCGCTCTCGATGGTCGAGCGTGCCAAGATCCTCAAGCACTACGCGGTCCGGCTCGCCGAGGAGGGCGAGCGACTGCTGGAGGTCGAGGTCCGCGACACCGGCAACACGATCGCCAAACTGCGCCACGACATCACCAACGCGGTCCGCGGGATCGAGTACTTCGCCGGGCTTGGCACCGAACTCAAGGGTGAGACGGTCCCGGCCACGAACGAGTTCCTGCACTACTCCCTGCGCCAGCCCTATGGTGTCGTCGGTCGCATCGTCCCCTTCAACCATCCGATCCTGTTCGCGGCGAAGTTCGGCGCGCCGCTCATGGCAGGGAACACCGTGGTCATCAAGCCGTCTGAGCAGTCGCCGCTCTCCGCCTCCCTGTTGGCCGAGATCGTCGCCGAGACGATTCCGCCGGGAGTGGTCAACATCGTGACCGGCGACGGTGTCGGCGCCGGTGTCCCCCTCGTGAAGCATCCCAAGGTCAAGCGCATCTCCTTCATCGGATCGGTGCCGACCGGCATGGCGATCCAGCGCACCGCAGCCGAGGTCGGGGTCAAGCACCTGAGTCTCGAACTCGGCGGCAAGAACCCGATGATCGTGTTCGATGACGCCGACCCGGAGACGGTGGCCACGAACGCGATCGGCGGAATGAACTTCGGTTGGATGGGTCAGTCCTGTGGCTCGATGAGTCGCGTGCTCGTCCCCGATGCGATCTACGACGACGTGGTCAGCCGGATCGTCGCCAAGGCAGAGGCGATCACCCAGGGCGACCCGGCACTGGAGGATTCCGGAGCCGGCCCACTGAACTCCAAGGGGCAGTACGACAAGGCGCTCGCGTATGTCCAGGCCGGTGTCGACGACGGCGCACGCCTCGTCGCCGGTGGACGTCGACCGGAGGGAGAGCAGTTCGAGAAGGGCTACTGGATTCGTCCGACCGTCTTCGCGGACGTCACCGAGGACATGAGGATCTTCAACGAGGAGATCTTCGGGCCCGTGATGTCGGTGGTGCGTTACAACGGCGAGTACGACGAGGCTCTGCGACTTGCGAACGCCATCGAGTACGGGCTGACCGCGTCGGTCTGGACGAACGACCTGCAGAAGGCGACCCGTGCCGCGCGCGACGTCCGGGCCGGGTACGTCTGGGTCAACGGAGTGTCACGTCACTTCCTCGGCACGGGATTCGGCGGCTTCAACAACTCGGGCATCGGTCGTGAGGAGTGCTTCGAGGAGATGCTGAGTTACACCGAGTCCAAGTCCGTCCACCTCAAGTACTGACCAGAAGGAGATCGAGATGTTGCCCGATCAACTGAACGTCCCGATCACCGAGCCGTCCGAGGCGAAATGGGGGAGTGACGCGATCGCCGATCTGCTGGCGTCGCTCGACCTTCCGTACATCGCGATGGTTCCCGGCTCGAGTTACCGCGGACTTCACGACAGCCTGGTCAACCACCTCGGGCACGAGGGACCGAAGTTGGTCGTCTGCCTGCACGAGGAGCATGCGGTCGCTGTGGCTCACGGCTACGCGAAGGTCACCGGAGAGCCGATGCTCGTCGGACTGCACGCGAACGTCGGACTGATGCACGCGACCATGGCGATCTACAACGCCTACGCCGACCGGGCGCCGATGGTGATGCTGGGCGCGACGGGACCGGTCGACGCGGCGAAGCGTCGCCCATGGATCGACTGGATCCACACGGCGGCGGACCAGGCGGCCATCATCCGTCCCTACGTGAAGTGGGACGACCAGCCGGCATCGGTCCAGGCTGCCCTCGACTCGGTGATGCGCGGTCACGTGCTCACGCGCATGGAGCCCCAGGCGCCGGTCTACGTCTGCCTGGACACCGAACTGCAGGAGGACCCGATCGAGGGTCGGATCCGGATGCCCGACCCGACCGTGCATCCGGTACCGACGTCGCCGGCTCCCGATGCCACGGCCCTGGACCGTGTGGTGGCGGCGATCCGCGCGGCGGAGCGCCCGTTGATCCTCTTCGGTCGCGCTGGCCGCGGGGAGTCGCAGTGGCGGCGTCGGGTCGAACTCGTCGAGGCGACCGGTGCGTGCGCCCTGTCCGACATGCGCAACCCGGCCGTCTTCCCGACCCAGCATCCGCAGCATCCGGCTCGGGTGGCTGCGGGCCGACTCAGTCCTTCGGCCCGCCAGCTCATCGAGTCCGCGGATGTCATCGTCGCCCTCAACTGGACCGAGTTGGGCGGCACGATCTCGGGCGTCTTCGGCGACGGTCCTCGTCCTGAGGTGTTCAGCGTCCGCAATGTCGGAGCGCTGCTCAACGGCTGGGTGAAGGATCATTTCGGACCCGTCGAGAGCGACGTCGAGATCACGGCCGGACCCGACCAGATGGTGGAGGCTCTGCTCTCGCGTTGTGCGGGCTCCGAGGTGCCCTCGCGGGTCTCGTGGCCGCCGACCCTCGAGTTCGTGGACGTCGAACGCCCGGCGATCGAGGGCGATCCGATCCTCATGGGGGACCTGGCGGAGGCCCTGCGACAGGCCGCCGGCACCGACCCCGTGTCCTACACTCAGCTGCCTCTGGGCTGGTCCGGGGCCGATGCCCGGTTCGAGCATCCCCTGGACTTCCTCGGTCGTGACGGCGGCGGCGGGTTGGCCTCCGGCCCGGGCATCGCGGTCGGCGCGGCGCTCGCGCTGGACGGGACCGGACGGATCCCCGTGGCCGTGATCGGTGATGGTGACTACCTCATGGGCAGCTCCGCGCTGTGGACCGCGGCCCACTACCGACTGCCGCTCTTGGTGGTGGTGGCGAACAACCGCTCGTACTTCAACGACGAGGGACACCAGCAGCGCGTGGCCGAACGCCGCGGGCGTCCGATCGAGAACCGTGCGGTCGGCCAACACCTGCGCGATCCAGATCCCGATCCCGCAGCGATCGCTCGCGGCCACGGCCTGACCGCCTTCGGGCCCGTGGTTGATCGGGCCGAGCTGCAGGTGGCAGTGCAGAAGGCGATGGACGAGGTCCGAGCGGGCGGAACGGTGGTGCTCGACGTGCGGGTCGACACCCACGGCTACGGCAAGGCCTGACGCCACCTCGACCCGCGTGAATTTCTGATTTCCGTCAACCGTAGTCTGCATACACCAGCACGGTGTGTCGTAGGTCACCAGGGAGAACTCGTGCCGATCAAGAACCTCACGAGGGCCGCCGCGGCCCTCGTCGCCTCCGTCATGCTGCTGGCGGCATGCTCGGGGAACGACGCCGATCACCCCGACAGCAGCATCCTCGTCGATCAGGACATCTCGCGCAGTGAGTTGGCAGACCGTGCCGTCGACGAGGGGACGGTCTCGTATTACACGACCGTCGCCGGTCCGACGGCCGAAGCCCTGGCCAGCGCGTTCGAGGACGCACATCCGGGCATCGCCGTGGAGGTGTTCACCGGAAATCTCGACGTGCTGGCGTCCAAGATCGCCAGCGAGAACCAAGCCGGGCGCGTGATGGCCGATGTGATCGAGGCGGACAACTTCGGTCAGCAGCAGATGCGCGAACAAGAACTCATCCAGCCCTTCTACTCGCCGTCGGCGCAGGACCTTCCCGCCGACGCGCGGACGAGCGCCGATGAGGCAGGGCTGGACTACTTCGTCGACGACCGGGTGCTGTTCATCTCCGCGGGCTACAACCCCGAGGAGACCGATGGACTGTCCTTCGCCGACCTCGATGATCTGCTGGTCCCGGAGTTGAAGGGCCGGATGGCCGTGGCGCAGGGCACGGTCGCGGCCCGGTGGGTCGGCGGCGTACTGGAGCAACTCGGGCAGGACGAGGGCACCGACTTCATCCGCCGTCTTGGTGAGCAGGATCTGAAGCTCGCCCCCGTCACGACCGCGGCGCTCGCCGACCTGCTCGTCGCGGGTCAGTACGCGGCCACCCCGTCGCTGTTGAGCAATGCTCCGGGCATGCGCAAGGACGCACCGCTGGAATGGGTCCCCCTCGGCACGGCGGTGGCCTCCACCGGCAGCGTGTCCATTGCCGATGGAACCGCGCACCCTGCGGCCGCCGCGCTCTTCGCCGACTTCCTCGTGAGCCCGGAAGGCCAAGCGGTCTACGCAGCCAACGGCTACACCTCGCCGGGTGAAGAGGTCGACTTCCCGACGTGGGACCCGCTCTCGAGCTATCCCACGACCGAGGAGTTCAACGCGGCCTACGAGCAGTGGCAGGGTCTTCTCGAGGAGTACGTCCTCTGACCGACGTGAGCGAGCGAGCAGGCATGCCCCGGACTGCTCGTGGCCCCCGCCGTGGTGGCCGCTTGATGCCGTGGGCGCTCCTGGTGATCGTCGGGATCCTGGTGATACCGCCCCTCGCCGTGATGGTCTGGAAGAGCCTGATCCCCGGCGGGATGACGCTGGAAGGGACGCCGTCCCTCGAGGCGTACCGAGACGTGTTCGGCAGCGACGCCTTCATCGAGACGCTCGTGGACACGACGGTGTTCGTCGTTGCCAGCACCGTGATGGCGATGACGATCGCCCTCGTGATCGCGTGGCTGGTCGTGCGGACGGACGCGCCGTGGAAGCCGCTGGCCTATCTCGGGGTGTTCCTGGGCATCGCCACTCCCGGCATCGTCTCGGCGATCGGGTGGCTGCTGATGTTCGGGGGAGATGCGGGCTTCGCCAACCGTCGCCTGGCCGCGTGGGGGCTGCCCACGTTCGACGTCTCGTCGATGGTGGGCATGATCCTGGTCGAGTCGCTGCGGCTGGCGCCGATGTCGTTCCTGTTCCTGATCGGACCGTTGCGCAGCATGAACGACGCGCTGGAGGAGGCCGGTCTGATGAGTGGCGCCTCGACGGTGACGGTCCTGCGTCGGATCACGGCACCGGTCATGATGCCGGCGCTGCTGGGTTCGGGGCTGCTCTCGTTGATCTGGGCGGTGCAGGCGTTCGAGATCCCGCTGGTGCTCGGGAGTGCGGCAGGCGTCTCGATCTTCACCGCCGAGATCTACGAAGGCCTGCACAACTCCCTGTTCCCCGATTACGCGGTGGCCGCGGCGTACGGCGTGATCCTGGTCGTGGTGGTCGCGGTGCTCATCTGGTCGGAACAGCGCGTGCTGCGCCAGGCGAAGCGGTTCCAGGTCGTCACTGGCAAGAGCCGACAGCCGCGGCCGAAACGCCTCGGTCGCTGGCGTTGGCCGGCGACGGCGATCTTCGTGGGCTTCGCGGCCCTCAACCTGCTGCCGGTCGTCTACACCGTCGCGTCTTCCTTCTCGCCTCGCGTCGGAGCCTCGCTCTCGTGGTCGAACCTGACCCTGGCGAACTACGAGGCCCTGCTGGACTATCGCGGCTTCGGTGAGGCCGTGTTCAACAGTCTTCTCGTGTCCGCGGTGGCCGCCGTCGTCGTGGTCGTCCTGACGTTCGTGGTCGTCCGATGGGTGACCCGCAACTCCCCGCGACTCATCGGCAGGGTCCTCGAACAACTCGCGTCCGTACCTCTCGTGATCCCGAACATCGTGCTCAGCCTGGGCTTCCTGCTGCTCCTGCTCTACGCCCCGTTGCCCCTCTACGGGACACTCTGGGCCATCCTGATCGCCTACGTGGCGCACTACCTGCCCTACGGGATTCGCTACCAGAAACCGGCCTTGATGTCCGTGGGCAGTGAACTGGAGGAGGCGGCACTCACGAGTGGCGCCACCGACGCGACGTCCGCGCGACGGATCATGCTCCCGCTCGTGCGGCCCGCGGCGATCGGCGTCGGGACCTACATCTTCGCGCTCGGGTTCCGTGAGTTGTCGTTGCCGGCGTTGCTCGTCACGGCGGGCACGCCGATGGTCTCGACGATGTTGTTGCGCGCGATCGCGAACGGCGATCTGAACATCGTCGGAGCCATGGGGACCGTGATGCTCGTGATCAGCATGGCCGTCGCCGGGGTCGCCTATCGGATGCTCGGGCGAATCGGACAACAGGAAGGACCGGTGTGATGACAGTCTTGGCCGTCGAAGGTCTGCACAAGACCTACGATGTGGGCGTCCCCCGGCGTGGCGACCCCGCCCCTTTCGCCGTCGACGACGTTTCCTTCGACGTCGGGCCGGGAGAACTGCTGACCCTGCTGGGACCGTCGGGGTGCGGCAAGACCACCACCTTGCGTTCGATCGCGGGTCTGGAGGATCCCGATCGAGGTCGGATCACGCTCACGGACCGGGTGCTGTTCGACAGCGCCGCGGGCATCGACCTTCCACCGAATCGACGGGGCATCGCGATGGTGTTCCAGTCCTACGCCATCTGGCCGCACATGACCGTCGCGGGCAACGTCGCCTTTCCCCTGGAGGTGCGGCGCAAGGACGAGCGCGAGACGAGTTCGTCGATCGACGACCGGGTGAGTCGAATGTTGCAGGTGGTGGGACTGGGCGGGATGGACGGGCGTCCGGCGACGAGTCTGTCCGGCGGCCAGCAGCAGCGCCTCGCGCTCGCACGGGCCTTGGTCATGGAGCCTCCGCTGATGTTGCTCGACGAGCCGCTGTCGAATCTCGACGCCAAACTGCGCGAATCGATGCGGATCGAGTTGACTCGGCTCCAGCACGAGGCCGGGGTGGCGGCGGTGTACGTCACGCACGACCAGGAGGAGGCGCTGGCCCTCTCGAACCGCGTCGCGGTGATGAACGAGGGTCGCATCGTCCAGCTGGCCACCCCACGGGAGATCTACGATCAGCCGGCAGACGCGTTCGTCGCGGGATTCGTGGGGGCCTCGACGATGGTCTCCGGCAAGGTCGTCGAGGTCGCCGAGGGATTCGCCCGGGTCGAATCGGGCGACGTGAGCCTCTGGGCCCGTACCCGGCCGGGTGTGGTGGTCGGCAGCACCGTCACGGCCATGATCCGGCCCGAGTACGTCCAGGTCGACGTGGCCGATGTCGTCGACTCCGTTGCCGCGAATGTGGGCGAAGGACCCGTGAACCGATGGCGGGGCGAGGTCGTGACCACGGCATTCCTGGGAGCCTCGGTCGACCGCTACGTGCGCGTCGGCAACTGGGAGCTGCGGGCCCGCGAAGCGCCGCACGCGATGCTGGCGCGTGGTGACGCCCTGGGCGTCAGCGTCCCGGCGACCCGCGTCCATCTGCTGCCGCACTGAACACCGTCGGGGCACAGCCCGCCAGACCACGGGCGCCCCGGGTCCTGCGAGAGGACCGGGGCGCCCGTCACGTGCCGAGCAGTTGCGGTGCCCGGTTCATGGCGTGGCGACCGCGTGACCGGTGACCCGCTGGGCCAAGCGACGTGGGTCGAGGTCGACCGGTTCGCCACGCCAGGCCACATGGAGGTCGGGCCGTACGAGCACCGCCGGCGCGTCGTACACGCGGGCGAGATCGGGCTGGGCGATCTCGCGCACGGTGAGTGGTACGCCCAGCTCGGCGAACTCCTTCTGCAGCTCCGTCACGCCGTCGAGTGCGCGGAAGGTCAGGAGCGTGAACTCCCGGCGGTCGATCGTGTCGTGCAGCGCGGTGCCGTCGTCGAGCCACATGTGCGGCAGTCGTGCCCCCGGACGCGCGGTGGGGATGTAGACCTCGGGAACGTCCGGGAGGTCGATCTCGTCCTCGGCCTCGATGATGATGTCCGATCCGCGGTAGACGTAGCCCAACTCCGTCCCGACCATCTCGTGCGTGCGTCGTTGCGTGAGTTCGGCGACGTGGGCGACGGCCCGCTGGATGCTCGCGTACTCCGGGGCGGACGTGTCGACCTCGGGCCGCAGGTACTGCTGCCACATCCGCTGTCCCTGATGGGCGTACCGCGAACCCTCGACGGCGCGCAGCGCCGCCGGCCGCCGCTCGGACTCGTAGCTGTCCAGCAGCCCGCGGCCGCCCCAGCCCTGCAGGACCGCGGCGAGCTTCCAGGCCAGGTCCGTCGCGTCCGCGATGCCCGTGTTCAGCCCGAGGCCGCCGGTGGGAATCACTAGCCTGACGGAGTCGCCGGCCAGGAAGACGCGACCGCGACCGAAGTGCTCGGCCACCAGCAGGTGCAACTTCCAACTGTTGACCGAGATCAGGTCGATCTCGACGTCCAGGCCGAGCAGGTCGCGGACGAACTGGACGGCCTCCTCGTCCGTGCCGCTGAAGCGGCTGTTGATCCGCAGGTAGGTCGGGTCGTCCTGCACGGTCAGGACCGTGCGGTCCTCGTTCATGAAGAAGTACATCCGGCACGGCTCGGCCGCGTGCTTCTCGAAGAGGTCGGGCGAGCGGAAGAAGATCTGGCTGCGTTCGGCGATCGAGCCGTCGCCCTCGAGCACGAACCCCAAGGACTTGCGGGTCACGCTGCGGCCACCGTCGCAGCCGACCATGTAGTCGGCGCGCAGGTCGACGGTGGCGCCGTCCGGCGTGGTGACGGTCGCGGTGACCCCGCTGTCGTCCTGGTCGACGGCGACGAGTTCGTGGCCGTAGAGCACCTCGACGTTCTCCAGCGACGCGACGTGTTCGCGCAGCAACGGTTCGAGCGTGTACTGGGAGATCACCTGGTACGGCTCGAGCGGCAGGGAGCCGTCGAAGGTCTGCGCCACCGCCTCGCGTCCCTCGTCGACCGTGGGGTAGTCCAACCGGACGACGAGGTCGGAAGCGAAGTCCGTCACGACGCCGATGTCCATGCTCGCGTTCGTCGGCGAGCTGGCCTCACGGATCGCGTCGGCGAGCCCGAGACGGCGGTAGATCTCCATGGAGCGCGCGTTGCACCGCTCCATCTTGGGCAGGAACAGTGCCTCGGGCTTGCTCTCGATGAGGGTGCAGCGGATGCCCCGCTTGCCCAGATCGATCGCCAGGGTCAGGCCGACGGGTCCGCCGCCTGCGATCAACACCTGCGTGTGCTGGGTCGACATGGTTGCCTTCCGGTTCGGGGGAGTGGGAGTCACAGTTCCTGGACGGTCTCGGCGAACATCGACTGGGCGTCGACGCGCACCGGCGACAGGCCCTGCTCGTGGTGCCATGCGGTGGCGGTGTCGAGCAGGTCGGCGTTGGCCCGGAAGCCGTACTGCATGGCCTCCGTGCCGGCGCGGAACTTCTGGATGTCGACCGCGCCGAGGGCCCGGCTGGGCTCGAGCGCCCGTTCCATCCGCTGGATGCCGAGGGCGCGCGACTCGACGAACGCGTCGTAGAGGTTGCGCGCGAGCCACGGGTACTGCGTCGTCAGTTCCTCGCGGATCACCGGCAGGTGGTTGATGTGGATCACGCCGTGCTTCTGGAAGTAGTCGTACCCGGCGGCGGCATGGTCGGCGAAGAGGGGACGCGTGTCGGGATGCTCGTCCAGGTCGTACCAGGTCGGATCGATCTCGCTGCGTGCGGCGACGCGACGCGGCGGCTCCTGACCCAGGCCCAGCCCGCTGCGCGAACGTCCGCCCGAGTACGCGACGATCGCGTCGATCTTTCCCTGCGCGAGGAACTCGGCGATGTTCTCGCCCTCGTTGAGGTGCTCGAAGCTCAGGCCCTCCGGCGGGGTGAAGCCCGCGTGGACGCCGTGGCTCCGCGAGAGCGGACGACCCATCACCCAATGGATGTCGGTGGGCGCGATGTCGTAGTCGTGCTGCAGGATGCCGCGCGTCCACAGGGCGGCGGTCTGCTGGTACTCCGGCAGACCCACGCGCTTGCCCCGCAGATCGGCCAGCGTCTCGATGCCGGCGTGCTTGTTGACGTAGATGCGCGTGTGGAAGTAGCCACGCGACGGGAAGGCGGGGATGCCCTTCCACGTGGCCAGGCCCTTGGAGTTGGCCGAGATCAACTGGGACATCGAGAACTCCGAGACATCGAACTCGCGGTACCGCAGCTGGCGGTAGAACAAGTCGTTCGGAGGCACGACCGACGTCACGAGATTGACCCCCTCGACGGTCACCTCGCCGTCCAGGAGCGGGGCCGTCCACGCGTTGCGCGCATAGGCCAAGCTGATCGTCAGTTCACTCATCTGTCCACCGCCATCTGTTGTGGTTTTCGGGTCTTTTCCAGGTGCTCGGCATGTGACGCACGCGACACCAATGTGAACACATTATACACTTTTGCTGCTCCGCGGAAGGCCTCCGGGAGTCGTTCACCCCGATTGCCAGTGCTTGACAGTCAACCGTAGACACCTACACTGTATACAGTAAACCGAACCGATGAAGCGGACGGACTGACTACGGAGGAGCGTGCGGAATGTCGCTGTTGCTCGATGACCTCACGGTCCAGCGAGTGCTCGATCCCCTCTCGCTGGTCGAGCAGATCGAACGGGCGATCGCCGCGGAGCAGGCCGAGCCATCCGTGTTGCCCGATCGGCTCAACCTGGCGGGGGACGGCCGGTTCCTGCGGGTCATGCCCGCGATCGTGCCGAACGCGCACGTGATGGGGCTGAAGACCTTCTTCGGCGGCGGGGGAGTCCCCGTGCGCTACGTCATCCTGCTCATCTCGACCGAGTCCGGCGAGGTGCTGTCCTGCATGGATGCCTGCTACCTGACCGCGGCGCGCACGGCGGCCACCAGTGCCGTGGCCGCGCGGGCTCTGCGGGTCAAGGCCGGCGCGATCGGCGTGCTCGGCTCCGGACTCGAGGCCGAGGCCCACGTACGGACCTTCGCCGCGCTCGGCGGCGTCGAGGAGTTCCGCGTCTTCAGTCCCAACCCGGCCAGCCGCGAACGATTCGCCGGACGCCTCGGTGCGGAGCTGGCCGACAGCGGAGTCCGGATCGTCGCCGTCGGCAGCGCGGCCGAGGCGTGCGCCGAGGTCGAGCACCTGATCACCGCGACGAACACCGGCTACGGCGGTCCCATCGCGTGCCTCTCGGAGTGGATCCCGCGCGGCATCCACGTCACCGCGATCGGCTCCACCCACGAGGACCTGCGCGAACTCGACACCGAGATCCTGCGCCGGGCCGACCTGTTGGTGTTCGACGCCGATCCCGCCGCGATCGCCTCCGAATCGGGCGACGTGCGCGAGTACGTGGCCGAGGGCGGCCGCCTGGACGGCATCGTCCAACTCGACTCACTCGTCCAGGGGGCGCACGACGCCACGGACGGACCGAAGGACCTGACGATCTTCAAGTCGGTGGGAACCGCCTTGCAGGACCTCGTCGCCGCGGACCTGGCCTACCGCCGGGCCGCGGACGCCGGACTGGGAACGACCTGGGACGCCCTCGCGTCCCCGAAGACCCGCCGGTAGACCAACCCGACAGAAATCATCGACTCACGAAGGTGGAATGACATGACGGCGATCGACAAAAGCACCGTGCGCGACTGGGCGTGGGAGCACTTCCAGGGCGTGAACAACGTCGTGATCCCGAGCTTCACACAGGACCTGACGGACATCAACGAGGCGGGCATCCGTCACGACATCCGCCGCGTGATGGAACTCGGTTTCACCGGCACGCTGCTGGTCGGCGAGATCAACATCTCCCTCGACGAGTACACCCGGTTCACCGAGATCGCCGCGGACGAGTCCAAGGGTGACCTCAACCTGATCTTCCATGCCTCGTGGAACACGCTGGAGGAGAACATCGAGGCCGCGCACCGCGCGGAGGCCGCCGGCGCCAAGCTCGCCCTGCTGTCGTACCCGCCGAACTTCCACCCCACGTCGCTGCAGGACGTCTACGACTACACGCTGGCCTTCGCCGAGGCGACGAACCTGGGCATCATCTTGTTCCCCATGACGCACTGGGGTTTCGAGCGCCTGCACTCGGCGTCGATCCCGGTCGACATGCTCGCCGACCTCGTCGACGCCTCGCCGAACTTCGTCTCCATCAAGGCCGAGGGAGGATTCCCGTCCGTCGCCGGATTCTCCCACGCGTGGAACCGACTTTCGGAGAAGGTGCTCATCACGATGCCCATCATCCAGGAGGCCATCGCCCTGGCGAACCTGGTCGACCTGCGCGTGATCGCCACCTCGAACACGGAGTACTACGGAGACACCGCCCCGCGCATGCTCGAGCTGTCCCGCGCAGGCAAGTCCGACGAGGCGCTCGATCTGCTCTGGCAGATCGCTCCCGCGTGGCGCGCGAACACGAACGTGGCTCCGGTGCCGCACGCGCACTCGGTCAACCGCGCCGCATGGAAGTACCAGGCGTGGCTGGCGGGCTTCAACGGCGGGCCGATGCGCACGCCCGCGACACGCCTGCACGCCGGTGAGATGAATGCCTTCCGCAACGCGCTGAAGGCCTCGAACCTGTGGGTCACGGAGGACAGTGACGACCTGTACTTCGTGGGTCGCCATCCCGCCTGAGCACACAGACGACTGTATTCGGATAGACTCCGAGCATGGCGAAGGCTCCGGCAGTGGGTGGGATGCAAGTTGTCACGCGACAGACGCTCGGTGACACCGTTTACGAGCAGTTGCGCGAGGCGATCATGCGCGGCGACATCCCTGCCGGGACGCAGCTCAACCAGGTCGAGCTGGCCAATTCGCTCGGTGTCAGCCGGGTGCCCGTTCGCGAGGCCCTGCGCCGGCTCCAGGCCGAGCGGTTCCTCGACGCCAACCCGTTCCAGCGGTACGTGGTCACCAAGCTCACGCGCGAACAGGTCTTGGAGTTGTTCGAACTGCGAGTAGAGCTTGAGGTCTTCGCGGCTTTGCGTTCGCTGAAGCGTGAGGACTTCCAGACGGTCACCCTGGCCCAGGCTCGGGAGGCGGCCGCGAAACTCGACGTGGCGATGGACGCCGACGAATGGCTGCAGGCCGACATGGAGTTCCATCGCTCGGTGAACGGTCACGACTCGGCCGTCACGACCATCATCGACGAGGTCCGATTCCGCATCTACCGGTACCTGCATCTGGCGAAGGCCGACGTGAAGCGGCGTCACGAGGTGATCCTCGAACACGAGGAGATCCTCGCGGCCCTCGAGTCAGGCGACGAGTCGCGCATTCGATCGTCCATCGAAGGCCACGTGAAGCACACGCGCGATCGTCTCGCGAGCCTGGACTCCGCTGCGAACTGAACTGCTGCACGTCTGACCCCCGTCACTTACGTGGCGGGGGTCACGTGTGTTATCGTGCTTGCGTACTGAATACACTATCCACTTAGTGAGGCAGTCGTGAGACTCGGCACGTTGGGCAGCAGATTGACCTTCGCCGGCCAGGCGACGCAAGCATTGGTGTCGGCCGGCGAGCACGACTCGGACATCGCCTACTTCGACACGATGGACCGTGTCGCGGAGGCCGTCTTCGCCGGGGTGGTCGAGGGCGGTGTCCTGACGTCCGAGACGTCCCACACGCAAGCCACCGACACCGTCAAACGCATGCTGGCCGGCGACCGGCTGTTCATCGCCGAGGAGATCGTCGTCCCGTACCACTGTGCGCTGCTCGGCAAGCCGGGCACGCGACTCGAGGACATCACCCACGTGGGCGGGCACGGTTCGCTGCGCCAGTGCGGCGAGTTCCTGCGCACCAAGCTCTCTCACGCGACCTCGCAGATGCATGACAAGAACTCCGTGGTCGCCGCCCGCGAGGTCCTCGAGGGCGATGGTTCCATCGCCGTCATCGCGACCGAGGCGGTGGCGCACGAGTTCGGCCTCGAGGTCATCGAGCACGACGTCGATCTGGGCAGCGCCGGTGGGTGGTGGGTGCTGACGTCGTCGATGCCGACGCCGCGATCCGACGCGGACCACCTCGCCGTGGTCGTCGAGGGACAGGCCCAGCTCGACCGCCTGCTCGTCGATCTGCACGCCTCCGGGCTCGCGGTCCGCACGATCACGAACCTCCCGTCGGGACGGATCTTCGAGTACGGATACCTCGTGACCGCGCGCACGCGGGACGGAGCGCCAATTCATGCGCGGCAGTACGACGCACTCGATGCCGACATCCGCGGTGTGTTCGCCAGTTCGACGGCGCCCTGACCGGACGCACCGACCAGATTCCATCATCAAGGAGACGACGTGACCGACTTCCGTGGGGCCGACCAGTTGCAGACCTACATCGATCAGTGCACCAACTGGGGCCGCTGGGGTGAGGAGGACCAACGAGGCACGCTCAACCACATCGGTCCCGAACAGGTGCGCGCCGCGGCGGCTCTCGTGAAGCACGGCCGCACCGTGTCGGTCACGTTGCCGTACGACCAGGCCGGACCGCAGACCGGAACGCTGCGGGCGAACCCCCGCAATGTCATGACCGCGACGGGCGCCGACCACGTTGCCGGCGCCCAGGAGATCCTGCCTGCCAACTTCGGCCCCGCGAAGGGCTTCGGCCGCTCCGATGACATCCTCATCATCCCGAACCAGGCCGGCACGCAGTGGGACTCCCTGTCCCACATCTTCTGGAAGGGCAAGATGTACAACGGCCGTTCGGCGGCGCTCGTCTCCTCCTTCGGCGCCACCAAGAACGGCATCGAGAACTACGCCGGGAAGATCGTGACGCGCGGTGTCCTGCTCGACGTGGCTCGCCATCTGGGCGTCGACGCGCTCGAGCCCGGTCACGCGATCAGCGTCGACGAGTTGCGTGCCACCGCCGAGGCGCAAGGGGTGGAGTTGCGCAAGGGCGACGCGCTGCTGCTGCGCACGGGGTTCCTGGAGGCACGCCGCGGTGCCTGGGGTGACTACGCCGGCGGTGCCGCGCCCGGGCTCTCGCTGCACACCGCGCCGTGGATCCACGAGTTGGAACTCGCGGCGGTGGCGGCGGACACCTGGGGACTGGAGGTCCGCCCCAACGAGGTGGACTGCTTCCAGCCCTTCCACATCGTCGCGCTCGTCCACATGGGTCTGGCGATTGGCGAGATCTTCGACTTCGCCGAACTCGCGACGACCTGCGCGGAGCTCGGTACCTACGAGTTCCTGTTCACCGCCCCTGCCCTGCCGATCACCGGCGCCTCCGGCTGCCCGGTCGCCGGCGTCGCCGTCTTCTGACCGAGAGAGAAGCCATGACCCTGACGACAGACATCACGCCCGCCCCGACCCTGCCGACCGTGCCCACCGGCCTGTTCATCGCAGGAAACTGGAGACCGTCGAGCGACGGAACAACGTTCTCGGTCGACAACCCTGCCACGGGAGAGTCACTCGTGGAGGTCGCCAGCGCGACCGTGGACGATGCCCTCGCGGCCGTGGACGCGGCCGTCGCGGCGGAGACCGAACTGGCCGCCACCTCGCCGGCTTGGCGGGCCGATGTCCTGCGCCGGATCGAACGAGCCCTGCTCGACCGCATCGAGGAGTTCGCTCTCGTCATCACCCTGGAGATGGGCAAGTCCCTGGCCGAGGCTCGGGCCGAGGTCAAGTACTCGGCCGACTTCTTCGGCTGGTTCGCCGACGAGGCGCTGCGCATCAGTGGAGACTTCCGGCGGTCCCCGAACGGCGCGACGCGCATCATCGTGTCGCACCGCGGGGTCGGCCCGTGCCTGCTCATCACTCCATGGAACTTCCCGCTCGCCATGGGCGCGCGCAAGATCGCGCCCGCGATCGCCGCCGGCTGCCCGTCGATCCTGAAGCCCGCCGCGCTCACGCCCCTGACCAGTCTCCTGCTGGCGCAGACGATCGAAGAGATCGGAGTGCCCGCCGGCGCGGTCAACGTCCTGACCACGAGAAACTCAGGTCAGGTCACGACCGCGATCATCGACTCGGGCAAGGTGCGCAAGTTGTCGTTCACCGGGTCGACCGCGGTGGGCAAGCACCTGCTGAAGCAATGCGCGTCGCAGGTGATGCGCACGTCCATGGAGTTGGGCGGGAACGCGCCCTTCATCGTCTTCGAGGACGCGGATGTCGACGAGGCCGTCGAAGGTGCCCTGATCGCCAAGCTGCGTAACATGGGCCAGTCCTGCACGGCTGCGAACCGGTTCCTGGTCGCCGAGTCCGTCGCCGAGGAGTTCATTGCCAAGCTCTCGGCGCGCATGGGTGACCTGACCGTCGGTGTCGGTTGGGACGACGCGACCGACATCGGCCCGGTGGTCGACGACGCGACTGCGGCCAAGTACGGCGAACTGCTGGCCGAAGCCGTCGAGAGCGGCGCGACGATCGAGGTCGGTGGCCAGCAGGTCGAGGGACGATTCGTCCATCCCACGCTGCTGAGCGGTGTGCAGCCAGGCAGCCGGATCCTCTCCGAGGAGATCTTCGCGCCACTGGCGCCCGTCGTCACCTTCTCGACCGAGGAGGAGGTCCTGCACCTGGCCAACGACACCGAGTACGGGCTCGTCGGTTTCGTGTTCACCCACGATCTCGATCGTGCGATGCGCGTCATCGACCGGCTCAAGAGCGGCATGATCGGGGTCAACCTCGGCCTGGTCTCCAACGCGGCGGCCCCGTTCGGCGGCGTGAAGGAATCCGGCCTCGGCCGCGAGGGTGGCGCCGAAGGACTCGCCGAGTACCTCGACACCGTCTACACGGCGGTCAAGCTGTGACGACCCGGATCGTCGGATACCGCGGCGAGGACGAGGTTCGCGTCGGTGCCTTGTCGCAGGACGGAGCGACCGTGAGTGATCTCGGGTCGCTCACGCGGTTCTGGGCCGATGCCGCCGCGGCGATCGCGGCACCTGCCTCGGGCGACACCGTGGCAACCCGCGACGTGACCCTCGTGCCACCGGTCCCGGACTCGGCAAGGGTGATCTGCATCGGGCTCAACTACGTGGACCACGTCGCGGAGGGCTCCTACGCCGACGCGGGGATGCCCGAGCATCCGACCCTCTTCGCCCGCTGGGCGACGTCGCTCACGGTCGACGGCGCGGGGGTCCCCGTCCCGGCGAACGAGGATGGCGTCGACTGGGAGGGCGAGGTCGTGGCCTGGGTCGGGTCGACGCTGGTCGATGCCACTGCAGAGGAGGCCTTGAGTGCCGTGGTGGGCTACTCGACCTTCAACGACATCACCTCTCGTCGGGCTCAGAAGCTCACGTCCCAGTGGATCCTCGGCAAGAACGGCGATCGCTCGGGGCCGCTCGGACCTCTCGTGCCGGCGAGCGAGGTGGGGGACCTGCGCGACGGACTCACACTCGTCACCCGGGTGAACGGTGAGGAGGTCCAGCGGGGGACCACGGACCAGATGGTCTACACGGTGGGCGAGACCCTGTCGTTGATCAGCCGGACCTTCACACTGCAGCCGGGCGACCTGCTGGCGACAGGGACGCCCTCGGGAGTCGGGTACTCGCGCACCCCTGCGTGGCTCCTGCGCCCCGGCGATGTCGTCGAGGTCGAGGTCGAGCGGCTGGGAGTGCTGACGAACCCGATCGTGGGCAATGAGGCCCGCCACGCGCCACCGAGGCTCTGATCCCATCTCGGCCCGACACGAAGGAGGGGGCGCGTACCTCGTCGAGGTACGCGCCCCCTTTTCAGGCCTGTGGAGGAGTCAGGCCAGCGAGTTCGCCATGGCGGCGAGTTCGTCGTCGCGGGCGATCGCGGCCGAACCCTTGAGGTCGGACGTCACGCCCATCGCGGCATTCGTGAGGTGCTTGACCTCTTCGCGGGACGTGCCCGCCATCCAGACGTCGCGGCTGATCGGCGTGGACTCGAGCAGGCGCGGGCGGTGGTTGTCGTCGACGATGTCGTGCTCGCAGCAGAACTCGAACGAGATGCCCGCCACGGGATCGGCGATGTAGACGCTGATCGAGCCGGAGGCGGCGTGTCGCAGGACGTCCTTCTGCAGTGCCGCGCCGTTGCGTCGAGCGATGTTGCGTGCGCGCATCACGTCGTCGATGCTCTCGACGAGGATGCAGAAGTGGTCCATGCTGGCGGCGCGCTCGGGGCTGGAACGGAAGATGCCCATCGAGTGGTGGTAGTTGTTGCCGGACCGCATGAAGACGGCATTGCGCTTGATCCAGTCGGAGGCCTTGAAGCCGAGGACCTCGGAGTAGAAGTTGTGCGCGGCGACCGGGTCGGTGGAGAACCACACGGCGTGCAGCATCGCGTCCATCCGAACCAGGTCCTGGCCGGGCTTCACGCCGCGCGACAGCATGTCGGTGTAGACGTCGATCTCGACGCCGTCGGGATCGACGAAGCGGATGCCGCGGTCGATCGCGTCGCCCTCGAGGTCGCCGAACTCCTTGTAGCGGATCCCGCGCTCGTCGAGCCGGTTGGCCACCGAGTCGAGCGACTCGTTCTGAGCCAACTGGAAGCCGACTCGCATCAGCCCGCTCTTCTCGGTGTTCTCCTCGAGGCGTAGCCAATGGTGGTCATAGCCACCGCCGAGGAAGGCCGTCTTCTCCGTCACGTCGTGCGGTGTGAGTTGGCCGATCCGGGTGTAGAAGTCGGCGGATTCCTTGACGTCGGGAACGCCCATGACGACATATCCCAGGCGTTCGGTCGATGGCTCCATCATGTTCCTCCAAATCGCTCCGGGCGGGAGTTCCCAGCCCGGATCTCGTGGCGGTGGGTATCAGTCTCACAGCGTCGGTGGACCTGTGAGGCACTTCACGCCATGCTAGTGTATACATTACACAGGAACAAGGTTTCGTTCGAAATTTATTAGGGTGACCTCAGTGGATGAAGATCCGAGGAGAAGGTCGGAACATGGCTTCCGGACTGGTCCGCCGCCTCGTTGCATCGCTGAGGCCGGGGCCGAGCGGCACGCCCCGCCCTGTCGGCGACCTGCTGGCCGAATTGGCGACCGAGCGCACCCCAGTACCCATGAGTCCCGCGGCCGTGACCCACGCGACGATCGTCTCCTCGGGTGAGGGGCTGCCCCATGCCCTGATCGACACGGTGCACGGCGACCGGATCGTGGTGCCCCTCTCCGAGGTCGATTGGATCGACTTCTGCGCATTCGTCCGCGCCATGGACGACGCCTGTGTCAGCACCGAACTGGCGCGGACCGTGGGCGGCCGCTGAGGAGGATGAGCCTGTCGGTCAGCCGGCTGGAGTCCCGGCCGGCACCTCGTCGGACATGAGGCGCCGGATCCAGGGCGCCGCGTCGTTAGCCAGGGCCATCAGGTCGGGTCGGTCGTACTCGTCGAGCGCGTCGGATGCGAGTTGGCGGATCGCGTAGACCGCGCCCACGTACGCGTCGAGAGGCACGACGACGTGGTCGGGCCACAGCTCCTCCCGGCGTGCCTTGAGCACCGCGGCCATGCCGGTGAGGGCCTGCCTGCGGGCATCTCGCGCCCGGCGTCCGAGTGAGTCCATCTCGACCTGGAAGGCGCGAGCGACCACCGGATCGGAGGCGAGCGTCCCGAGATATTCGTGGAGCACCATCGCGACCGTGCCGTCCCACTCCTGCGGGTCGTCCAGCGGCAGGGCCACCTTGGTCAGGAGCACCTCGATGAACCGGTCGTACGCCGCGAACACGCACGCGTCCTTGTCGTCGAAGCACTCGTAGAAGGCAGCCGCCGACACGCGGGCCCGGGCGGCGATCTCGCGGACGCCGATCGACCGGTAGCCCTCGGCCGCCATGAGTTCGGTGACCGCGATCATCAGGCGCTCGGACTGGGCCTGCAGCACGTTGTCGCGCGACAGTCGGTGACGACCGCGCGGCAGGTCCGCAGGAGTCGAGAAGAAGACGCCCTCGCGTACTGCCTCGACCATGTGAGCTCCATTTCGGTGAGGATCGATGTTATCGAGCCGTCCGGGTCAGCGCCTCGGCGTCCGCGTGGGCGAGTTCGAGCAGCGCCTCGAGGAAGGCGATCGTCTGGCGACGCATCGCCGCGACGTCGATGAGGTCGAGCGTCGACATCTCGGTCAGGAGGTAGCCCGGCCCGGTGATGAAGTTCGCCGAGGGCAGGTGGCCGATGCCCCACAGCGGCATCCCGTCGCCGGGCCAGCCCATGCCGTCGGGTGCCTCACCGGTCTCGTCCGCGACGAACGGCCGCAGCACGAGACTGTTGGTCACCTCGGCGCGGTCGAGCGCATTGCGGACGGCATCCACGACGACCCGGTGGTTGGTCGAGAAGAAGCACCCGAGCTCGAAGTCGGCCGACACGTCGTAACCCTCCTCGCGTGGTCTCCATGCCCGCGCGCCGAGGTGCTCGATGCTGATCGCGGCGACGGTCCGCTCCAGCAGGTCGTGGCGGTGGGCGCGCAGGAACGCGGCGAGGCCCCACGCAGTGTGGGTGACGAAGTGCCCCGTGGACAGCACGAGCAGTACGCCCCGCGGCAGTTCGGCGCGGTCGAGCCCGACGAGGTACTCGGCCATCGCGACGATGGCCTCGGGGCCGTTGTCCTCCAGGGCGTTGGTGCCGTCGGTGTGCGACTGCACGAGGACCAGTTCCTCGCTGACGCCGGGCACGATCGCGGAGACGTTGCGGCTGACCGCCGGCTCGACGACGGCCTCCAACGTGAGCGTCGCGTCCGCTCCTGTCGGAACCGCCTTCCTGAGATCTGCGCCGACATGGCGGTCGACCACCAGGGTCGGGAGGCCCCGGAGCACGCCGTCGTAGAGCAGGTAGGAGCCATCGACCTCGACGGCCTCGCCGTCGACGACGAGTACCAGCCCGGCGGCGCCGGCGGCGGCGAAGGCCGCCACCTGCTCCCGGATGCCCTCCTGGCTCAACCACACGCGCTCGTACGGTGCCTCGAGATCGTGTCCGTCGGGGATGGTCGGCAAGTCCGGGGCGTCCCAGTCCAGCATCGCGAAGTGCTGCTCCTGCAGCGGGAGCACGGCCACGTCGACCACCCCGATGGCACCGGGAGCGGGGTCGAACGACAGGGGACCGCGCACGCCGCCGGCCGGTGTCGTGCCGGAGTAGGGCAGGTACGAGCCGACGTGGACCGGTGACCCGCCCACGACGAGCGACCAGGACGAGGGCGTCCAGCGCTCGACGGGCACCTCCTCCACCAGGACGTCGAGTCCGAGTGCCCTCAGTCGCTCCGCGAGCTCGTCGACGTACTCCTCGTGCGCGGGGGAGGCCGTGGCCCGGAGGCCTCGCGCATCGAGCCGTCGGTGGCGCTCGGAGAGCTCGGCCTCGCCGGTGAACCGGCGCGTGTCGACGACGTGGATCGGCGCGGGTGCACCGGTCCGTCCGGTGCCGTGCTGGCGGGTGCTGCTGTTCAAGGATCCTCCCGGGGTCACGCCGAATGTATCAAAGAAACGAGTGTTTCTGTTATGGTCCTGTGACCGGCGCCACGTCCAGGTGGCGCCCAGGAGGGAACGAGATGTCGGACGTGTCGTCGCTGCCGGGCGGGACTCAGGTGGAGGGTGCGGTGCCGCCACGGGGACTGCTGTGGTCGTTGACCGGATCCCAATTGGCGTTGTCCATCGTGTTCGGTGCCGTCCCCTCGGTCCTGATGGCGCTGCAGGTCGAGGACCTCGTCGGTGACGACCGCAAGGCCGGGGTGCTGGCGATCCTGACCACGATCGGGGCGATCGCCGCATCGATCTCACAGCTGACCGTGGGCCTGCTGTCGGACCGGACGCGTTCGCGCCAGGGCAGCCGCACACCGTGGATCGTGCTCGGCGCCGCCGCCACCGCGCCCCTGATGTGGGGCATGGGATTCAGCCATTCGGTCGTGATGTTGGGATTGCTCTACGTCCTGTCCGAGATCGCGATCGGCTGCGCCCAGGGCCCGCTGGTCGCCGTGCTGCCCGACCGCGTGCCGAGCGCGACGCGTGGCCGGTACAGCGCCGCGCTGGGCATGGGATCATGCTGGGCACGGTGCTCGGTCAGGGCCTCGCCGGAGTGCTGGCGGACCACATCGCGATCGCCTACGTCGTCCTCGGATCGTTGCCGCTCGTGCTGACCCTGACGCGGCTGCGCGTCGCGCCGGACCCGGACAACCGCGACCTCCCGATCGAGCCGTTCGACCGCCGAGCGGTGCTCGGCAGCTACTGGTTGTCGCCGCGTCGTTACCCCGACTTCTGGTGGGCGTTCGTCAGTCGTCTGCTGACCTACACCGGCTTCTTCTCCGTGTACGGCTACACGCTCTACCTCCTCGACGACTACGTCGGGCTCGGTGACGAGGCCGTCGACAAGGTCGTGTTCGTGGCAGGCCTCGCCGCGGTCGGCGTGCTCATCACCACGATTCCCTCGGGCGGGATCTCCGACCGGATCGGCCGGCGCAAGCCCTTCGTCCTGGTGTCCTCCGTGGGGATGGGACTCGCCTTCATGATCCCGCTCGCCAGCGCCACCCTGACCGCGACGCTGGCGATGGCGTTCTTCGCCGGTCTCGCCTTCGGCTGCTACCAGGCCGTCGACCAGGCGCTGATCACGGAGGTGCTCCCGCGATCACTCGCCTACGCGCAGGACATCGGCATCGTCAACATCGCCTCGATGCTCCCTCAGATCCTCGCGCCCGCCATCGCCGGCGGCATCGTCGTCGCCACCGACGGCTACGCCGCGATCTTCCCCGTCGGTGCCCTCTTCGCCATCCTCGGCGGCCTCGCGATCACGCGCGTCCGCTCCGTCGCCTGAACCCGGAGAACACACTCATGAAGAAGTCCATCGCCCTCGTCGTCACGGGGACGTTCCTGTTGGTGCTCGGCGTGCTCTCGACGACGTACATCTATCCGCGGGTGGCCGTGGTGCCCCGGAACCTGGACTCGGCCGTGATCGCCAGCAATGCCGAGAACGACCCGGCCACCTACTTCAGCATCGCCGATCTGGCCGAGAAGACGGCCGTGCTGAGCAACAACAACACGGCGCGCGTCGACGCGCGGGCCAGCGACGACGTCAGTGACGAGCTCGGCAAGGACGTCCTCGTCATCGACTCGTACGCATGCAGCGACCTCGCGACGGTCGACTGCACCACGATGGACACGCCCTTGAGTGCGACCGCCACGACCCTGGCGATCGACCCGCACTCGGGCGAGGCCGTGCGATGGGACGGCACCACGATCGCGACGGGCGGCCAGACGGACACCGACGTCGCCGTCGAGGGACTGACGATCAAGTTCCCGTTCCACGCGCAGAAGAAGGGGTACGAGTTCTGGAACGCGAGTCTTCGCGAAGCCGTCCCCGTGACCTACGTCGGCGAGACCAAGGTCAAGGGCCTGGCGGCCTACGAGTACGAGCAGATGCTCGCGCCGACGGTGCTGGGCCAACTCGACGTGCCGGGCTCGCTCGTGGGCAGTGACCGGGCGACCGTCTCGGTCGACAACGTCTCGTCCGGCACGACGACCTACCTGGTCGAACCGGAGACCGGAGTGATCCTTTCGGCCACCTCGGCGCCCGACAACTACGCGACCTTCGAGGGCGAGCGTGCCTTCACGATCACCCAGGGGTCGTTCGTCAGCCCGGACGACGTCGTCGCGGACACGGTCGCGGAGTACCGCCCGCTGGCCCGTGCGTTGTTCGCCGTCCGCGTGGTCGTCCCCGTCGTCGGCATCGGTCTGGGCGTGATCCTGCTGGTGCTCGGTCTGGTCCTCGGCGCCCGAAGCCGCCGACGGTCCGGTACGGGCGTTCGCGCCGTCCAGCAGGATCGGATGCCCGTCGGCGCCCGGTGAGCAATGATCGACCGATGAGCACGGACACCGCGCGTTCGACCCTCGCCTCGGGAGCCGTCGTGCACCGATGGAGTCCCGATGCCCCGAGGGCGGTCGTGGTCCTCCAGCACGGCTTCAACGAGCACGCCGCGCGATTCCGCACCCAGCACCACCAGCTCGTCGACCACCTGCTGGACCATGACATCGAGGTGTGGGCGATGGATCTGCTCGGCCACGGCGAGTCGCCCGGGGCCACCTCGGTGACGGACGTCCGTGCGGCCGTGCGTGACCACGTCGAGGTCCGCCGCCGCGCCGGGTCAGGCGGGCTCCCGGTGATCCTCGTGGGTCACTCCCTCGGCGGGCTCGTCACCGCCGGAAGCCTGGTGGCCGATCCCTCTCGGGCGACGGCCGTGCTCCTGCTGGCGCCCGCACTGCCGGACGTACCCCCACGTCCGGTGCGGATCGCTGCACTCGGGCTCGGCCGGCTGCGGCCGGGGTACCTGCTGCGGTCGATGGACACGCCGCTCGAGCTGCTCGCCCGCTCCGAAGGCCACCTCGAGCGGACGCAGGACGATCCGCTGATGACTCTGGCTCCGCTGACGCTCCTGACGGGCGTCACCTCGTTGGCCGTGGCCGCGACCGTGTGGGACGGACTGCCCACGTGGACGACGCCCACACTCGTGATCCACGGCACCGGCGACCAGTACACCGCGTGGTCCGGCAGCCGCCGGCTCGTCGACGGGATCGCCGCGACGGAGAAGTCGCTGGAACTCGTCCCCGACGGATGGC
The DNA here is from genome assembly GCA_964464335.1 of uncultured Aeromicrobium sp. GTDB lineage: Bacteria > Actinomycetota > Actinomycetes > Propionibacteriales > Nocardioidaceae > Aeromicrobium. The sequence continues at coordinate 29,325 of CAYXFT010000002.1, forward strand.
ACGAGCTGCTCGACGACCTCGAGGGCGACCGGGTGCTGGCGATGGTCCTCGGGTGGGTCGACCGGTGGGCGGGGGACGCCGGCGAGCGGTGACCCGTCACGGCGCGGTGCTGCCGGGCAACCCGGTCACGCCGTCCCGGTGGGCGTCCGTGTCGCGCGGGCGAGGCTCGCCTCGAGTTTCGTCAACAGGGTCAGCAACTGCGCTCGCTCCGCCGCGTCCAGGTCGTGGGTGACGTCGGACTCCAACTCGGACCACGTCCGCTCGACCCGGGTGCGCAGCGCCTGGCTGGCGGCCGTGGGCTCGACGATCGTGACGCGGCGGTCCTCGGTGCTCGGGCTGCGACGGACGAAGCCTGCGGCCTCGAGCCGTGACACCGTGCGCGTGATGGTGGCGGCATCGGAATCCATCAACCGGACGAGGTCGGTCTGCCGCTGGGGCCCGAGGTCCCAGAGCTGCATCATCACCAACTCCTGGCTCGGGTACAGGCCGACCTGCCGCAGCAGTTGGCCGGCTCGCATGCGGTGCAGGCGCTGGACGCGAAAGATCGCGTGGCTGATGGGCCCGTTGCTCGCGGAGGCGGGCAGTGCGACGCCCGTGGTGTCCTCGTCGTTGCCCATGGTGGCTCCTCTGCTGCTCGGCCTCGGATTCTTCCACGCCGGGACGTGCGCGGAGTGTCCTCGCGTGATTCGCATCACTTCTCCTGGTTTCGGGGATGATCTCGGTGGGTATTACCTGTTCGAACAAGTAATACCCGTCCGACCTTCAGGAGTTCCACCATGACGACCGCATTCGAACCCTACGACCTCGCTGGCCACAAGCTCTCCAACCGCATCGCCATGGCCCCGATGACCCGGAGCCGCGCCGCCGAAGGTGGGACCGCCACCGAGCTCACGGCCGAGTACTACACCCAGCGCGCCAGCGGCGGTCTGCTCATCACCGAGGGCATCCAGCCGTCGGTGCTGGGCCAGGGCTACCCCGACACTCCGGGCCTGCACACCGAGGCGCAGGTCGCCTCGTGGAAGCCCGTCACCGACGCCGTGCACCGGGCCGGTGGCGCGATCTTCGCCCAGCTCATGCACACCGGACGCATCGGACACCCGAGCTTCCTGCCCGCCGGTGAGGTGCCGGTGGCCCCGTCCGCCGTCGCCGCGCAGGGTCAGGTCTACACGCACGCGGGTCCCGAGGACTTCGTGACGCCGCGCGAGTTGGGCGAGGCGGAGATCCTCGAGACGATCGAGGACTTCGCCGACGCCGCTCGGAACGCGATCGAGGCCGGCTTCGACGGCGTCGAGATCCACGGCGCCAACGGGTACCTGGTGCATCAGTTCCTCGCGGCCCACGCCAACCGGCGCACGGATGCGTGGGGAGGCGACGTCGACGGTCGGATCCGCTTCGCGGTCGAGGTCGCGACGGCCGTCGCGAACGCCATCGGCGGCGACCGAGTCGGCATGCGTCTGTCGCCCGGTGGCCGCTTCAACGACATCCAGGACGAGGTCGACCAGGCCGACACCTACGGCGCGCTCGTCGCCGCCGTCGCCCCGCTCGGTCTGGCCTACATCCACGTCATGGAGAGTGCGGACGGCCGCGAACTCACCCACGACCTGCGCGCTGCGTGGCCCTCCACGTTCATCCTCAACCCGCACACGGGCGGCGAGCCGACCGGGCCTGCTGCTCTCGCACTGATCGAGGACGGTACGACCGACCTCGTGGCCTTCGGTGCACTGTTCCTGGCCAACCCCGACCTTCCGGCCAGGCTCGCCACGGGAGGTCCGTTCAATGCGCCCGACCCCGCGTCGTTCTACGGCGGTACCCACGAGGGCTACACCGACTACCCGGAGCTCGACCGTTGAGCGCCCTCGATGCAGCACGCCCCGTGGACCTGGACGGCCGCGTCGTGGTCGTCCCCGGAGGAACCGGCAATGTCGGTGAAGGCATCGTCAGGGCCTTCGCGGCATCCGGAGCGCTCGTCGTCGTACCCAGCCGGAGCGTGGAGCGCCTCACGGCCCTGAACGACCTCATCGGCACGTCCCACCCGGGCCGGGTCGAGGGTCGCGTGATGGGCTACGAGGATTTCGACGCTGCAGACGAACTGGCCGCGAAGGTCGTCGCGGACCACGGCAGGGTCGACCACGTCGTCGCGAGCATCGGCGGATGGTGGCAGGGCAGGACGATGTGGCAGATCGACACGGCCGACTGGCAACGCAACGTCGTCGACGTGATGACCGCGCACACGGCCGTCGCCCGGGCGTTCGTCCCGCGGCTGACCCCCGAAGGTTCGTACACGATGATCGCGGGCTTCTCGGCTCGCACGGCCTATCCCGGCGCGGGCATCGTGAGCATGGCGGGCGCCGCTCTGCTGATGATGCGTGAGGCCTTCTCGGCCGAACTCGGGGGACAGCGGCGGGTCAACGACCTGGTGCTGGGTCCGATCGTGAACCGGAGCCGCCCGCAGGGCGATCCGTCGTGGCTCTCGTCCGACGAGGTCGGCGAAGCGGCCGCCTTCGTGGCGAGGTCGAGCGCGATCGCGGATCAGTCGATCACCCTGAGTGACAAAGCCGATCTGGCGGGACTGCTCGGTGGTGCCACTGCGTGATGGGCCCCATGGCCGTGGTGTGCCGGCAGGAACGATCGCGCAGGTCAGCAGCCGTCACTTCGACGTCCGTCGGCGTCGGTCAGCGCTTCCAGCAGGGGAGCGAGTGCCGCGCGTTGGGCGTCGGTGAGTCGCGTGAGCAGCATGCTTCGCGCGGCGACCGCGTGGGAGATCGCATCGCGTGTCGCGATGCCGGCGTCGGTCAGCGAGAGCAGTTTCACCCGGCGATCGGTTCCGGACACTCGCTCGACCAGGCCACGCTCCTCGAGCCTGTCGGCGAGGTTCGTCACGTACGAGCGGTCGCACGCGAGGCGGTCGGCGAGGTCGCGCATCGGCGCGGGTTCGTCGAGCATCAGCACCGCCCGGGCCAGATGCACGGGGAGGTCCAGTTCGGCGACGATCTCGGCGAAGTCCGCCTTCGTCTGTCCGGCGATGTCGATGAGCATCCCGGACAGGCGGCGTGCCTCGTCGTAACGCTGCTCGGAGTGACGCATGCCTCGAATGATATCTCCTCACTCAATTGTTGAGTGAGTCATCAATTGAGGTATGCTGGAAAAAATAATTGACCGATCCAATGATGGAGTGAGTACATGACTGAGACCGCCACCAGCTCCGCCGAGCTGGTCGTCCGACCCCTTCGACTTGCCGCGGCTGCCGCAGTGGCCGTCGTGGTGAACATCATCGCGTTCTCGGTGGGATCGGCCGCAGACGCGTCGTGGGACGTGGGCCAGCCCTATCCGCTGGGAGTCGCCTCCGTGGTGCTGACGACGGTCGTCGTCTTCGCCGTCGGTGGCGTCGTCACCTGGCTGGCCGCCAGGAAGTGGCCCCACTTTCCGAGGATCGCCGGCTACGGTGGTCTCGCCGTCGGGGTCGTCAGCATGGCTCCACTCATGAACGCCGCGGACTGGGCCACCGGACTCTCGCTCGCGACGATGCACGTGGCCACCGCGAGTGCGTGGGCGCTCGCCCTCCTGACGAAGCCGCGGGCCTGAGCCATGGCGTTCACCGAGGAGGAAATCGAGTACATCAACACCCAGCCCCTCGCGCGGGTGGCCACGGTCGGTCCTGATGGCCAGCCCGACGTGGTGCCCGTGGGGTTCAAGTACGACGGGACCTACTTCTGGATCGGCGGCTACAACCCGACCAGGACCCGTCGGACGCGCAACATCCAGGCGGGCAACGAGAAGGTCGCGCTCGTGATCGACGACCTCGCACCCGGCGGTGGCTGGAAGCCCAGGTTCCTCAGGGTCTACGGGTCCGTCGATCTCGTCGAAACCCCGCAAGGCTCCGGAACGTTGGTCATGCGGATCACCCCGGAGACGTCGTGGTCGATGGCCATCAATCCCACGACGTCGCACGGTGCCCGCAGCGCGTTCGAGACCACGAAGACACGCCACGGGTGATCCGTGCCGTCCGGCGACTCAGCCGGGCAGGTCGATGTCCTTGAACCACGACTCGGTCGCGTAGTCGGTCTCCCAGCCCAGCGAGCGGTAGAGCTGGTCGGCGTTCGTGGGGGAGTCGGAGTCGACCTCGAGGCCGACGCGGTCGCGGCCGCGGCGGGCGGCGTCGGCGATCACCGTGCCGAGCAGCGACTTCGCGACGCCGTGGCCGCGGGCCGCGCGGTCGACGCCGATGTACTCGACGTAGGTGCTCTCGGCCCCGGGCGTCCCCGTCCCGTATGAGGAGGGCGGCAGGACCGAGCAGACCACGGTCCCCGCGGCGATCGGAGCCGTGCCGTCCTGCGGGTCGAGGTAGGCCAGCCACCAGTGGTCCCAGCGGTGGCCGGGAACCTCGCGGAGCCGCTGGACGAACTCGGGAAAGCTCTCGCGGTAGGAGTTGAAGTGGTCCTCGAAGGACGTCTCCAGCATCCGGTGCACGACCTGCAGGTCGGCGGCGACGGGCATCCCGTTCTCGTGCTTCTCGACCGGTCGTACGGTGACCCCCGCGCGCGGCGTGAGTGAGGCCTCCTCGGCGGTGACCGGCCGGTCCATGTGCAGCCACGTGCGCCGCTTGGCGTATCCGGCGCGCTCCAGCCAGCCGGCCTGGCGAGTGTCACCGGCGAACGGGCTCTCGTCGAGACGCGTCGTGCGCACGCCGCGGAGGCGCGCCATCGAGACGGCCGCCGTCTCGGCCCAGGCGTAGAACGCCTCGGCGATGGCGTCGACCTCGGACACGTCGCGATCGAAGTAGCCCCAGACGAGGGCGCGGCCGGCGGCTCTGTCGTGCACCGTGATCCACGCCCGCGGCACGTCGTCGGCGCCGACGGCCACCAATTGGCGGCGGGTCCACGAGGCCTCGCCGGCGACCTCGGACTCGATCCCGGCCGGGTCGACGTGCGCCTCGCCGGTGCCCTGCATCTCGTCGAGTCGCCGCAGACTCACGAGCGCATCGAGGTCGGCGTAACCGGGCACGCGCGCGCGCCACGGGATCGGCAGGGTCGGCAGGATCGGGTCGCTCGAGGTCTGGGGCATCGGATCCATTGTGGTGGACGCCTGCCGATCGCCTCAAAGTGCACAAACCCAGTTGAGTTTGTCCAGAATCTGAGACCTGCGTTCCACGCCCGTCCGCCGGCTCTATCTTTTGTCGACCGACAGCGCGTTTTCGATGGGTGCACCAGTCCAACGAGGGGGGACGGTGCTGACGGGGAAGCTGCCCATTCCTCGACCTCGATTGGACGCCCGGTGAACTCCGAGACGATCCTGCACGACCCCGCCGTCGGCGACGACGTCCCCAGGGACATCTCGGCGCGCCCGGTCGGTTCCGATCGGGTGTTCGTCAACGTCACCCGCAGCGTCGGCGCCATGGTGTTCGTCATCGTCATCGCGATCGGCCTGTTCCTGGGCCTGCAATCGATCCCGACCTTCTCCCACTACGGCCTGTCGTTCCTGACCGAGTCGCGCTGGTTGCCCAGTCAGGACATCGTCGGCATCGCCGCGGTCGCGGCGGGCACCGTGCAGGTGGCGGTCATCGCACTCATCCTCGCGATCCCGCTGGCCCTCGGCACGGCCCTGTTCATCACCGACTGGGCACCCGAACGGTGGCGGGCCGGACTGACCTCCGCGATCGACCTGATGGCCGCGGTGCCGGGCATCGTGTTCGGACTGTGGGTCCTGCTGCTCGTCCAGCCGCACGCCACGCACGTCACCCACTGGATCAGCAAGCACTTCGGCTGGATCCCGTTCTTCGAGGTCCACACCGACGTCGACTTCCCGATCTGGAACCAGGCGCCGGGCTACCCGTCGTACGCCGGATCGGCCGCGATCGCGGCGATCGCGGTGGCCGCCATGATCTTCCCGATGGCCACCTCGGTCATGCGCGAGGTGTTCGCGCAGGCACCCGTGGGGGAGAAGGAGGCCGCGCTCGCCCTCGGCGGCACGCGCTGGGCCGTCGTGCGCAACGTCGTGCTGCCGTTCGGCAAGAGCGGCATCATCGGCGGCTCGATGCTCGCGCTGGGCCGCGCGCTCGGCGAGACGATCTCGGTCGTGCTGGTGATCAGCGCGTCGTTCGAACTCAAGCCGCGGGTACTCGAGTCGGGTACGTCGACGATCTCCGCCCTGATCGCAACCGGCTACAAGGAGGCGACGCCCGCCCAGCTCTCGGCGCTGCTGACCGCGGGGTTCCTGCTGTTCATGGTCACGCTCGTGGTCAACACCCTCGCCGCGGGTGTCGTCGCCCGCGCACGGTCCGGTGCGGAGAGCGAACTGTGACCGCCATCGCGCCCGAGGTCGTCCGGCTCACGCGGTCCACGACGAGCGACGACCGGATGGCCTTCGCGGGCGCGGTCGTGGCCTCGCTGGCGACGACCTGGCTGCTGTACACGCAGGTCCTCCCGTTCGAGGGCCGGCTCGGCTTCATCGTCGTCTGGTACCTGCTGTTCATCGTATTCCTCGCCGGGCTGACGGCCTTCACGAGGCCCTGGCCGATCGTGGCCGACCGGATCGCGACCGTGCTGGTCACCGCGGCCCCGGTGATCGTCGGACTCGTCCTGGCCAGCGCCGTCCTCTCGACGGTGATCAAGGGCCTCGAGCCGCTGCTGCACGCGAACTTCTACACCGACGACATGACCGGGGTGCAGGGCGACGACCCGTTCACGCAGGGCGGCATCCTGCACGCGATCGCCGGCACGGTGATCCAGATGAGCATCGCCGTCGCGATCGCCATGCCGCTGGGGCTGCTCACGGCGATCTTCACCGCCGAGGTGGGCGGCAAGATGGCGAACACCGTACGGTCGGTGATCGAGGCGATGACCGCGATGCCCTCGGTGGTCGCGGGCCTGTTCATCTACACGGTCTGGCTGGTCTACCTCGGCCAGCAGACCAGCGGCTTCGCGGCCTCGCTCGCGCTGGCGGTGATGGCGCTGCCGATCATGGCCCGCGCCAGCGACGTCGTGCTGCGCGTCGTGCCCGGCGGCCTGCGCGAGGCGTCGTACGCCCTCGGCGCCACTCGGTGGCAGACGGTGTGGCACGTCGTCCTGCCGACCGCCCGGCCGGCCCTGGCCACGGCCCTGATCCTGGGCGTCGCCCGCGCGGTGGGGGAGACCTCGCCGCTGCTGCTGACCTCGGGCGCCTCGACCTACTTCAACGCCAACCCGGTCAACGAGCCGATGAACTCGCTGCCGCTCTACATCTACACGAGCGCCTCCTCCGGCATCCCGCAGATGGAGCAGCGCGCCAACGCCGCCGCCGCCGTCCTGCTGGTGGTCGTGCTCGCGCTGTTCACCACCGCGCGGCTGATCGCCCGCAGGAAGGGAGTCCGCGCATGACCCCCGCATCGATGGTCCGCCGTGCCCTGATCGTGGGGGTGAGCCTCGTGCTCGTCACGCTCTCCGGACCGCTCGGTGCCGCCCACGCGGCCACCTACGCGCTGATCCAGGGGTCGGGGTCCAGCTGGGCCGCCAACGCCGTCAACCAGTGGGTCGCCGACGTCGCGGCGCAGGACCTCAAGGTCGTCTTCACCGCGAACGGCGCCGCCCAGGGTCGCAAGGACTATGCGAACGTGCGCACCGAGTTCGGCATCACCGACTCCCCGTACCGCGGCAAGGACCCGTCGACCGGCGCGACGGACTCGCCCCTGGGTCGTTCGTACGCCTACCTGCCGGTCGTCTCCGGCGGCACGTCCTTCCCGTACCACCTCGAGATCAACGGGACGATGTACCGCAGCCTGCGGCTCTCCGGCGAGACCGTCGCCAAGATCTTCACGAACAGGATCACGAACTGGAACGACCCGGCGATCGCGAAGGACAACAACGGCAAGAAGCTGCCGTCGATCCCGATCATCCCGGTGGTGCGCGCCGACGGCGCCGGCGTCACCAACCAGTTCACGACGTGGCTCGCCGACCGGTACCCGTCGCTGTGGGCCTCCTGCAACGGCGGCAAGAACGCCGCGACCGACTACTTCCCGCTCAACTGCGGCAAGGCCTCGGGGCCGCAGAAGGCGCAGACCGGCTCCGACGGCGTCATGAACTACATCAAGTCCGGTGGCGCGAACGGTTCGATCGCGATGGAGGAGTACTCCTACCCGTTGCTGGCGAACTACCCGGTGGCGCGTCTGCTGAACAAGGCGGGCTACTACGTGCTCCCGACGCAGTACAACGTCGCGGTCGCCCTGACGAAGGCGAAGATCAACACCGACAAGGGCTCGCCGAACTACCTCACGCAGAGTCTCGACAACGTGTACGTCAACGCCGACAGGCGCACGTACCCGCTGTCGTCCTACGTCTACGCGATCATCCCGACCGCCAAGTCCGACCGCCGCATGACGAAGGCGAAGTCCCAGAGCCTCGCCGACTTCCTCTACCACTCGATCTGCCAGGGTCAGCGCGGCATCGGGCCGATCGGGTACTCGCCACTGCCGATCAACCTCGTGCAGGCGGGCTTCGAACAGATCGGCAAGTTGACGACGTTCGGCGCCACGATGAAGGACCGCACCGTCGCGACCTGCGACAACCCGACCTTCATCAAGGGCAAGCCGAACCAGAACCACCTCGCCCAGATCGCGCCGAACCCGCCCGCGTGCGCGAAGGAGGGCAACGACCCCTGCGAGAACAACGAGGATGCGGTGATCGCGAACCCGACGTCCGACGGCAAGGCGCCGAAGGCCGCCGGCGGGTCGGGCGGCGGGTCGGGGAGCGACGCCGGGACCGGCACGACGCCGTCCGGTGGCGGGGACGCGTCGACGACGGACGCCGGGCAGGCGCCGACGAACGACCTCGGTGTCGCCGGATCGGACACCGCCGTCGCGGCCGGCGAGGCGGCCGTCGTGCCCACAACCCTGACAAGCGGGGGTGCCTCCGGGCCGTCGACGATCCTGACCGCCCTCGTGGTCGGACTCTTCCTCGGCGTCATCGTGGCGCCGGCCGCCGTGTCGGTGGCGCACGGCCGGGCCCGACGGAGCGGCCGATGAACCGCCGTCGCTGGTCGCGGGTGTTGCTGGCCACGGGCTTCGTCGCCGGGGCGCTGGCGATCGTCCAGGTCGCCGCCGGACCGGCCGGCGCCGAGGACTGGGCCTTCTCCGCGACGGTCACGGCGACGCGGGCGCACACCGACGAGGACGGCACGACCTCGGCCGACGACGCCACCGAGAACGACATCGACGTCAAGGTGTCGGCGGTGGAGAACCTGCGCGGTCGCCAGGAGGTGCGCATCCGCTGGAGTGGCGCGCACCCCACCGGCGGCATCGTCCTCGATCCCACCTCGGCCGAGGCGAAGGACCAGGAGTACCCGGTCGTGATCCTGCAGTGCCGCGGGGTGGACACGACGAAGTCCGTGCCGAAGGGCCAGTCGCGGCTCAGCCCGCAGACGTGCTGGACGCAGACCGCCCCTGAGCGCTACTTCCCGTCGACGTCGCAGGCGCCGTCGTGGCGCGTCGACGCGTTCGCCGCACCGGCCGACCGCGCGCCGACGGTCGGTGCGCCCGATCCGTTGCCCGACGCCTGCAAAGGCCTGTCCACGCCGGTCACGGCACGATGGCTGCCGCTGCGCGCCGCCGACGGCGACGTCTTCCACGGTGGTCCCGATCCCTCGGTCGGCTGCGCCGCCACCGCCCCGGAGTCCAACGACTCGTCCGATGTCGGTCTGCCCAGCAACACGGTCTACGGAGTGACGGCCGAGGACGGGACGGGCGAGGCCGAGCTCCCCCTGTGGACCCGTTCGGAGAATGCCACGCTCGGCTGCTCGGCCGCGGTCGACTGCGCCCTCGTCGTCGTTCCCGTCGTCGGCATCAGTTGCGACGCGTGGGGCAACGCCCTGGACGCCCCGCAGGTCCAGGCGAACGGGAACCCGCTGACCAGCACCCAGAAGGCCAACGCCGACACGACCTGCCGCCGCACCGGCGCCTACGCCGCCGGCGAGACCCGCGACTCGACGAAGAGCTCGGACCAGGCGGTCCGTGGCGGCTTCTGGTGGTCGGAGTCGAACTGGCGCAACCGGATCACGGTGCCGCTGAAGTTCGCCCCGGCCGGCGACGCCTGCTCGGCCACCGGTGCGGGCAACGCGGTCGAGATCGGCGGCTCGGTGCTCCTGAACGAGCTCACCGCCTCGTGGCGCCCGGCCTTCTGCGCCAGCGACTCGCTGTTCACCTTCAGCCACGTCCAGCAGGCGGACTTCTTCGCCCTCGACCAGGTCGACACCGGCACCTTGCCGGCCGCGTTCGCCAGCGCCGCACGACAGACCGAGTTCAGCAAGCCGGTCGTCCCCGCACCCGTCGTGGTCGGTGGGTTCGCGATCGCCTTCGCGATCGACGACACCAGCAAGCATCGCCAGGAGACGCTGCGACTCAACGCCCGGCTCGTCGCCAAACTGGTCACCCAGTCGTACCCCGTGACGACTTGGCTGCGCTCGGGCCGCGACGACCTGGCGGGCAACCCGCTCAACATGTCGGTCGACCCGGAGTTCCTCGCCCTCAATCCGGGGCTGAAGTCCGACACCGACCTCAGCTCCGCCGGCGCCCTGCAGCTGCTGTCCGAACGGGCGGACCTCACGGGGGCGCTGACCGCCTGGATCGACGCCGATCCGGAGGCCCGGGCGTGGCTCGACGGCGCCGCGGACCCGTGGGGCATGACGGTGAACGCCGCCTACGAGGACAAGAAGTTGTCCGATCTCGACGGATTCCTGCTGGACACGTACGAGGCGCCGGACTGGTACAAGTCGGCGAACAAGTGCTACGGAAACTCGCCCGCGCCGTACCTGAACCTCGTGGCGAACCCGCAGCCCAACCTGGCCACGGTCACGATGAACCTGCAGTACGCCAGTTCGGCGGTGCTCACGGCGTGCAACTTCCTCACCGAGGACCCCGTCGGGTCGTTGCCGCTGCGCAAGGAGGGTCGCGAGGCGATCGGCAGCCGGTTCGTGCTGGGACTGGTCACGCTGTCGTCCGCGGACCGCTACAACCTGCGCACGGCCGACCTGCAGACCACGTCCTCGGTCCCGGCCGCGACGAAGTTCACGGACGCGTCCGGCAGGACGTTCGTCCACGGCGACACCGCCTCCCTCACGGCGGCCGCCGCCGGGCTGAAGGCCGATCCGGACACCAAGGTGTGGTCGTTCGACTACGCGTCACTGCAGACCGCGGCGGGTGCGAAGGCCTACCCCGGGGTGGTGCCCGCCTACCTCGCGGTGCCGACGACGGACCTGCCCCCCGCGACCGCGCAGAACCTGGCGAAACTGCTCTGCTACGCCGTGGACGAGAAGCGCGGTGCCACGCAGGGCACCGCCAACGGGACCCTGCCGTCGGGCTACCTCGCGCTCACCGAGAAGAACGGACTGGCCGCGGAGCGTGCGTACACGCTCAACGCCGTGTCGGCGATCCGCAATCAGACCACGTCCGTGCCCGCGCTCGACGCGAAGGAACTGTCCTACGACGCCGTGTGCGACTTCCGGTCGGCCGCGACGCCCGTCGCGACGACAGCCCCGCCGGCGAGTTCGGTGACCGTGCCCGACATCCCCGCGGGCGTCACGCCCGCCGATGCCTCGGTCCCGGCCGACGGGAGCGACGCCACCTCCGCGGGTTCCGCGCGCGAGATCACCCTGACCTCGGGCCAGTACTCGCGGCTGGGCAGCCTCGGCGCGCCGCTGCTGCTCATCCTCGCCCTGTTCGCCGGCCTGGCCGGATCGCTCCTGCGCTGGTCCGACGAGATCGAGGCGGCGGGCCGACGGGTGCGCTCACGCCTCCCGGGCAGTGGGGGGTCGAGGCGCCGATGACCACCACCGACCGCACGCTCCTGCACTCCGGTCACGTCGACGCCTCGCCGCCGCCGGTCGGCGATGCGCTGCCGAGTCGCTTCGCCGTGGCCCAGGTGCTGCAGGTGATCGCAGTGACCGTCGCGTGGCTGCTGATCCACCTGGGTCTGCTGAGCGGCTTCCAGCACGGCCACGCGCAGAGTGCTCTCTACGACGACCTGCGCACCCAGCTGGCGCTCGGCGAGGCTCCGGCGGGAGCGCCGATCGCCGTCGGTGCGCCGATCGGCCTGCTCTCCATCGCGGGCGCCGACATGGACGGGGAGGTGTTCGTCGAGGGGACCCGCAACGAGCAACTCCAGACCGGCCCCGGCCACGTCACGGGCACCGTGCTGCCCGGACAGCAGGGCGTCAGTGTCCTGGCCGGCCGTTCGACGACCTTCGGCGGTCCGTTCTCCGGTCTGTCCGACCTCGACCGCGGCGACCGGGTCGTCGTCACCACCGTGCAGGGCACGTTCCGCTACGAGGTCACGGGCGTCCGGCTCAAGGGCGACCCGATCCCGGCCCCTCCCGAGCCGGGGCAGGGCCGGCTCACGCTCATGAGCTCGGTACCCGGCCCGGGACTGTTCGGCGCGCTGCGGCCTGCGAACACGGTCTACGTCGACGCCGTCCTCGAGAAGGGGGCGGTCGCCGCCGGTCCGGTCGGCCAGGCCGATCCCGAGGTGACCTACATGTCGGGACGTCTCGACGTGCCGACCCTGGCCCAGCTGGCCCTCGCGTTGCAGTTGCTGGTGCTCGCCATCGGCATCTTCGCGTGGGGCTGGAACCGCTGGGACCGCCGCGTCGTCTGGGTGGCCGGCGTGCCCGTCGTCCTGACCGCGCTGTGGCTGACCACGTCCCTCGCCTCGCGACTGCTGCCGGGGCTGATCTGACCGACACCGCCCCGACCGACACCGACTTGTCCCTGTCCGCACCACGAACGCACCACCAATGCACCACTCACCATCACGAAAGGCTCACCATGTTCACTTCGAGGACCGTCGCCACCACGGCGGTCGCCGGGTTGGTCGTCGCGACCACCCTGTTGACCACCACCGCGGCTCAGGCCGACACCGCCCCGCAGGAGAAGGACGTCGTCTCCACCGGTTCGGACATCCTGCAGTCCGCCTTCAACTTCGTTGCCGACGGCTACGGCGACCTGCCGGGCTACAACACCGCCGGAAACCGGTGGCGGTTCATCAACTTCGACTCCTCGGGCGACGCCCAGGGCCGCACCGCCTACACCGACCCGCGCCTGCTCACCTCGATCACCGGCAACGGCACGATCGGCGAGAACGGCGTCAAGTACGTCAAGCAGAGCGAGGTGCAGGTGCTCAATCCCACGATCGCCCTGCGGGCCGGCCAGCCGCTCGTGGTGCGCCCGTCCGGCGGCGGTGGCGGTGGCCGCGACGCCATCATCAACGACTACGTCGACGACCAGGGCATCGGTGACTGGATCGACGTCGGCCGCAGCCCCGACCCGGTCGGCGCCGCCGGCGACCTGACCAACCAGAACAAGGCCCAGGCCCAACTGGGGACGAAGCTCTACAGCGTCCAGTTCGGCACCGACCGACAGGTCATCGCCGCGGCCGCCACCACGAACGCCCCCGCCACCCTCTCGGCCGAGACGATCAAGAAGATCTACAAGGGCGAGATCACGACGTGGGGCGCGATCCCCGGGTACGACGGCCCCGCGCCGAGCGAGACGATCATCCCGCTCACGCTGCCCGACGACGCGGGCATGTGGAACACCTTCCTGTCCGGGATCCGTGCCGCGAACGGCCTGACCACGACGACGTGGACCGATGCCGACGCGCGCTCGAACCCGAACAGCTTCAACGTGCAGCAGAACGATCCCACCGCGATCTCGAACCTGCCGGAGGCCCAGCGCAAGAACGCGATCGTGCCGTTCCCGCGCAGCCGCGCGACGGTCGTCAACAACGGCTACTACACGGTCGCCGAGGACGGCGCGGGCAAGACGAACCCCTACAACGGCGGACGCAGTTACACGGGCACCTTCTCGAAGGGCGACCTGACGCTGGGCCGTCACCGTCTCGCCGCGTCGGCCTCGGGCATCAAGCTGCTCGCCCCGTCCTCGACGGGCACGACCGCGTCCGCTCCGTACGGCCAGAACTTCGCCCTGCGGGCGATCTTCCGCGAGTCCGACCTCAACGATCCGACGCCGTGGCAGCCGGGCAGCACCCTCAACTGGGTTCGCACGCTGTTCTACAACCCCGGTGGTGAGGCGCAGCCGTTCGTGAACACGCCCGCGGGCCGGGCGCTGGTCGACGCGGCCGGTCAGGTCCCGACGTACCGCGTGTACGGCACGGACAACGCCGAGATCACCGGCGACTGACGTCGTCGACCACGAGAAGAGCGAACAGTGAGCAAGCAGTCCATCGAGCCGGGCGCCTCCGGGTCACGCGTGCATCGCGTGTCCCGGAGGGCCTGGGCCCTCGCGGCGGCCGCCGTGGTGGTCCTCGCCACCGCCGGCGTGTGGTTCGCGACCCGCGCGGAGGTCGTGCCCTACGACGATCCGCGGTCCAGCGGGCTGCTGACGTTGTGCGACGAGACCGGCCACGCGATCACCGAGGGCAAGGTCGACGACACGCCCTTCGCCCCGATCGTCCTGGGTGCGACACCCCTGGACGAGCGGGTCGGTGAGGACGTGGTGCCGATCGCGACCCTCTACGGCTACCAGCCGCGCGAGGGCGTCGATCCGCTGGAGTTCAGCGGATCGCCGATCGGTGGCCCCGTGCCGTTCGTGGACCCCGACCGGCCCGCGACGCGGATCGTCGAGGACGCCTGGAGCATCGCGAACTTCACCGAGGTGTTCCCCGCCGATCTCGACGGATACGTGCAACTGCGACTCATCACCAGCGCCGCCGGGTTCGGTTCGTTCACCGAGTCCTACGACACCGCCGACATCGTCGTCGACGGCGACTCGTGGCACGTGGTGCGCGGCGGCGACGCGGACTGTTCGGACGCTGGCGCCCTTCTCGGCGACTGATCTCGCCCCACCCCCATACGACCTCATCAGGAGAACACCATGAAGATCACCACACGAAGAGTGGCGAGCGTGGCCGTGGGCCTCGCGCTCGTCGCCGGTGCCGGCGGCGTCGCCGTCGCCGCCGACCAATTCGACTGGTACGACGGCGCGAATGCAACCGTCGCCGACCCCGACAACGTCACCGGTCTCACGATCGTGAAGGCCGACGGCACCGCGATCACCTCGGGCTCGACCGACGCCCCGCTCGGCGCCTTCGCGGTGGCCGACGAGGCGGTGCGCACCGGTGACACGTCCGCCTCGTTGTTCGTCCACCGGGCGACCTCGGCGACGGCGGCGGGCGCCTGGGGCGGGCAGCAGGCCTCGGGCACGACGAAGTTCACCGCCGGAGCGGGTCCGACGGCGGTCGGCTCCAAGCCGTTCGTCGCGCTGGCGAACTCGCTGCCCTTGGAGCAGGCGGTCGCGGCGTACCCCAACGACGACGCGGCGGCGGGCTACGCCGGTGTGTACGAGTTGCGTCTGCGCACCAGTTCGGCGCGCGCCGGTGTCTCGAACACCTACGCCTCGACGTTCGTCAAGGTGACCGGCTCGACCTGGGCGATCACCAACGCCCCGGAGCCGACCACCGAACC
Organism: uncultured Aeromicrobium sp.; assembly: GCA_964464335.1. Lineage (GTDB taxonomy): Bacteria > Actinomycetota > Actinomycetes > Propionibacteriales > Nocardioidaceae > Aeromicrobium. Next base: position 44,766 of record CAYXFT010000002.1, read on the forward strand.
GACGACCGAGCCGACCACCGATCCGGTGGACGGCCCGACCGCGACGGTGACGCCGACCTGGGGAGCGACGTTCGCCTACGGTTCGACGCGCAACGTCGCGGTGGCCGTCAGCGGCGGGACCGCGGTCGCGAAGGGCAACGTCACGCTGGTCTCCGGCACGACGACCGTCGCCGCCGCGAAGCCGCTCGACGCCTCGGGCAAGGCGACGCTCACGATCGCCAAGGGCAAGCTGCTGCCCGGCACACGCAAGGTCAAGGCCGTCTTCACGTCGACGGCCAAGGATGTCGTGACCTCCGCGTCGACGGCCGAGCACGCCTACGTGATCGGCAAGGGCACCCCGTCCGCGCCGACCTGGAAGGTCGCCAAGAAGGTGACGGCCAAGAAGGCCGGCGTCCTGGCGGTCACCGTTGCGAAGCCGGCGGGCCTCGTCCAGCCCACCGGCAAGGTCACCGTCGTGCTCAAGCTCGGGAAGAAGACGGTCACCATCCGCAACAAGACGCTTTCCAAGGCCGGTAAGGTCACCGTGACCGTGCCCAAGCAGAAAGCCGGCAAGTGGAAGGTCACGGTCCAGTACCTCGGCAACGGGGTCTACGCACCGCGCAAGTCCACGACGAAGACACTGGTCGTGGCGAAGAAGTGACCGACTGTCCGTGTGTCCTGTGGGAGCGTTGCCTCGGCAACGCTCCCACGGGCGTCGTTCCCGGAGGGAGCCGATGACCATGACCGACCGCACCGTCGTCCTGCCCGCCGTCGAGGTCGCTCCGCCGGCACCGTCGACGGCGTCGACGCTGAGCGCGCGTGACGTGTCGGCGTGGTTCGGTCGCGCCAAGGTGCTCGACCGGGTCTCGATCGAGATGCCCGCCGGTCAGGTCACCGCACTGATCGGACCGTCCGGATGTGGCAAGTCCACCTTCCTGCGCATCCTCAACCGGATGCACGAACTGGTCCCCTCGGCGCGGCTGGCCGGTCAGGTGCTGCTCGACGGCGAGGACGTCTACGACCCCGAACGGCGACTGACCCTGGCGCGCAAGAAGATCGGGATGGTGTTCCAGAAGCCGAACCCGTTCCCGGCGATGTCCATCCGCGAGAACGTCCTGGCCGGTCTGAAGATCACCGGCACCCGCGTCGGCAAGGGCGAGCGCGACCAGCTCGTGGAGGAGTCGCTGACCCGCGCAGGTCTGTGGAACGAGGTGCGCGACCGGCTGGACCAGCAGGGTTCCGCCCTCTCCGGAGGCCAGCAACAGCGGTTGTGCATCGCAAGGTCCTTGGCGGTGAAGCCGAAGGTGCTGCTGATGGACGAGCCGTGCTCGGCCCTCGACCCGACCTCGACGCGCGTCGTGGAGGAGACGATCACCCAGATCGCCCGGGACGTCACGATCGTGATCGTGACCCACAACATGCAGCAGGCGGCGCGGGTGTCCCAGCGGTGCGCCTTCTTCCTGGCCTCGCACGGCACGCCGGGCGTCGTGGTCGAGCAGGGTCCGACCGACCTGATGTTCGAGCAGCCCGCCGACCCGCGCACGGCCGACTACGTCAACGGCCGGTTCGGCTGACGTGCGACTGCTGTTCGTGCTGTCGGCGGCGTTCGTCGGTGGCCTCTTGGTACTCGGGCGGGCATGGGCGGACGTGCCCGCGGCGGACCCGTTCGCCGATGCGGGCGTTCCGGCCGTCGCCACCGTCGCCGCCGCGCCGGCGACGACGGTCCCGGACACCGCCGCGAGCGGACCGCGGCCCGATGCGAAGTGGGTCGCGTCGCAGTCCGCCCGGACGGGCGTGCCGGCGCGCGCGGTGACGGCCTACGCGGCGGCGACGCTCCGGCTGGCGACGGAGCGACCCGGCTGCCACCTGGGCTGGACGACGCTGGCCGCCATCGGCGAGGTGGAGTCCGGTCACGGCCACGGCACGCTCGACGCGGCGGGCCACGGTGCCGCCGCGATCCACGGGCCCGAGCTCGACGGCACCGACGGGAATGCGGCGATCGCCGAGTCCGGCACGTGGGACCGCGCCCGTGGACCGATGCAGTTCATCGCCTCGACGTGGCGGGACTGGGCCTCCGACGGGGACGGCGACGGCAGCTCCGACGTGGACGACCTCGACGACGCGGCCTACGCCGCCGCCCGCTACCTCTGCGAGGCCGGCGGCGACCTCGCCACGGGCGCGGGCTGGACGCGTGCGGTGCACGCCTACAACCACTCCGACGACTACGTCCGGGCCGTCCTGGCGGTGGCCCAGCGATACGCGGGCTGACGTCGTCGCGGTGAGCCTGAGCGCATGCCTCGCGTCGCCACGAACACGAAAGTCGCGCTGGACGAGCTGGTGGAGTTCGTGCGCCCTCGCCACCGCATGCTGCTGATCACCCGGCGGGCCGACGGAGCCCCTCAGGCGTCCCCGGTGACCGGCGGGGTCGACGACGCCGGCCGGATCGTGATCGCGACGTACCCCGAGCGGGCGAAGACCCGTAACGCCCGCCGACGCGACGAGGTCAGCGTCGTGGTGCTCTCCGACGACTGGGACGAGTACCGCAGGGCGATGGTCGACCAGGGCAAGTCGCTGCTGCGGGTCACGCCGGAACGCTGGGGACCCGTCGCGACCGGCGGATTCCCGGCGCGTCTCGCCACGCGGTGAAGAAACCTCCCGGAAGGCGGTCACCGGGACCGCACCGAACCGAGGAGAACTGACATGACGCAGTACCTGCTTTCCGTGCACGGCCCCGTCGAGCGCGCCGAGTTCGGCAACTACGGCTCGAAGGAGCCCATGGAGGCGGCCTCGATGATCAAGGACCCCACTCCCGCCGAGCCGACCGCCCGGTCGAGGACGACCGGCTGCGGCGGATCTTCACGTGCTGCCACCCCGCCCTGGCGCCGGAGGCCCGGATCGCGCTGACGTTGCGCCTGCTCGGCGGTCTCACCGTCGCCGAGATCGGCCAGGCGTTCCTCGTGCCCGAGACGACCATGGCCCAACGGATCACCCGCGCCAAGAAGAAGATCGCGGCGGCGAAGGTGCCGTACCGGGTGCCCGATACCGCCGACCTGTGGCGCCGGCTGGGTCGCGGGCAACACCGCGGAGACGGCGTACCTCGCGCGCCGTCGCGATCAGTTGGGATGACCGAACGCCTGCTCAGAACCCCAGGGTCCGCAGCAGGTCCACGTCGGCGATCGGTGTCTCCCACACCGCTCCACGGCCGTCCGGGTCGATCGTGCGTCCGGTCGCGAGGAACTCCGCGGTCTGGCCGAGGCCCTGGGCGCGGGCTGTCGCGAAGACGGGTGCCAGGCTCGGGAAACCGTGCGGATTCGCCGCGGCGGCGGCCGTGAGGTCGTTGCGGTAGAGCGACGTCCGGCCGGTCAGGTGCCCGGCCTTCACGAGCGTGTACGAGGTCGGGTTCGCGACCGTCCGGTCACCCCGGGCGACCTGGTAGAGGACGTCCCGGTGTCGGACCAGGGGCGCGAAGGTCTCCGGGCTGCCGGCGCGCTGCAACCAGGTGGAGTTCGCGAGGAACGACTGGATCGCGAGGGACCCCGCCGCCGGCTCGGTCACGGGCTCCGCGCCGGGCAGGGGCATCGACTCGGTGAACCCGACGGACCCTCCGTTCAGCAGGCCCTCGGCCTGCAGGTTGAGGGCGGCGAGGGGACGGAAGTCGGGGGACAGCCGCGCGATCTCGCTGATCGGCCCGCCCGGCACCGTCAGGACGGCGCGGTCGACGGCGCGGTCGGCGCCCGCGGTCATGGTGCCGTAGATGCCGCCGAAGCTGATCCCGTAGTAGTCGACGGAGTGCCTCGAAAGGTTCAGCCGACGGTCGGCCCTGACGGCACGCAGCAGCGTCATCGTGTCCAGGGAGGCCTGGCGCAGCGTGTCGCGGAACCCGACCGTGGCGGCCGCCGTGCCGATGCGCGGGCTGGCGCCGTCGGTCGACCCGATGCCGGGAGCGCCGTCGATGTCGCGGCCCCGTCCGTACGCCGAGACGGTTCTGACGCCGTCGGCGTCGCTGATCCGCCACTGGCTGCCGGGGCCGGACCCGTGGCCGGGAACGGTCGTCGCGATCGTGGCGATCCCGCGGCGTGAGTTGTACTCCGCGACGGCCAGCATGTTGCTGAGGTTCCCGGTGAAGCCGTGGCCGAAGATCGCGACGGGCCAGCCGCCTCGCGGAGCCTGGCCCGGCGGGGTGGTGAGCACGAACGGCAACCGGGTCGAACTCACGGCGCGCGGTCCGCGGTCGCGGGTCGGTGTCTGCTGGATCGTCCCGTCGGCGCGCAGCCAGATGGGCGCCAGGAAGGAGCCGATGACGATCCGGCCCTCGAGTCCGGTCGTGGGGACCGGCGCGGAGGTCAGTTCGGCCGCGCCGACGTCCTGCAGGTACGCCAGCGACGCCGTGGTGGCGTCGACCTCGGCCTCGACGCGCAGCGCCGCGGGTCGGGTCGTGCGGACCTGTCGGGCGAGGTCGAGGAGCCCGTCGGTGGCCGACATCGTCGTGAAGTCCTCGTGCGACGTCCGGTGCGAGCGGGGCGTCTGGACGGACAGCCGGTAGGTGGTGCCCGGGGCCAGCTGTCGCGCCGGATGGGCGAAGACGGTGTGGGTCGCGGCGTCGTAGACGACCCGCTCGATGCCGATGCCGTGCGCACGTCCCGGCCGCCGGATCGAGATCCGCTCGGCCGCCGTGGCCGGGTCGACGGGGCCGTCGAACTGCACCGCGATCCGGGGATCGAGGTCGAACCCGTCCAGTTCGTTGAGGCGCGCGATCATGCCGCAGGACGAGGCCGTGCCACATCCGTCGACGGGCAGCGCGACGCGCAGACCCGTCTTCTGGCCGCGGTCGCGGACCGTGAGGTCGTTGCTCGGATGGATCGAGACGACGCGGGGCTGGGTCTCCTGCGGCGCGTATCGATGCGGTGCGGCGTCAGCCGGCGCGGTGGCGACGAGCAGCCCCGTCGCCATGGTCAGCGTTCCTGCGGCAATCCACTGCTTCCTCACGACGTCCCCCCGGATCCATGTGACTCATGTCACACGTGATCCTTCGTGGCGGCAGGCCCCGCGTCAAGTCGGGGACGGGTGTGCACCAACGGCCGACCCCCGGCGAGCCAGCGCCCGACGGGCCCGTTGTCGTTGACCAGGACCGAGCCCAGGACGGCGGCCGCGAGGAACACCCAGGCGATCACGTACAGCCACGCCAGATAGGTGAAGGCGACGCCGATCGAGCCGTAGCGCAGGGCGCTGGCCTCCAGCGACCGCGGCAGCCACAGATCGGTGAAGGGCCGCATGATGGCGTTCAGTACGCCGAAGATCAGGGCGCCCGGCAACAAACCGCGCACGGACACCAAGCCGTTGAGCAGGACCCACGGGACGAACAACGCGACCCCGATGTACAGGCCCAGCGTCAGGGCGAGATTCCAGAACTCCGGCGGCGGGAGGTCCTGTGTGAACTGGCCCATCCGACGCACCACGACCAAGGTCAGCACGAGGGCGACGACCACCGCGACCCATCGCCACGCCGAACGAATCGAACTCTTCGGACGCGGTAGCGACCAGATCACCGCGAACGCTCGGGCCAGCGCGCGCGACAGGCTGGTCGCCGACGCGACCACGATGATGGTGCCGATGATCCCGAACGTGGTCGAGGTGCCGGCCGACATCGCGGCGTCGACCTCCGTCGCGGCCTCGGGGGGCAGGTCGAGCGTGCTGACCAGCACGTTGTCGGCGTTGCCGAACCAGGACGACATCAGGATCAGCATCGGGAAGACCGACGTGAACAGCTGCGCGGCGACGGCCATGGACCGGTCGAAGATCTCGATGCGCTGCATGCCCCACGCGAATCCGAGCAGCACCCGGCCCACCCACGTGTCGAGGATCCCGTCGGCCACGGCTCGCAACCGGTCGGGCAGGATTCCGAGCGCGCGGTCGAGCTGTTCGCGCTGCTCGGGGGTCGGGGTGCTCACGGGTCAACCGTAGTCATCCCGCACGCCTTCGGTGGTCAAGGTGTGCAGGTGCGCGCGGAGGGTTACGGTAATTCGACCCGACACCCATCCGGCCGCGCGTCGGCGCCGAATGACTGAGGTGAACGTGTCCCGGACCGAACGACCTCAGCCCGCCGAGGCCCGCCTCGCCGTGATCGGCTCCGGTGTGGCGGGGCTCAGCGCTGCCTGGTTCGCCACGCGCGCGGGGGCGCGCGTGACCCTCTACGAGGCCGACGACCGGCTCGGCGGGCACGCCGACACGCACCGTGTGGCCGACGGCGAGACGGAACTGGCGATCGACACCGGCTTCATCGTGCACAACCGGCGGACGTACCCGGTGCTGTGCCGTCTGTTCGACGACCTCGGCGTCGAGACGCAGCCCGCGGAGATGTCGCTCTCGGTGCGCGACGAGGCCGGCCGGGAATGGGCCGGAGCGAAGGGTCGCAAGGGTCTGTTCCCCGAGCCTGGTCGACTGCTCGACGCGGGCCACTGGCGGATGCTCGTCGAGATCCCGCGATTCCACCGCGCGGCGCGCCGGCTGCTCGCCTCGTCCGCGACCGGCGACGTCACCCTCGACGAGTTCCTCGACCAGCACCGCTTCGGGCCGCGACTGCGCAGCCACTGCATCCGCGCGCTCGTCGCGGCGGTCTGGTCGTGCGATCCCGAACTCGCCGGCCGGTACCCCGCGCGATACCTGTTCGCATTCCTGGCGAACCACGGGATGCTCTCGGTGTTCGGCAGCTCGAGCTGGCGCACGGTGACCGGCGGCTCGCACGAATACGTCCGCCGCATCGCCAAGCACCTGCCCGACGTCCGCCTCGCGACCCCCGTGGTGGGCATCGTCGAGGACGGCGACGGGGTCACGGTCCGCGATGCCGGCGGACACGAGGAGCGCTTCGACCGGGTCGTCGTCGCGACGCATCCGGTGCAGGCCCTCGGCGTGCTCGGTGAGCCGACTCCGCTGCAGCGCGAGGTGCTCGCGGCGATGCCCTACTCGCCGAACCCGGCCCTGCTCCACACGGACGACCGGCTCCTGCCGCGCACCGACGGCGCCCGCGCGTCGTGGAACCTCGCCCTGGGGGACCGGACCACGGTGACGTACGACCTGACGCGACTGCAGCAGTTGCCCACCGCGACGCGCTACCTCGTGACGCTGGGTGGCGGGCACCTCGTCGATCCCGCCACCGTGATCGCGCGGATGGACTACGAGCACCCGGCCTACACGCCCGAGTCCGTCGCGGCGCAGTCCCGGCTGCCCGAGATCGAGACCGACCGGCTCGCGTTCGCCGGCGCGTACCAGGGCTGGGGATTCCACGAGGACGGCGCGCGATCGGGGCTGGAGGCAGTCCGCCGACTCGGCCTGACCGAGCCGGCCCGACGCCAGGACCGAGGCCCCGACGTCCACCTCACCCGCGTGCGTCACCAGCGCCTGCAGCCGTTCGTCCGCGGCTTCGAACAACGGTCCGCGATGTGGGTCGTCGACCTCGACGACCAGCTCGCCCGTCAGGCGGGGCAGTCCCGCTGGGCGCGACTCACCCGGGGCACGATCGAGGCCCGCGACCACCTCGGCGATCGCGACGCCGCGCTGCGCCGCAACCTTGCGGGATTCCTCGCCCGGCACGGCATCGAACTCGATGACGCGCGGGTCCGACTGATGACGCATCCGCGAGCCTTCGGCTTCTGCTTCAACCCGATCAGCGTCTGGTGGTGCACCCGCCCCGACGGCAGCGCGCTCGCGACCGTCGTCGAGGTCCACAACACGTACGGCGACCGGCATGCCTATCTGCTCGAGGGCGATCCCGCGCAGGAGCAGACGGTCGCGAAGGCGATGTACGTCTCGCCGTTCCACGACGTCGAGGGCACGTACCGGGTGCTGGCCCCGCCGCCCGGCGAACGACTGCACGTCCGGGTCGACCTCGAGTTGCCCACCGGTCCGCCGTTCCGCGCCGAGATCAGCGGCGAACGGGTGAGCAGCCACGCCGGGCGCGCCGCCGCCGCGGGGATCGTCGACCGCGTCCTCATCACCGTTCACGGCGTCGTCCTCTGGCTGCGTCGACTGCCCGTCCGCAATCGTCCGTCCCATCACCAGGAAGGTGTCCGATGACCACCGTCCCCCTCGCGGCCCGTTGGCCGTCCCTGGCCATGCCGCGCCGTGCGTGGCCCACCCACGTGCGCACGGGCATCGCGCGCTGGATGTTCGTCTCGGCGGTCGACCGCATCGACGTCTCCGTCGAACTCGACGGACGCGTGCTCGGCCGCGGCGGTCCGCGGATGACGATCCACCAGCCCGACGAACTGTTCGCGCGGCTCGGGGCGCACCCCTCGACAGGATTCGGCGAGTCCTACATGACCGGCGCGTGGGACGCCCCGGAACTCGGCGACTTCCTCACCGTGCTGGCCGCGCGCATCACGACGCTCGTGCCCAGGCCGTTGCAGGTCCTGCGCGGCGTCGTGATGCCGCGACCGCCCCGGGACGAGCGAGGCGCCCGCGCCGACACGCAGCGCGTCGTCGGCCACCACTACGACCTGTCCAACGAGCTGTTCGCACTGTTCCTCGATCCGACGATGACGTACTCGTCGGCCCTGTTCGAGTCGACCGACGAGGACCTCCAGACGGCCCAGGAACGCAAGCTGGACCGACTGCTCGACCTCGCCGAGGTGGGCGAGGGGACGCGTCTGCTGGAGATCGGTTCCGGCTGGGGCTCCCTGGCGATCCGCGCGGCGGGACGCGGTGCCCGTGTCCGCACGATCACCCTGTCGGTCGAGCAGCAGCAGTTGGCCCGCGAGCGGATCGCCGCCGTCGGGCTGGGCGGTCTGATCGACGTCGACCTGTGCGACTACCGCGACCTCGACGGGAGGTACGACGCCGTCGTGTCGGTCGAGATGATCGAGGCCGTCGGGTGGCGGCACTGGCCGACCTACTTCGCGACCATCGACCGGGTGCTCGCGCCCGGGGGCCGGGCCGCGATCCAGGCGATCACGATGCCGCACGACCGGATGAAGGTGACCCGGAACACCCACACGTGGGTGACGAAGTACATCTTCCCCGGCGGGTTCCTGCCGTCGGTACAGGCGCTGGACGAGGCCACCGACGACACCGCGCTGACGCTCGAGTCCTCCTTCGGGTTCGGGTCGCACTACGCCGAGACGCTGCGTCGCTGGGACGAGCAGTTCGTCGCCCGGGCCGGCGAGGTCGAGGCGCTCGGCTTCGACCACACGTTCCGGCGGATGTGGCACTTCTACCTCGAGTACTCGCGGGCGGGCTTCGCCTCCGGCTACCTCGACGACCACCATCTCGTCTTCACGAAGGAGAACGCCTGATGAGCGGACTGGCCCAGAAGGTCTCGACCGTGCTGGAGCCCGTCGTCGGCGACCTGCCGGTGCGGTTGGAGATGTGGGACGGCTCGGCCACCGGTCCGTCGACCGCGCCGGTCGTGCGACTGAACTCACCGCGAGCCCTGCGCCGGCTGCTGTGGAGTCCCGGTGAACTCGGCGCCGCGCAGGCCTACGTCACCGGTGAGGCCGACATCGACGGTGACCTCGACGTGGCGCTGACGGCGCTGCTGGCCGCGGGACGCGAGGTCGGGCCGCTGTCGCGCACGGCCGTCGCCTCGACCGTGGCCCGCTCAATCCCACTGCTCGTGCGCGCCGGGGCGTTCGGACCCCGCCCCGCGGCCCCCGCCTCGCAGGCCGTCGTCGTCGGACGGCTGCACTCCAAGGACCGCGACCGGGCCGCGATCCACCATCACTACGACCTGTCGAACGAGTTCTACTCGCTGATCCTCGACCCGTCGATGGCGTACTCGTGCGCGTACTTCGCCTCGCCGGACGTCTCCCTGGAGCAGGCGCAGTTCGACAAGCTCTCGCTCGTGTGCACCAAGCTCGGGCTCAGCGAGGGCAGCCGGCTGCTGGACGTGGGCTGCGGCTGGGGGTCGCTCACGATCCACGCGGCGAAGCACTTCGGTGCGCGCGTGGTGGCCGTGACGATCGCTCAGGAGCAGCGCGACTTCGTCGCCGACCGGGTCGCCCGCGAAGGACTGGAGGGTCGCGTCGAGGTGCGGTTGTGCGACTACCGCGACGTCGAGGGCGAGTTCGACGCCGCCGCATCGATCGAGATGGGCGAGCACGTGGGCGAGGAGAACTACCCCGTCTTCGCGCAGGTGATGCACGACCGGGTCCGCCCCGGTGGCAGCGTTCTCATCCAGCAGATGTCGCGTCAGGGCCGGTATCCCGGGGGCGGCCCGTTCATCGAGAGCTTCATCGCGCCCGACATGTACATGCGTCCGGTCGAGGAGACCGTCGCCCTGCTGGAGCAGTCCGGCCTCGAGGTCCGCGACGTGCACGCACTGCGCGAGCACTACGTGTGGACCGTCGCCGGCTGGATCGAGAACTTCGAGCAGCACGTGGACCGGCTCACCGAGCTGGTCGGTGAGGAGGTCGTGCGGGTGTGGCGGCTCTACCTGGCCGGTGGCGCCGCGGCATTCCGCGACGGCCGGATGGGTGTCGACCAGTTGCTGGCGGTGCGGCCCGCATGACACCGGTTCGCGGTCGGCGTCGTCGCCGCCGCGATCGCGGGGCGGATCGCCGAGTCGGGTGAGGTCTGGCGGACCGTGGTGGTCGCGGCCGTCGTGCTCGGCTGGTCGGCCCGGCTGGCCCTGCACCTGGGCAAGCGCACGTTCTCGGCCGGTCCGGCACTGTCGGTGGCGTGGCCGTGGGTCGTGGTCGTCGGCGCGCTGGTGTGGGCCGTCGGCATGGTGGTCGAGGCCGCCGCCGACCGCCAACTGGCCGCCTATCGGGCCACCCCGAAACCGATGCGTGCCCCGATCCTGAGTTCCGGCATCTGGGCGTGGAGCCGCCACCCGAACTACTTCGGCGAGGCCCTGATCTGGTGGGGCCTGTGGCTCGTCGCGGGCGCGGCCAGCGGCTGGGGGCCGCTGCGGTGGACGCTCCCGGCGCCGATCGTCCTGACGGCCATCGTCACCGTCGTCTCGGGCGTGCGGATCGCCGAGCGCCGCATGCGCGGCCGCGACGGGTGGGACGCCTACGCCGCCCGGACGCCCCGTCTTCGTGCCGCGGCCGCCCCGGGACTGAGTGGGCCTACCGCTCGCGGTCCCACACGCGGTGCCCGCCCAGCAGGTCGACCAGGTCGTCCACCAGGTCGGCGTCGTCGCTGACCAGCAGGCCGGCCGCTCCCGGCTCGATTCCTGCGCGCTCGAGGGAGCCGTCGCCGTCGCCCCACACGGCGATGACCTTGCCGTGCCGGTAGGCCTCCTGCAGGAGCGTGACCACCCGCGGGTCCTCGGTCTGGTCCGAGGCGCCGGTAGCGACGACCACGGCGTCGAACTCGACGGACCGCGCGGTCGCGAAGCTGCGCTGGACCGGCAGTCCGTCGGCCAGCTCGCCACCGGTGGGCGCGATCAGCAACGGGAGCAGACCCGCCGCGAAGGCTGCGGTGCGCACGGCGGTCACTTCCTCGATCGGACTGTCCGGCCCGACCACCACGCCGACGGTGCGACCCTCGACAGGCCACTGGCCGCCGACCGTCGAGAGCGCCTCGCTCGGCTCCACGTGGGCCGGGCTGTCGGCCGGCTCAGGGGCGGGCAGCCCCAGTTCGGCGGCCACGCCGGAGCACAGGGCGGGGTCGATCTGGGCCAGGGCGAGCAGCTGTCGCTCCTTGATCACCTGTTCGTAGCACTTGCCCAGCTCGAACGCGTAGGCCGCGACGATGTGCTCCTGCTCCACCGGTGACATCGACGCCCAGAACAGTCGCGCCTGACTGAAGTGGTCGTCGAACGACGCGGACGCCTCCCGGGTCTTCGGTGCCTTCGGAATCGTCACCGGGACGTCGGTGAAGGCCTGCGTCGGGTCGGTCCCGGGAACCGCGAACGGGCAGCCGGCGTCGAGCGTGTTCGGGTGGTACGGCGCCACCCCGGTGTGCACCGCCGACTGGTGGGACCCGTCGCGGAGCATGTCGTTGACCGGCGCGTGCGGACGATTGATCGGGATCTGGGTGAAGTTCGGTCCACCCAGCCGGGTCAACTGCGTGTCGACGTAGGAGAACAGGCGCGCCTGCATCAGCGCATCGTCCGTCACGTCGATGCCCGGCACGAGATGGCCGACGTGGAACGCCACCTGCTCGGTCTCGGCGAAGTAGTTCGACGGGTTGCGGTCCAGCACCATCCGGCCGATCGGCTGCACGGGGGCCAGCTCCTCGGGGACGAGTTTCGTCG
>CAYXFT010000003.1:0-1270 GCA_964464335.1 uncultured Aeromicrobium sp.
AGCTCTTCGGGCTCGAGGGTGGCGGTCTTGCCGCCGTCGATGCCGGGCTTGCGCTGGGTGTACAGGCCCCACCAGCGGAAGCGGCCGCGCAGGTCGCCGGGGTCGATGCTGTCGAAGCCGCGGTGGGCGTAGATGTTCTCGATCCGGGCCCGCACGTTCAGCGGGTTGTCATCCTTCTTCGACTGCTCGTTCGCGTTGAGTGGCTCGCGGTAACCGAGCGCCCACTGGCCCTCGCCCTTACGGCGGCGAGGACGGGCAGGTGCGGAGGAGGTGGAAGTCATGTCTGCTCTCTGTTGCGAAGACGGTGCGCGGTCGTCGTCGACCCGGCGCGGGGACCCGCGGCGCCCGTGAGGGGTCGCCTGCGAGGGAGAGGTTCAAAGACACATCATCGAGCGCGCACGACCGAGGTCCACGTGGAGTCGTTCCACGAGCCAGATCTGGTGTGCGGCGAGCATGCGGACAGTCTGTCCGTGCGGGTGCGCAGAGGACAAACTCGAATCTCATGATGTGAGACAACCCGCCGTATCGTGAGACATCCACCCATCCGATCCTTGGAATGACAGGCAAAAGTCAGACGGCAGGTTGGGCCCGATCGACGATCGCCTGCAGGTCCAGACCGGACGGCAGGGTGCCGAACGTGCCCGCCCACTGGCCGCCGAGGCGCGACGCGCAGAACGCATCGGCCACCGCGGGCGTCGAGTACCGCAGCAGCAACGACCCCTGCAGGATCGCCGCCATGCGCGAGGCGATCCACCGGGCGCCGGCCTCGGCGTCGGTCGGGTCGGCCAGCCGGCGCAGCACCTCGTCGACCGCCGCGTCGAGCCGGGCGTCCTCGCCACGGACCGTGCCGACCTCGGTGCGCCAGGCCTCGAGCGTCTCGGGCTCGCGCGAGAGTGCCCGCAGCACGTCGAGCGCGTTGACGTTGCCGCTGCCCTCCCAGATCGAGTTGAGCGGCGACTCGCGGAACAGCAGCGGCATGCCGGACTCCTCGGCGTACCCGTTGCCGCCGAGACACTCGAGCGCCTCGCCGACCATCATCGGCGTGCGTTTGCACACCCAGTACTTCTCCAGCGCCAGTCCGATGCGGCGCAGCGCCTGCTCATGCGGATCGTCGCGGCGGTCGATGGCGGCGGCCAGGCGCAGCCCGGCGAGCATGCCCGCCTCGGACTCGATCGCGAGATCGGCCAGCACACCGACCATCGCGGGCTGGTCGATCAGGCGGGCGCCGAACGCCGAGCGGTGACGGGCATGCCAGGCGGCCTCGGCGAAC
>CAYXFT010000003.1:1280-42491 GCA_964464335.1 uncultured Aeromicrobium sp.
CCTCGCGGTGCTTGGTGTGCCAGATCGCCTCGGCCAGGGCCTTGCGCATGATGGACGCCGAGCCGAGGATGCAGTCCATCCGGGTGGCCGAGACCATCTCGATGATGGTGCGGATGCCGCGGCCCTCCTCGCCCAGGCGCATGGCCCAGGTGTCGTCGAACTCCAGCTCGCTGGACGCGTTCGACTTGTTGCCGAGCTTGTCCTTGAGCCGCACGATCGTGAGCGGGTTGCGGGTGCCGTCGGGCAGGACGCGCGGCACGACGAAGCAGGTGGAGCCGGCATCGGTCTGGGCGAGCACGAGGAAGACGTCGTTCATTGCCGCCGAGGTGAACCATTTGTGTCCGGTCAGCCGGTACTCGCCGGGAATGTTCGTGTTCTTCGCGATGGTGCTGTTGACGCGCAGGTCCGATCCGCCCTGCTTCTCCGTCATGCCCATGCCGGCCAGCAGGCCCGCCTTCTCCTGGGGGGCTCGCAGGCCGAAGTCGTAGGTGGTCGAGGCGAGTCCGGGGGTCCACTGCGCGGCGATCGTCTCGTCGGCGCGCAGGGCGGGCACGACGGCGTACGTCATCGTGATCGGGCACATGTGACCCTGCTCGGTCTGGCCCCACGTGTAGAAGCCGGTGGCGCGGCGCAGGTGGGCGACCGGGTCGTCGCTGGTCCACGGCGAGGCGGTCAGTCCGAAGCCGACTCCCTGGTCCATGAGCCAGTGCCACGACGGGTGGAAGCGGATCTCGTCGATGCGCCGGCCGTACCGGTCGACGGGGACGTGGACCGGCGGGTACTCATTGGCCAGGTGCCAGTGTTCGCGGGCCTCGGCCGTGCCGGCGAGCGCCCCGATCGGCTCGAGGTAGGAGCGCACAGCACCCGCGTGTTCGCCGGCCATGGCGGTGATCGCGTCCTGGAGCGGAGTGTCCGCGACGGCGATGTTCACGTCGTCGAACGGCACGGCCTGATTCGCGGGGATGCGCTGCACGGGATCCATGGGGCCACGGTACTTCGGGCCTCGGACGTCGCCGACGGGTGCCGCCGCACGGCGAGGCCCCGCCACCGGATGGTGGCGGGGCCTCGTGTCGCGGGTCGTGCTGGTCAGTTGACCTTCTGCACGACGACCGAGATCGTGGCGTCGAAGCCGTCGCTGCCGGCGGCGGAGCCGTCGGCGTTGTAGCCGAAGGCCTGGACCGTGACGGTCTGGGCCTGGTCGAGTTCGATGACGCGGAACGTGGTGCCCTGCGCCTCGCGCGCGTACGTGGTCGCGCCGGGGAAGGTAGCGAAGACGGTTCCGGCGTCGACGCCCCATTCGCTGCCGTCGGCGACGCGGACGGCGGCCTGCAGCGAGGGCGCCGCGGTGGGGGTGCTGCCGTTGTGCTGGAACAAGGCGTCGGTCTGGATGAGGTACTTGCCGGCGGGCAGTTCGAACTCGCCGACCTCGGTGGCGCGCGTCCTGAAGCTGCCGCCGATGTTCTCGATCGTGGTCTTGTCGAAGGTCTCGGCGTGCGTGAGCTCGAAGTTCTTGCCGTCGACACCGTTGGTGCCGTTGACGCCGTCCTTGCCGTTCGCGCCGGCCTTGCCCGCTGCGCCGGCCTTCGCCAGGCGACCCTGGACCCACGGGGACAGCTCCTGCTTGCCGAGCGAACCGTTCTTGACGTCCTTGCCGGTCAGCGACTCGTTCTTGACGTCCGAGCCGGTGATCCACTTCGCGGCCTGCGCGCCGGTTCCGCTGAGACCGACGACGAGCAGGGCGGCGGCCGAAGCGCCGACGAGCAGCTTGATCTTGTTCTTCATTGATTCCCTCTTCGAGTGATGTGACGCTGATGACACTCCTAAGTGTGCTCTATCACGTCCCTAGAGGGAATCTATGACGGATGTAAGGTGCGTCACATCTGTTACCGTCCCCGCATGGCCCGTCCCTATTCCGACCCTGTCGAGGTCATCACCTCGCCCATCCCGGCGCAGTCCCCCTTCATTCCCGCCGACGCGAAGATCGTGGTCGGGGCCGTCGCGCCGGCATCTCCTGACCCGATCCCGATCGTGTTGCTGCCGGGGTGCGAGTACCGGCTGCGCGAATGGAGGGACCCGAACACCCACGAGGTCCACTGGTTGCTCGAGCGGAGACGGTCCGGCCGTATCGAAGACAGCCCGGAATAGTCGCGCAGGGCGCCGCGCCGTGTCTTCCCTGTGAGTGTCCGCACGTGCCACCATGGGTGCACTCGTGCGTGGGGTCCCCGAGATTTCGCGGACGGGCAGAGGCGCCCGGGGCTGCACCCGAGATTTCAGCACCCCGGGCGCCTCCTCCGCGGGGGCGTTCAGCGTGCCAGGTGCCGCGAGATCACGAGCCGCTGGATCTGGTTCGTGCCCTCGAAGATCTGCATGACCTTCGTCTCGCGCATGTACCGCTCGACGGGGAAGTCCTTCGTGTAGCCGGCGCCGCCGAGCACCTGCACGGCGTCGGTCGTCACCCGCATGGCGTTGTCGGTCGCGACCATCTTCGCGACGGACGCCTGCATCCCGAACGGTCGGCCGGCGTCCTTGAGGCGGGCGGCGTGCAGGTAGGTCGCCCGGGCGGACTCGACGGCCGCGGCCATGTCCGCGAGCAGGAAGGCCAGTCCCTGGTGGTCGATGATCGGCGACCCGAACGACTCACGTTCCTTCGCGTAGGCGACGGCAGTGTCGAGGGCGGCCTGGGCCACGCCGGTGGCGACCGCGGCGATCCCGAGGCGGCCCGAGTCGAGCCCGGCCAGCGCGATCGGCAGGCCCTGACCTTCGTCGCCGAGGCGGCGTTCGAGGGGTACGTGCACGTCCTCCAGACGCATGGTCGCCGTGGTGGAGCTCATCAGACCCATCTTGTCCTCGGGCGGGTCGGCGATCAGGCCCGGCGTGTCGGCGGGGATCAGGAAGCAGCTGATGCCCCGTGAGCCCTCGCCCGTGCGGGCCATGACCTTGTAGAAGTCGGCGGTGCCGCCGTGGGTGGTCCAGGCCTTCGCGCCGTTGAGGACGTACTCGTCGCCGCGTCGCTCCGCGCGCGTCCGCATCGCGGCGGGGTCGGATCCGGCGTGCGCCTCCGACAGGCAGTAGGCGCCGAGCAGTTCGCCGCCGAGCATGTCGGGCAGCCACTGTTCCTTCTGTTCCAGTGACCCCGCGTGGAACAGGCCGAAACAACTGAGCGCGTGCACGCTCGTGCCCACGCCGACCGCGGCCCACGCGGAGGCGATCTCCTCGACGACCTGCAGGTACACCTCGTAGGGCTGCTCGCCGCCGCCGAACTCCTCGGGGTACGGCAGGCCCAGCAGGCCGGCGCGACCCAAGGTGCGGAAGGCCTCGCGCGGGAACTCGCCGCGGCGGTCGTAGTCCGCGACGATCGGGCGAAGTTCGGCGTCCGAGATCTGCCGGGTGAGGTCGATCAGGTCGCGGGACTCGTCGGTGGGCATCAGGCGAGTGGCGGGCATGAGTGGAGCCTACGGCGAGCGGTGCGGGTCAGCCGGTGACGACCAGTTCGTCGAGTGCGACCGGGTGGCCCGCGGTGCAGCGGATCTCGGTCTCGACTGCAGCGCCACAGTCGGCATGGTGGAAGCGTGGCGAGGCGGTCGACTCCGTGTGTCGCCGGCCCCACTCGGCGAGCGCCAGCAGCGCGGGGAGCAGGTCCTCGCCGCTGGGGGTGAGCGTGTACTCGTGGCGCGTGCGCTGGCCGGGTTCGCGGTACGGGCGGCGCTCCAGCAGGCCGGCGTCGACCAGGTCGCGGAGGCGGGCGGAGGCGACCGCGTCGCTGATCCCGACGCGCGTGGCGAGGTCGTCGAAGCGGGTGGTGCCGTAGGAGGCCTCGCGCATCAGGAGCAGCGCCGAGCGGGTGCCGACGACCTGCAGGGCCCGATCGATCGGGCAGCGGTCTCCGGGGGAGCGGCGGTTCGGTGAGGCGAGACGTCCGGCGAGCTGTGCGGGCATGACCCCACGATAACCCCTGACTTGGCAAGACCATAGTCAGCCGCTAGGTTCCTGACTATGCCTTTGCAGAGCCAGCATCCGCGACGGATCGTGCTCGCCACGATCGGCGCAGCCTTCATGTCGAGCCTCGACCTGTTCGTCGTGAACGTCGCCTTCGACGACATCGGACGCGACCTCGGTGTCGGTGCCGCAGGGGGTCCGACCGCCGCCGACCTCAGCTGGGTCCTCAGCGCCTACGCGGTGACCTTCGCGGCGCTGCTCGTGCCGTTCGGCCGGCTCGCCGACCGGTACGGCCGCAAGCAGATGTTCGTCGGTGGCCTGCTGGTCTTCGTGCTGGCCAGCGTGGCCTGCGCCTTCAGCGTGGGCGTCTGGATGCTCGTGGCGTTCCGGGTGCTCCAGGCGGCCGGGGCGGCGGCAATGACCCCGACGAGTCTCGGCATCCTGATGGGCGCACTCCCGCCCGAGAAGCGCGTCGGCGCGGTGCGGCTCTGGGCGGCCACCGGCGCCGTGGCGGCCGCCGTCGGACCGACCGTCGGCGGTGTGCTCACGCAGATCTCCTGGCACTGGGTGTTCCTGATCAACGTGCCGATCGGCGCCTTCCTGATGTGGTTGGCGGTCACCGCGATCGAGGACGTCCGCACGAACGACGATGCGCTGCGTCCCGACCTGGCGGGGGCCGTCGTGTTCGCGGCGTCGGTCGGCCTCCTGGCTCTCGGGTTGACCAAGAGCAACGACTGGGGCTGGACGGATCCACGCACGGTCGGGTCCCTCGTCGGTGCCGTCGTGCTGGCCGGCGTCTTCGTGCTCCAGTCGCGACGCCACCCCGCGCCGGTCATCCAGCCGGCGCTGCTGCGGGTGCGGTCCTTCCGGTACGCCAACCTCGCGATGCTCGCCTTCAACGTCGCCTTCGCCGCCCAGTTGCTGGTCGGCATTCTCTGGCTCCAGCAGATCTGGGGGTACTCGGCGCTGCGGACCGGCTTCGCGATCGCCGCCGGCCCGGCCCTCGTTCCGGTGACCGCAGCGCTGACGCACCGACTACTCCCGCTCGTGGAGCCGGCGCGGCTGGTCGCGGCGGGATCGGTGGTCTGCGCCCTGGGCAACGTCTGGTTGGTGGCGACCATGAGCGTCGAGCCCGCCTACGTCAGTGCCTACCTGCCCGGCTGGATGCTCGGAGGCATCGGGGTCGGACTCGCGCTGCCCAACCTCATCGCCGGCGGCACCCGCGACCTCGCCCCCGACCAGTCGGCCACCGGCAGCGCGATCGTGACGATGTCGCGCCAGATCGGCTTCGTGATCGGCGTCAGCATCCTGTTCGCCATCGTCGGCAGCGCGCAGGGCATCGCGGCGCGCGACGGCTTCATCGTCACGTGGTGGGTGTCGGCAGGCGCACTCCTCGGCGCCGCCGTGCTGGCCTTCGGCATGACGAGCCGCACTCCGAAGGCGTCGGCGGTCGCGCAACGCCGGTGAGTCGACACACCCGGCCGGCATGGTCGGCGTCTGGGCATGATGGAGCGCATGTCCGCCTTCACTCCATCGGAACTGCTTGATCTCTACACCGACCTGCACCGCCATCCCGAGCTCGCCTACGCCGAGCACCGGACCGCCGGCATCGTCGCGGACCGGTTGCGTCGTCTCGGTTTCGAGGTCCACGAAGGCATCGGCGGTACCGGAGTCGTCGGCGTGCTCGCGAACGGCGAAGGGGCCCGGGTGCTCCTGCGTGCCGACATGGACGGTCTGCCGGTGACGGAGCGCACCGGGCTGGACTACGCGTCGACCGACACCGCCACCACGGTCGAGGGCGTGACGTCCGGCGTGATGCACGCGTGCGGGCACGACGTCCACGTCAGCTGCCTGCTCGGAGCGTGTGCGGAGTTGGCCGCGCGAGCCGAGGTGTGGGCAGGCACGCTGATCGCCTGCTTCCAGCCCGCGGAAGAGGTCGGCAGCGGAGCCCGCACCATGCTCTCCGACGGCCTGTTCGAGCGGATCGGCGGTGCGCCCGACATCGTCCTCGGCCAGCACGTCATGCCGTTCCCGGTCGGATCGGTCAACCTCACTGCCGGCACCGCGATGGCCGCGGCCGATTCGCTGCGGATCGTGTTGCACGGCCGTGGAGGTCACGGTTCGAGCCCCGAGACGACCGTCGACCCGGTGGTCATGGCGTCGGCGGTCGTGATGCGCCTGCAGGGGATCGTCTCGCGGGAGGTCGGCGCCACGGAGTCGGCGGTCGTCACCGTCGGCGCGCTCCGGGCGGGCACCCAGGCGAACATCATCTCGGACCGCGCCGAGTTGCTCGTCAACGTGCGATCGTTCGACGACGACGTGCGCGATCGGGTGTTGGCCGCGATCCATCGCATCGTGGAGGCCGAATGCGCGGCATCCGGGGCGCCCGCTGCCCCTGAGTTCGAGTCGATCGCGACGTTCGCCCTGACGGCCAACGACCCGGACGCCTGCGCCCGCACGCGCCCGGTGCTGGCGCGGGTGCTCGAGGAGCGCCATGCGCAGATCGAGGCAGCCGGCGGCACGCCCGCCGTCCTCTCGCTGCCTCCGATGGCGGGCAGCGAGGACGTCGGCGAGTTCGCCACCGCGGCGGGCATTCCGCTCGTCTACTGGAACCTCGGCGGCTGGGACCCGGCAGACTTCGTCGGTGTCGACCTCGCGGCTGCCACCGGGATGGGCTCGCTGCCCGAGAGCGTGGCCCCCAACCACTCGCCGTTCTTCGCTCCGGTGGCTCAACCGACGCTCGATCTGGGTGTCGCCCTCCTCGTCGGGGCGGCTCTCGACCGGCTCGGCTGAGCACCGGCTCCAGAATCCGTACGCGGGCTTCTGCACACTCCTCGTCGTGCGCACCGAGTCACGCAGGCGCCCGTCGACTCTTCAAGAACTCGCCCCACGGCCACGTACCGCGAGGTTGGTCGCCGCTGCAGGCAGTGGCCATGGCGTGCCGAATTGCTGCCACGCGGGACATCCAGCCGTCCGGCGCGTCGTTGGCGACGGTGAACAGGCGACATGGGCGGTCGCAGAGTTCCCGGCCACCAGTGCATCGAAGCCCTGCGACCCGCATGGGGTTCCCATCGCTTCATCGTTCAACCGCTGACGTCACGCTGCAACACGGGCTCACGGCGACTGAACTGAGCATGAGCGGGTACGTGAGGGTCAACTCCGACGAAGGACATTGACGATGGATCCGAACGAGGCTGCCAGAAGACGCCGAGGTTTTGATGGACGCGCGTCGGGTTCAATGGTGATCGCTCGGGATCCGGAAGTCGTCGCGCCGATCCACGTCGACCGGGCTGATCGGCTGCTTGTCGCATCCGTGCCCTCCACGCACGTCTACGTGCGTCACCTCCGCCCTCCGGCTGGCGCGAGCCCGTTCGAGCACCTTCCGGACCCCGACCCGGATGACCCACGCCGATCCACCAGCGGACGGTGGTGGCCGCCGGTGATGCTGCGGCCCGAGTGGGCTGCCGAAGCTGACTTCGACGTGTTCCACGTGCAGTTCGGCTTCGACGCCTGCTCGCCTGCTGACCTCCGGAAGCTGGTCGAGACGCTGCGCGGGCGGGGCAAGCCTCTGGTGCACACCGCTCACGACCTGCGGAACCCGCACCACGACTCGCCCGAACTCCACGAGGCCCAGCTCGACGTCCTGCTCGGATCGGCGGACGCCGTGATCACCCTTACCGAGGGCGCGGCGGCCGATATCCGAAGACGCTGGAGCCGCGATGCGATCGTGATCCCGCATCCACACATCGTCGAGCTCGACACGATGGCGCGCCTGCGGCAACGACGCCACCGGACGCGATCGGACGAGTTCCGGATCGGTGTCCACGTCAAGAGCCTGCGCGAGAGCATGGATCCGCTCCCGGTCCTGCGAGTCCTGGCCGAAGCCGTGCAGGAACTACCCGGCGCCGTGCTGCAGGTGAACGGTCACCACGACGTGCTCGATCCGGACGGCACCCGGCGTGACTCGGCGCTCGCAAGCTGGCTCGAGGCGGCCAGCGCGTCGGGATTGGTGAATCTGAGGGTGCATGACTTCCTGCCCGACGAAGCCCTGTGGGACTACCTGGCAGGCCTCGATGTCGCGGTGCTTCCGTACCGCTTCGGCACGCACTCCGGCTGGCTGGAGGCGTGTCGCGATCTCGGCACCACCGTGGTCGCACCGACCTGTGGTCACTACGCCGATCAGGGCCCGGTCCTGACCTACGTCTTCGACGAGCAGCGCTTCGACGCCGAGTCGTTGCACGCGACAGTCACCGTCGCCCATGCCGCTCGGCCCGACTTCTCCGCGAGCGTCGACGGGCGACGCGGCCAACGCCTCGCGATCTCCGCTGCGCACGACGCCCTCTATCGATCGCTGCTGGCAGGCGGGCGATCATGACCGGCCTGCGCATCTGCCTGATCGCCTCGAGTCGTTTCCCGATCCGAGAGCCCTTCGCGGGCGGACTGGAGGCCCACACGCACGCCCTCGCGACACAATTGACGTCCCGCGGTCACGCCGTCTCGCTGTTCGCAGCTCCCGGATCGGATCCGGGGCTCGGCACGACGGAACTGCCCGTCGAGATCTTCCGTCCCGGTCACGCCGAGCGCGCGGACACCGCCGTGACCCCGGCGTCGTGGATGAGTGAGCACCACGCCTATCTCGGTCTCATGCTCGAACTCGCCGAGACGGGTCGCGACCGGTTCGACGTCATCCAGAACAACAGCCTGCACCACCTGCCCGTCGCGATGGCCTCAGCGGTCGACGTCCCGATGGTGACGACGTTGCACACGCCACCCGTGCCGTGGCTCGAGTCGGCGGTGCGGTACGCCCCGCCCAGCAGCGCTTTCGTGGCGGTCAGCCGGTTCACTGCGCGGGCGTGGTCACATGCAGTGACGTGCACCACCATCCCGAACGGCATCGACGTCGGCCGATGGCGTCCCGGCGAGGGCGGTGGACCGGCGATCTGGTCGGGGCGGCTCGTGCCCGAGAAGGCGCCGCACTTGGCGATCGATGCGGCGAGGCTGGCCGGCATGCCGCTCGTGCTGGCTGGCCCGTGCCCGGACCGGGCGTACTTCGAGACACTGATCCGGCCGCGACTGGGCGGACCGATCCGGTATCTCGGTCATCTGTCCCACGTCGAGTTGCGTGAGCAGGTGGCCGGCGCGCGGGTCGCGGTCGTGACGCCGGTGTGGGACGAGCCGTACGGACTCGTCGCCGCTGAGGCGCTGGCCTGTGGTACGCCGTAGCCGCCTTCGCGCGCGGCGCCCTGCCCGAGATCATCGACGACCGGGTCGGAGTGCTGGCGATGCCGGACGACGTCGAAGATCTCGCCCTGGCCATGCACCGAGCGGCCGGACGAGACCGAACCCGTGTCCGCGCGGCCGCGGTGGAGCGGTGCTCGATCTCGGTCATGATCGACCTGTACGAGGACCTCTATCGTCGGACGACCCTGCGGTCGGCGGCATGATCGGCTACTACGTCCATCATCACGGCAGCGGCCACCTGCATCGCGCGACGACCTTGGCCGGCGCGCTCGGCCTGCCGGTGACCGGTCTGTCGTCCCTGCCGCGCCCCGACGGGTGGACCGGGGACTGGATTCGGCTCGATCGCGACGACACGGACGGTGGGCATGCCGGCGACCCCACCGCCGGTGGGCTGCTGCACTGGGCGCCCCTCGGCGATCCGGGACTCCTGGGCCGCATGGGCGCGATCTCGGCCTGGCTGGCCGGCGCCCGGCCGGAACTGCTGGTGTCCGATGTGTCCGTCGAGGTCACGATGCTCGCCCGCCTCCACGGCGTTCCCGTGGTGTCGGTCGTCCTGCCCGGCGACCGGTCGGATCGCCCGCACCAGTGGGGCTTCGCCGCGTCACACGCTCTCGTGGCGTTCTGGCCGGAGGAGGCTCGCGGAACGGTTCGGGGCCTCGAGGAGTCGGACGACCGCAGGCTGCACAGGCTCGGCGGGCTCTCGCGACATCCCATCTGTCGCGAGCCGAACCTCGCCGGTGGCCGACGCACCGTCGTGGTGCTCGGTGGTCGAGGGGGCGGCGGACCGACGGCACGGCACCTCGACAGTGCCCGTGAGCAGACGCCCGCTTGGGACTGGGAGATTCTGGGAGGTGCCGGGGGAGCCTGGGTGACCGATCCGTTTCCCCTGCTGTGTGCGGCTGACGTCGTGGTGACCCACGCGGGGCAGAACGCCGTCGCCGAGGTCGCGGCCGTTCGCCGACCCGCGGTGATCATCCCGGCTGAGCGTCCGCACGACGAGCAGCGGACGACCGCGCGGGTTCTGGCCCGTGGGCCATGGCCCGTGGTCCTCGAGTCGACCTTTCCGACGAGCGCCTGGAGCGAGCGACTCGACCACGCTGCATCGCTCGACGGCAGGCAATGGTCCGCGTGGTGCGACGGCGGCGCAGCCCGTCGCTTCGCTCAGCTGGTGAGAGCCGTGCTACTCGACCTCGAAGTGGCCCGATGACGTCCGTGGCCGTCATCACGATCGCGCACGGCCGTCGCGAGCACCTGTCCGGCCAGTGTCGCTCCTTGGCGCGCAGCACGCGCGTACCCGACGACCACGTCGTGGTGGCGATGGACGATCCGGAGCTGCTGCGTTGGCAACCGGCAGGATCGATCATCCCGAGAGTCCTCCCCGTCGGGAGGAGCCCCCTTGGTCTGCCACTGGCCGCCGCGCGGAACGCCGGAGCGCAGGCGGCGATACGGCACGGAGCTGACGCGCTCGTGTTCCTCGACGTCGATTGCCTCGCGTCACCAGGACTCGTCGCGGATTACACCGAGGCGGTCGCCGTCGACCCCGATGTTCTCTGGTCCGGGCCGGTCACCTACCTGCCGCCACCGCCGGACGGCGGGTACCGCTTTGCCGAGCTCGACCGCTGGGACGACCCTCATCCGGCCAGACCTGCGCCACCGCCCGGCACTCGCATGCGCGGCGAAGACCCGGACCTCTTCTGGTCTCTGTCGTTTGCCGTGTCCCGCGACGCCTGGCTACGGATCGGCGGGTTCTGCGAGGAGTCCGTCGGGTACGGCGCCGAGGACACCGACTTCGCCCAGTGCGCGGTGCGCGCAGGCGTGAGGATCGGCTGGACCGGTGGCGCCCGCGCCCATCACCAGTACCACCCGACTGCGGATCCTCCGGTTGGTCACCTCGACGACATCCTGCGCAACGGGGCCCTGTTCCGCGACCGGTGGGGTCGCTGGCCGATGGAGGGATGGCTGCACGACTTCGAGCAGAACGGATTGATCCAGCGGCACGGTGCGGGATGGGAACGGACACCATGATCGTCGTCCACAGCGTGGGCGCTGCGTCCACCGCGGCGCATCCAAGAACTCCGCGCCCGCATCAGGGCCGAGACCGACGAGTTGATCACGTCGGCGAACGTGGCGCAGTTGGCGGAGCGAATCGACGTCGATCCCGCGAACTCACGCCCTTGGGCTTGGCGCGTGGGGCCTATGACAGCGCCTGTCATCGCGGCCCGAAGTCCTGGTTCGTCAGGGAGGCCAGCAGATCACTGACGATTGTGGCGAGAATCGGCCCGTCTGCTCACTGGCGCCAACCGCAGCCTCAGGAATGCGGGTCAGGGACTGTGAAGATGGTGCATCGCGGCCGTTGGGAGGTCGGACAGGACGATGAACGTCAGCGCCGTGTCGGAAGGTTGGGCGAGATCGAGACCGGTCAGAGCACGGAATCGGGCAAGTCGGCCGATCACGGTGTTGCGATGACAGAAGAGGACCCGAGAGGCACCGACCACGCTGCCCTCTGAGAGCACGGCTCGAACCGTGGCCACCAATCTGTCGCGTTCCGCGGCGGGTTGTGCGTCCAGACGTGTCAGCACCTTGTCCACCAGTCCGGTCTCTGCAAGCAGGGTCCGAGCCAGATGGGGCCAGGCTTCGTCGATCCGGGTCGCACCGCTGTGGTCATGGGGGAGAGCGCGGGCGATGAGCTCTGCGGTCCGGGCGCGCACCGGGATTTCGGCAAGACCATGCGCAGTGGTGATGCCGATGGGGATGTCGTTGAGGGTACGGGCCACGGACCGCGGTGGTGCTGTCCCCGTGCGCCAGAAGATCACGATGAGATCCATCTCCCGGTGGGAGAGGAGCGCGCCGGGCGTTCCAGCGGCGCGGGTCACCACCTCGGCGAGATGCCAAGCAGCCTCACCTGTGCCGGCGGCGACCTCGAACTGGGCATCCGCGGGCACCGCGAGTGCTCGCGCCAGACCCACTGCAGCTGCGTCACGTCCGGATTCGTGGCCGAACAGTTGGCTCACAATCGTGTCGAGTGAGGCCACGCTCTCGCGGTCCAGGCGACTCGATTCGAGCAAGTAGCCTCGCTCGGCACCACGCGCGTGCTCCTCGACTGCCCGCCACAGCATGTCGAGGCGGGACAGTGCTGCGGTGTGACTGTCGGGACTGAGATTTCGTCGCACTGCGGACCAGAGGACCTCGAAGTCCATGCGCAGTGCCCGCGCCATCTCCTCGGCGGGCACCTGCTGCTGAGCTCGCAACCGGCCGAGATCCTCCGATTGCTGCGTCAGGTCGCCCGGTTCGCCGGCGGCCGCCCGGACCAGGGCGCGAAGAGACGACCGCGCAGTGGCACGCAACTCCGCGGGGTCGACCTTGCCCTGTCGATAGGACGGCAACACGATCACGAGGCTGACCAACTCGTCGATGACGGTGTCGATCTCGTCGACGACGCCGGCAAGCACCGCCCGCCAAACGGAATCGACTTCGGACGCTGAAATGGGCATATGCACAGTCTAGGTCGACTATTCGTGGGCACCGAGCGCCTGTTGAGCGGAATCGCTCGCTGATTGACTGGGCGACAACACAGTCAATCCAAGGAGATCGAAGCCATGAACGTTGATCTGGAGTTCCTGTCCGACTTCCACCACCTCGCGATGTTCGGTGCGACATCTGGCGGAGGTGTGGAACGCCAAGCAGGCTCGCCGGCAGACGTCGAGCAGCGCCGATGGCTTGAGGGCTGGTTGGTCGAGCGTGGCTTCACGGTGCACTACGACGCGATCGGCAACCAGTACGGGCTGCTCGAGGTTGACCCGGGGGCGCCCTGGGTACTGACGGGATCCCACATGGACAGTCAGCCGCTCGCGGGTCGCTACGACGGTGCCTACGGCGTGCTTGCCTCGGCGCACGCTGCTGACCGGCTTCGACGCAGGTGGCAGGACTCGGACCACCGGCCGGCGCGCAACCTCGCGGTGGTGAACTGGTTCAACGAGGAAGGCTCCAGGTTCAAGCCGAGCATGATGGGCAGTTCGGTCTTCGTCGGGAATCTCGATCTGGAACGCGCCCTGGAGACCACGGATCCGCGGGGCACGTCGGTGCGTGCCGAGCTCGGCGACAATCACATGCTCGGTGGGGCCGTGATCTCTGCTCCCGGGCTTGGGGAGTCGGACCGTGGTGCAGTGGCGGCCTACGCCGAGATTCACATCGAACAGGGGCGACGGCTCGAGGATGCGGCCATCGACATCGGCCTGGTCGAGGGCACTTGGGCTGCGCACAAGTTCGAACTCGTCGTGTATGGGGCGCAATCTCACACAGGTGCAGCGGTCATGGCAGACCGACAGGACGCCCTGCTCGGCGCGGCGATGCTGATCACGAAGACCAGGGAGATCGCTGACCAGGCGGGCCTGGCCCTGCATGCGTCGGTGAGTGAGATCTACGTGGAACCGAATTCACCGGTCACCGTGGCCCGAGAAGTGCGACTCCATTTCGACTTCCGGGCCGAGTCCCAAGAGGTCGTCGAGAAGGGTGTCGCCGAGCTCTGGGCCCATGTCGGTGTGGTCGAGGACGTGGTGAGGGTCGAGGTCAAGCAAGTCGCTGAGCACAAGTGGTCCCGCCGCGATTACGCCCCCGACGGGGTCGCCTTCGCGCGAGAGTGCGCAGAGCGTCTGGGTCTGTCGAGCGTACCGATGCTGACTCTGGCGGGGCACGACTCGACCAACATGAGCGAGTACGTGCCCACCGTGATGCTTTTCGTCCCCAGTACTGAGGGCATCTCGCACAACGAGGCGGAGCAGACCGACGACGCTGCCGCGGTCCGCGGCGTGGCGACGTTGACCGAGGTTCTCGAAGGCTTGGTCGATGGTCGCATCTGATCCGCGACGTTTTTCGTCGTTCCCCTTGACAAAGGGGGCCCGTATCCCCAACTCTGGATACGTTATTCAAATATTGGATAAGATCTTCGGAATGGAGAAGTAACGTGCATCGTGTCGTCGTTCACAAGGTGCCCATGGCGGCACCCAATGACATCTCGGGTCTCAAGGCCTTGGTGGATGGTGGAGAGATCGTTCCGGCGAACATCGTCGGTCTCATGGGCAAGACAGAGGGCAATGGCGAGGTCAACGACTTCACCCGTGCCTTCGCCGAGACGAGCTTCAAGCGCTACCTCGGGGAGCAGCTCGGCTGCTCCGACGATGAGGTCGCCGATCAGGTCTGCATGGTGATGTCCGGGGGGACGACAGGCCTTCTCAGCCCGCATGTCAGTGTCTTCCAGAGGCAGGAGCTCGCCGATGACACGCCCTCGGTGGGCGAGAAGCGCCTCGCGATCGGCGTTGCACACAGCGTCGAGATCCTGCCTGAGGAGATCGGCCGGATGGCCCAGGTCGAGAAGATCGAGCAGGCTGCCATCGCTGCGCTCGCGCACGCCGGCCTCGCTCCGGAGGACGTTCATTTCGTCCAGGTCAAGAATCCCAGCCTGACGGTTGACCGGATCAACGACGCGAAGGCCCGCGGCGAGAACGTCGTGACCGAGAACCTGGCGCTGTCGATGAACCGTTCCAATGACGCTGCTGCGCTGGGAGTGGCGCTCGCGCTCGGCGAGGTCGAGCGGGACCGGGTCCACGCCGACATGATCTCGAAGGACTTCTCCGTGTACTCCAAGGTCACCTCATCGTCGGCCGGCATCGAGAAGCAGCGGGCCGACATCCTGATCTTCGGCAACAGCGATCAGGCCGTGAGCTCCTTCCGGATCGGTTCCAGCGTCCTGGAGGACATGCTGGACAGCGACGGCTACCGTCGTGCGCTGCGTGCCGCCGGCCTGGAGTTCGAGCTCGATCCCGACGAGGATCAGCGCAAGCGCATCGTCAACGTCTTCCAGAAGATCAAGGTCCCCGGCTCGGGCTACCTCCGTGGTCGCCGGTTCACGATGATGGACGACTCGGCCGTGGGCCGCAAGGCGTGCTACGCGATCGGGAGCGCCGTCGCTGCGACGGTCACGGGCGATCCCATGGTGTACGTCTCGGGCGGCGGAGTCGACGGTCACCAAGGCCCGCCGTCGGGCTCGCCGGTCGCTGCGGTCGTCGAGGTCTGAGTCGTGGCCAAGTACGCTGCGGGCGACGCGCGGTCCTGGGCGCTGGACTCATTGTCCGGATGTTGTGGCTGCGTCATGCCGACGTTCACCGCCGACCTTGCTGATCTGGACGAGGCGGCGATCCGGCACGACGTGGCCATGGAGAAGCAGTTCGGCATGTCCGCCGTGCTCGTGGTGTCGGAGTGCGGCACCACGGATGCGGAGTTCCGCCGCTTCTGCGAGATCGTCGTGGACGAGGCCGGCGATGACCTGGTCACCTTCCTCCAGGCGTCCCAGCCGACCGAGGCGCTCACGATCGAGGCGGCGCAGATGGCCGAAGAAGTGGGCATCGACATGGTGCTGCTGTGCTATCCGCAGTACTTCTACCCCACGACCGAGGACGATGTCTTCGGCCTGACCCAGCGAGTCGCGCAGTCGACGTCCCTCGGGACCATGATCTTCGCGATGAACCTGTGGAATTTCGGCAGGCTGCACCCCGCGGGGTTCTCGATCGACCTGCTTGACCGGTTCGTCGAGGAGATCCCGAACGTCGCCGCGATCAAGAACGAGATCGGCATCCCGGGCGCGGGTGGTATCAGCCACGTCTTCGAGCGGTACTCACAGCAGGTCCTCGTAACCGATCCGATGGAGACCAACATGCCTGCGTGGGTCTCCAACTACGGCATGCGCTTCATGGGCACCTCCAACTACGAGTACTTCGGTGGTGAGGTTCCGCGTCTGCTTCGCGAGCTCAGCGACCCGAGCACCTATGACGCTGCGATGCGCCGTTGGTGGGAACTCCACCCGGCGCGTCTGGCCAATGCCGCGGTCACGTCCGAGATCAGCGCTGGTACGTCGACGGTGCACCGGCTGGTGTGGAAGTACCAAGGCTGGTTGATGGGATTCAACGGCGGCCCCATCCGGCCTCCGCACCCTCGCATCAACGACCAGCAGATGCAGCGACTCCGTTCGGCGGCGATCGCCAGCGGTCTGCCGGTGACCGGCGACGACGATGAGGCGTTCTTCCGTGGGCGAGTGGGCGGACGACGATGAACGCGGTGCCGTGGGTGGACGACGCGACGATCGCCCAGATCGTCACGATCGACATGGCGCTTGAGGCGGCCGAGGCCTGTGCCCGCGCGACGAGTCGCGGCGAGGTCGTCGCTTCCCGCGCGCAGGTCGGGGGCGGGCCTTCTGGTTGGATGCGCGCCCTGGTCACGCTCCTCCCGGAGCTCGACGCCATGGGCTACAAGGTGTTGTACGGGGGACGTGATGGCGCAGCGCGCTACGTCTGCCAGCTTGTGGACCTGGCCGACGGCCACCCGCGCGCACTGCTCGACGCCGCCACGATCACCAGGTTGCGGACGGCCGCGCACGCCGCGGTCGCGATCGACAAGCGGTTCGGGGGAGTCCCCGTGTCCGTAGGCGTGATCGGCAGCGGACATGAGGCGAAGCAGGCCGCACGCACCATCGCAGTTCGCAGCGGGCTCACTGATCTGGCGGTCTGGAGTCCCCGTGCGGAGAGCCGTGACGCCTTCGCTACAGAGCTGTCGGAGGAACTCGGAATCGCGGTACGCGTCGCAACCAGTGCGCGCGAGTGCCTCGACGGCGCCGACGTTGCCTATTCGGCGACGACGTCAGGCGGGCGCGTGGTGATCGAGGATGCTGATCTGGCCGGCGCGAAGATGCTGGCCACGATCGGTTCGACGACCCCGCGCCAGCGTGAGGTGAGCCCCGAGGTCTTCGAGGCCGCGAGTGTGATCGTGGTCGACACCCTCGACTGCGTCTCGGACTCGGGCGATCTGATCGAACACGCTCGGCTGTACCCGACGTCGGCTCAGAAGGTCACGTTGCTGGGCGACTACCTGGACGATCCTTCACCGGGGGATCAGGAGGGGCTGTTCGTCTACAAGTCGATCGGCAGCGCCGAGCAGGACCTCTACCTCGCGCACCGGGTGCTCGGGGCACTCCCACCCGAGAGTCCGCGGTGACGGGGCTGGTCGTCCAGGACGTCCACCTCAACTTCGGTGGCGTGACGGCTCTGGATGACTTGGACTTCGAATTGCCGCGTGGCGTGATCTGCGCACTCATCGGGCCCAATGGCGCCGGTAAGACCTCGCTGTTCAACTGCGTCAGCGGCCACTACGTCCCCCAACGGGGCAGCCTGCGATTCGGAGACGTGGACCTGCTGGGGCTTCGGCCTCACCAGGTCGTACGTGCCGGAGTGGCCCGGACATTCCAGAACGTCGCACTGTTCGAGAACTTGTCGGTACTCGAGAACGTCCAGTGCGGGCACTATTCGACCGAATCGGCGGGTCTGTTCGCCAATTCGATAGGTACACCGCGTGCGCGACGGCATGAACGCGATTCTCGTCGTCGCGCGCACCAGGTCCTCGAGCGCTTCGGCCTTGATGATCTGGCACACGAGCGTACGAACGGGTTGCCCTTCGGAACTCTCAAACGGATCGAGATCGCCAGGGCGGTGGCCGCAGAGCCTGCGCTGCTCATGCTCGATGAGCCGGCCAACGGCCTGGATGGGACCGAGGTGGGCGAAATGGCCGATCTGATCCGTGAGCTTCATCAGGAGGCTGACATGTCGGTCGTCCTGGTTGAGCACCACATGGGCATGGTCTCGAGCATCTGCGAATACGTCGTGGTGATGGATCGGGGAACGAAGATATCGGCGGGTTCCCCTTCCCACGTCTCGAATGACCCGGCAGTGATCGAGGCCTACTTGGGAGGAGCGCGATGAGTTCCCGCCTGTTGGATGTCATGAATCTGAGTGCCGGCTATGGGCTCGGCACGGTCGTCAGAGATCTGAACTTCGAGGTCGGGCCCGGTGAGGTGGTCGTGCTCCTCGGCTCGAACGGTGCCGGCAAGACGACGACGTTGCGTGCCCTCTCCGGCATGATCCGACGTACCGGAGACGTGCACCTGGATGGGGTTGATCTTTCTCATCTGCGTACTGAAGGGGTTGCTGCCGCAGGGATCAGCCACGTCCCTCAAGGGCGGGGCACGTTCTCGGGGCTGACGGTCGAGGACAACCTGAGGATTGGTGGCTACAGAAGGCGCCGTGGCCAGGTCGAGCAGGACATCGAGCGCTGGTACGAGCACTTTCCCAGGCTGGCCGAGCGCCGACGTCAGTTGGCGGGCGCGATGAGCGGTGGCGAGCAGCAGATGCTCGCCATCGCCCGGGCCATGATGTCAGATCCGAAGTTGCTGCTCCTGGACGAACCGTCGTTGGGGTTGGCGCCGAACATCACCGCTGCGCTCTTCGACAAGCTCGCCGAACTGAACCAGGACACCGGTCTCGCGGTGCTGGTGGTCGAGCAGAACGCGGCTCTGGCGCTTCAGATCGCTCACCGCGCATACATCCTCGAGTCCGGCCACCTCTCCCCGTCCTGGGAAGCGGACGAACTGGTGTCCTCGGACAACGTGAGAAAGGCGTACCTCGGCCAATGAACAAGCACAGTCACAGAGGAAGGCAGCAGCCGTGACGCTCTTCCTTCAGCAAGTTCTCAACGGAGTTGCGAACGGCTGCATCTATGCCGGGCTCGGGCTCGCTCTGGTCCTCATCTATCGATGCACTCAGTACATCAACTTCGCCCAAGGCGAGATGGCCATGATGTCGACCTACCTCGTGTGGTGGTTGACGACGATCGGCATCGACATCTGGTTCGCGCTGTTGGTGGCGATGATCTTGTCGTTCGTCGTCGGAGCCGGCATCGAACGCGTCGTCGTCAACAGATTCGATGGCAAGGACCACTTAGTACTCGTCATCGTGGCCGTGGGCATGTTCTTCACCTTCAACGGGCTTGCCCAAGTCATCTTCGGTTCTGACGGGAGGCTGATTCCCAATCTGTTTCCGACGAACGTTCTGGACATGGGCGGAGTTCGCCTGCCGGTTCCGGTCCTTGGAAACCTGGCGGTACTGCTGCTGATCAGCGCGGGTCTGTGGGCGCTGTTCCGGTTCACCAAGATCGGCCTGGGCTTCCGGGCGATCGCCTCCAACCGTGAATCAGGCAGTCTCAATGGTCTTCCAGTGGGCACGTTGCTTGCCGCCGCGTGGGGTGTTGCCGCTGCCTTGGGCACTGTGGCGGGAGTGCTTCTGACCTCGCTCGGCGTGTTCCTCAACCCGAACATGATGGTGGCCGTGTTGGTCTACTCGTTCTCAGCAGCGATTCTCGGTGGACTCGAGAGCCCGATCGGTGCAGTCCTGGGCGGACTCGTTCTGGGGGTTCTGGAGAGCTTGACCGCCGCGTACGTACCCTTCATCGGTTCCGATCTGAAGATCATCGTCGCCTTCGCCGTGATCGGTGTCGTGCTGCTGGCCCGCCCGCAGGGCTTGTTCGGCTCTGCGGAGGTGTCGCGAGTATGAAGACGACTTTCGAATCTGTCGTCATCCGCATCGCGCTGTGGGTCTTCGCACTGTTCGTCGTGATCTTTCCCTTCGTCAACAGTGCTTCGGAGGTCCAAGCTCTCAGCCTCGTCCTGGTGCTCTCCATCACCGTGGTGGGTCTGAATCTGCTCACCGGCTACACGGGACTGATCTCGATCGGACACAGCGCCTTCTTCGGGATGGGCGCATACGGCTACGCGATCTCTGTCGTCAAAGGCGGGCAGTCACCGCTGGTCGGCGTGTTGATTGCCGTGACGCTGGCTGCAGTCCTCGGTTTGGTGTGCGGTGTCCCTGCGCTGCGAATCAAGGGCGTCTACCTTGCATTGGTCACCTTGGCCCTGGCGGTCGTGTTCCCAGCAGTGATCACCAGGTTCTCAGATCTGACGGGCGGCAAGCAGGGCCTCGTCGTACCGATTCTCAGGGCGCCCGAGTGGTCGGGGCTCGCAGACGACCAGTTCGCCTACCTGGTCGCCCTGGCAGCGTTGACTGTGGTCCTGCTGATCAGTCGCAACATCGCCACCAGTCGTGTGGGTCGTGCCTTCACGTCGCTGAAGGACAACGAGACGGCGAGCTTGTCCATGGGTGTCAGTGTCTCGATGCTGAAGGTCTTCGCTTTCGGGCTCTCGGCAGCCATGGCCGGCCTGTCGGGTGGCTTGTTCGTGGCGACCCAGGGCTTCATCTCTTCCTCGACGTCCTTCGTCACGCTCATCGGGTCGATCCAGTTCCTCACGGCGATGGTGCTTGGTGGTGTGGCCAGCGTCATGGGTCCGATCGTCGGCACCTATGTCACGCAGACGGCTCCGGAAGTGCTCGCAGACTTCAACCCCGGTCTTTCGCAGGTGCTCTACGGGCTGCTGATCATCGTTGTCATGCTCGTCGCTCGCGACGGAATCATCGGCCGGCTGCGTGCGGCCGTTCGGGTCATTGGCCGCCGGCTTTCCACGCCCGGCCGTGACCGAAATCAAGACGGCAATCAGCCCCGTCCGGCTGAGGTTATCGGTGCCGAACCAACCGAAAGAGTGAGTTCATGAGATACCGCATGGGCATGCCTCGTCTTTCGCCATCAACAGGAAGAGTGAGTTCATGAAATATCGCAAGGCGCTAGTTTCTCTTGCCGCATTGTCATTGTGTATCCCGCTGGCGGCCTGCGGTGGGCGTGATGACACCAGCGCCAAGGCCGAAGGCGATTCCGATTCGGTCGTGTCGATCGACGAGTGCCAGAGCTACGAGGCCTCCCCGGGCGTCACCGACGACCAGATCCTGTTGGGGGCGAGCTACCCCAGCTCAGGGCCGCTGGCGACGCTTGGCCAGCTGGCCCAAGGTTTCAACGCATACTTCGACTACGCCAACGCTGAGCTGGGCGGTGTGGATGGTCGCGATGTCAAGGTTCTGGGCTACGACGATGGCTACGATCCTTCGCGGACCGTGACCAATGTCAACAAGCTGGTCGACAAGGACAAGGTACTCGCGATGATGGCCGTGCTCAGCACGGCCGGAAACTATGCGATCTGGGACTATCTGGAGGCGTCCTGCGTGCCGCTCCTGATGTCGTCGACAGCGGCTGCGACCTTCGAGGAGGCGGTGGATCACCGCTGGACCCTCGATGGAATGGTTCCGTATCGGTTGGAAGCCATCGCACTGGCCAACACCTTGGTCAAGGACCAAGGCGTCAAGACGCTCGCGGTTCTGCGTGAAGCCGGCGACTTCGGCGACGCCTTCATGGACGGTCTGGAGAGCGTCGGTGACGAGCTGGGACTCAAGATCGTGGCCAGCGAATCGTTCCAGGCCACCGACCCGTCGGTCAACACTCAGGTTTCGACCCTGGCCGCCACCGGTGCTGACGCAGCTCTCGTCGTCGCGGCAGGCACGATGTGCGCCCAGGCGATGGACGCGATCGGTGACACCTCTTGGGATCCGGTGGTCGCACTGTCCTACACGTGCACGTCCCAGAGCCTGATGACTCTCGCGAAGCCCGAGTCCAGCAGGGGCGTCATCAGCTCGACTGCCCTCAAGGATCCGGGCTCGGCGCGCTGGAAGGATGACGCGGACATCAACGCCTACAAGACCGCGGTCGCGAAGTACGCTCCCAAGGCCAATGAGAACGACTCGTTCGTTGCCGCTGGCTGGCACTACGCCGAGGTGATCTACAACCTTCTCAAGGACTCCAAGAAGCTGACTCGTCAGGATCTCATGAGTGCAGCGCTCAGCGTGGACGGCATGAAGACGATGATGTCGCTGCCCGGAGTTCCGCTCAAGACGAGTTCGGATGACCCGACCCTGACCGAGGGAGTGCAGATCCAGCAGTACGACCCCAGTGCCAAGGACTGGGTGTTCCTCGACGGTGCCGAGCCGCTGTCCGGTGACCAGACGGCGATCGTCGAGTACGCCTTCGCCGACACGCAGTAGGCACGGCGGCGTCGCCACTCCAGACGGACAACGCCATCGACGTGAACTCGGGTCACGTCGATGGCGTTGGCAAACCTCATGACGAAAGGTGGACCACGATGTGGACCAAAGGTGCAGTGATCTGGGAGGCTGGCCAGCCCTGGTCGGTGGAAGAGATCGAGATTGACGAACCGCGCGAGGGCGAGGTCCAGGTCAAGATGATGGCCGCTGGACTGTGCCATTCCGACCATCACCTGACGACGGGCGACACGATTCCGGCGTACTACCCGGTGCTCGGCGGCCATGAAGGCGCTGGAATCGTCACGAAGGTCGGTCCCGGCGTGAAGACCTTGGCTGTGGGCGATCATGTGGCCATGTCATTCGTACCGGCCTGTGGATCGTGCAGGTCGTGCTTGAGTGGCGCGCAGAATCTGTGTGACCTGGGAATGCACGCCGTGGACGGACAGTCCATCAGCGACGGCACGGCCCGGGTCCGGGTGCAGGGCAAGGACACGGTTCAGTTCTGTCTGCTCGGCACCTTCGCTCCTTACGTGACGATCCACGAGTTCTCCACGTTGAAGATCGAGAAGCACATTCCGTTCGAAGTCGCCGCGCTCGTCAGTTGCGGCGTCGCGACCGGTTGGGGCTCTGCCGTGATCGCTGCCGACGTCCGACCCGACGACTTCGTGATCGTGGTCGGCGTCGGTGGCGTGGGCATGAACGCCGTGCAGGGCGCGGCAGCAGCAGGCGCCGGCACCCTCATCGCGATCGATCCCTCCGCGTTCCACCGAGAACAAGCCGAGAAGTTCGGGGCCACCCACACGTTCGCGAACATGGCGGAGGCCATCGACGCGGTCGCAGAACTGACGAACGGCCAGATGGCCGACAAGGTGATCCTGACGATGGGCCGGGTTGCCGGTGAGGACATCGAACCGGCGCTGACCCTGACGACCAAGGGCGGAATCTGTGTCGTCGTCGGCATGAGCTCGATGGAGAGCCTCGACGTCAAGCTCGGCCTCTCGATGTTCACGTTGATGCAGAAGACGCTGCGCGGGGCGATCTTCGGTGCGGGCAGTCCGCGCAAGGCGGTCCCCGCCCTGCTCCGCAGGTACGAGAACGGCACCCTCGACGTCGAGGGCCTCATCACCAAGGAGTACACGCTCGAACAGGTCAACGAGGGCTATCAGGACATGGTCGACGGCCGCAATCTGCGCGGCGTCGTGAGATTCTCCGAGAAGGACTGGTGACTGGCATGACGATGACAATGG
Source organism: uncultured Aeromicrobium sp. (assembly GCA_964464335.1). Classification (GTDB taxonomy): domain Bacteria; phylum Actinomycetota; class Actinomycetes; order Propionibacteriales; family Nocardioidaceae; genus Aeromicrobium. The sequence goes on from CAYXFT010000003.1 coordinate 24,559, forward strand.
ATCCGCGCACGGAGTTCCTGATCGACGGTCGCTGGTCTGCGGCGTCCGGCACCGAACGGGCCGTCAGCCATTCGTCGATCACCGGTGCGAAGCTGGGAGAGTTCGTCCAGGCGGATCGAAGTGATGTGGACGCCGCTGTGGACGCCGCCCGCCGTGCCAGCGTGGCGTGGAACAGCTGCCCTCCGGCTGTTCGCGCCGGTCACCTGCACGCGTTGGCCGACGCGATCGAGGAACGCGCCGAGCAGCTCTCGGCGCTGATCGCCGAGGAGGTCGGATCGACGATGGAGTTTGCTTCCGGCGTCAACTGCATGGTGAGCACGTACCTGCTGCGCTACTACGCAGATCTCGTGCGCGACCAGCCTCTGGAGGAGGTCCGGCCCTCGGCGTTCGGGCACAGCATCGTGCGTCGGACGGGTGTGCGGGTCGCGGCGTTGATCGTCCCGTGGAACTACCCGGTCATCTCGGCGATCGGGAAGATCGGCCCGGCGCTGGCTGCAGGTGCGACGGTGGTGCTCAAGCCCTCGCCCGAGTCGACGCTGACCACCTATCTGATCGCCGAGGCGGTTCTGGAGGCGGGTATCCCGCCCGGTGTCGTCAACATCGTGCCTGCGGACCGGGAGGTGAGCGAGTACCTCGTGACGCATCCGGGGATCGACAAGGTGTCTTTCACCGGTTCCACGCCGGTCGGCCGTCGCATCGCAGGTCTGTGCGGCGAGCTGCTGCGACCCGTCACGCTCGAACTGGGCGGCAAGTCGGCTGCCGTGCTGCTCGACGATGCGGAACTGGAGTCGTTCCTGCCCGCGATGATCAATGCATCGTTTGCGAACAACGGTCAGACGTGCACGAACAACACCCGGATCCTGGTGCCGGCCCGCCGCTACGAGGAGGTGCTGGACGCCGTGACCGACACGGTGCTGTCCTATCGGGTCGGTGACCCGCGTGACGCGTCCACGACCATCGGGCCGCTCGTCAGTGCGGCTCATCGTGAGCGAGTGGAAGGCTACATCCGGTTGGGCATCGCCGAAGGTGCGCTTCCGACGGCGGGGGGCGGGCGTCCGGACGACCTCCCGGACGGGTACTTCGTCTCGCCGACCGTATTCGGCCGCGCCACACCCGACATGGCCATTTCGCGGGAGGAGATCTTCGGCCCGGTCGTCACGGTCCTTGCCTACGATGACTCCGACGACGCTGCTGTGGCCCTGGCCAATGACAGCGAGTTCGGGCTCGCCGGTTCGGTCTGGAGCGCCGACTGGGATCGCGCGATGGCGGTGGCCCGGCGGATCGACACCGGGCTGCAGGGCATCAATGCGCCGAGCAATCTCGACCTCGGCGCTCCGTTCGGTGGCTGGAAGGCCAGTGGAATCGGCGCTGAACTCGGGCCCGAGGGGCTGGAGGGTTATCGGAACCTGTCGACGTTCTCGGTCCCGCTGGAATCGCCGAAGGCAGCCCTGGAATGAGCAACGAATGATCCCCACGACTCAGAAGGCTGACCTCGTCGGGACGTTCCCGAGTGCCACCGAGCTTCGTGCCGACCTCCGGGCAGGACGACTCTCGGCCCGGGAGTGTCTGGAGCAGCACGTCCAGCGCATCGATGTAGCCAATCCCGAGGTCAACGCACTGGTCACCTTGGATGTGGAGTCCGGTCGAGCGCGCGCCGACGAGCTCGACCGGGCTCGGGCCCAGGGCGAACCCCTGGGCCTTCTGCACGGGCTGCCAGTGGCAATTAAGGACACGCATCCGACCGCGGGGATGCGTACGACCTTCGGCAGTCCGATCCATGCCGAGAACGTGCCCGCGCTCGATGCGCTGATCGTCCAGCGGCTCAAGGCGGCCGGTGCGATCGTCGTGGGAAAGAGCAACACCCCGGAGTTCGCAGCCGGGTCCCACACGACCAATGCGGTGTTCGGCGCGACCCGCAATCCGCACGATCTGCGCAAGTCCGCAGGCGGAAGCTCGGGCGGTGCGGCCGCGGCCCTGGCCGCTGGCATGGTGGCACTGGCAGATGGCAGTGATCTCGGCGGCTCGTTGCGCAATCCGGCAAGCTTCTGCGGTGTGGTGGGACTGCGTCCGACTCCGGGCCGGGTGCCGATGTGGCCGGCGTGGGACCTGTGGGACACCTGCGCTGTACAGGGGCCGATGGCCAGGACGGTGCCGGATCTGGCACTCGCCTTGGACGCGATGGCCGGTCCGACCCTGTTGACTCCGACCGTGTTGCCGCGGGAGGGATCGTGGTTCGACCGGCTCTCCTCGCGTCGGCCCGCGTCGAGGGTGGCGGTGCTCGACGACCTGGGTGGCATTCCGGTCGAAGCGCCCGTGCTCGAGGCGCTTGCAGCGGCCGCAGACCGGTTCGCCGGTCTGGATCAGGTCACCGTGGCGGGCGCGAGCCTCGACATCCGCCCGGCAATCGAGGTGTTCTCGGTCCTACGAGCCGCGATGTTCGTGGGACGGTACGGCACGCTCCTTGATGACTCGCCGGACCTGATCGGTGAGAACGTCCGCTGGAACATCGAAGTGGGCCGGCACATGTCGGCCGGGGACGTGGCGGTTGCCGGCATGCGGCGATCTTCACTGCGCGCGGAGTTCATGGGGCTGTTCGACTCCCATGACTACCTCGTGACCTACACGTCGCAGGTGCTGCCGTTCGACGTCGACCTGCCCTATCCGGACACGATTGCCGGCGTGCAGATGCCGGACTATCTCGGTTGGATGTCCAGCTGTGCGGCGTTCTCCGTCTACGGAGTTCCGGTACTGGCTGTCCCGGTCGGCCTGTCGGACGGCTTACCCGTTGGCATCCAGATCATCGGGCGGCCCGGGGATGAGCTGGGGCTGCTGCAACTGGGCCAGGCGTTCATGGCCACAGGTGAGTGACGGTGTAGTTCACGGTCAACGGCGATGGGGTTGACCGGTACCAAGATCGGCTGAGGCGTCGGAGAGTGCCGCGCCTGCACGGTGCTGGTCGACTCCAGGCCCATGTCGTGCCTTCTGCCTGCGGTTGTCGGATGTGGGGCGGACGTGGAGACCGTCGAGGGCCTGGCCCAGTCCGATCCGGCTGTCGGTGACGTGATCGCCAAAGTTCGGCGCCTTGCCGTGTGGCTTCTGCACGCCGGGCCAGGTACGTCGTACCGGCCGTGCGGTCGTCCGGCGCTGCGGCGTACACCGACACGCGCCCGGGCGGGTCCTTCCGCGGGGCGGGATTCCCGCAGGGCGTCTTTGCGCTGGAGTCCCACATCGACGAGATCGCCGACGAGATCGCTCAACCAGACCGCAACCGACGGCGGAAACACCGCGCTCTCCTACACGTGGGCCGTGCACGGCGTCGAGGTCGAGGTCGACCGGCGCACCGGCGTGGTCAGGGTCGTGCGGGTGGTTGCCGCCCATGATTCCGGCACGGTCGTCAATCCCGTCCAGGCCGAGGGCCAGGTGGTCGGCGGCATCGTGATGGAGTCTGGGTGCGGCGCTCGGTGCGGACCTGCTCTTCGAGGGTGGTCGGGTCATGAACGCCTCCCATCTGGATGATGGCGTCCCTCGGAGCGTGGACCTTCCGCCGATCGAGGTGCAGTTCGTCGGCGGTGCTGACGCGCGGGGACCGTTCGGGGCCACGGGGCTCGCCGAGATCGCGCTGTCCCCGACGGCACTCGCAGTGGCCCATGCCGCCGCGCACGCCATCGGGCACAAGTTCGGCTGCCTGCCGCTCTCGCTGGACGTGGTCCTGTCGAGGCTGGTCGAGTCGGGGCAGGTGCCTGCGCCGTTGTCGCGTCCCGCCTGGCAGAAGCCATCGCGCTGGTGGGTTGCGGCCATCCGGTGGAGCTGTCCGCGGGGCCTGCACCTGATGATGCGGGCTCTGACGGCACTCGCCCACGAGCGACCCGGCGCGCGGGCGCGTCGGCATCGACGTGTGGTGGCTCCCGCGGTGGAGGTCGTGCCGACGTTGGACGCCTTGGTCAGGACACTCGAGTTCGATCCACACGCGCCGCGATCTGGAGATGGGCTGGGGGCGACGCTGGCCGAACTTCGGGACTTCTGCGCGACCGGCGATCCACCCGCCCTCGGGATGTTCGTGGAGGTGATCGACTCCATCGCCTCGCCCCAGGTCAGGAACGTCGCCACGGTGGCGGCAATCTGGCTCCGTGCTACGCGGCCGACGGGATCATCGCTTCCACGCCGTGATGGACGCGCACCGGTGCCAGACCGTGACACCCTCGAACCTCTCCGGTGCCCTGTTGGCGCTCGACGCACACCTCGAGGTGCACAGTGCTGCAGACGTGCGGACGATCAGGGTTGACGGGCTCTATCGAGGGCCGGGTGAGTCGGTGCTGGGGCAAGGGGGACGTCGTCACGGCCGTGTCGATCCCCAGCGCCTGCCTTCAGCGGCGGGCTGTCGCGGAGAAGCTTGCCCTGACGACCGGGGGTTCGCGGTCGCCTCGATGTTCCATGTCTTCGTACGTACGGGCCGCGCCCGTGGCCGGGATCTCAGCAGGTCCTGGCACCCTGATCGATCGAGCACTCCACAGGCTCGTCACGCAGGGGGGATAGTCGCGACGGCGTAGCCTCAGCCGCCGGGATTCCAGCCGAGTGAGTTCGCGATGGTCGTGGCGAGTCCTCCGGCGATCGCGTCGTGCTTGGCGAGCTTGTCGGGGGAGTCGAGGGTCTCTCCGGCGAGCGTGCAGCCGACGGCGGCGCGGACCTCGCCCGACCGGTCGCGTACCGGATAGGCGATGGCACCCAGCCCCAGTTGTACGTCATCGCGTACGACGGCAAATCCCTGCTCCTTGATCTGCGCGAGCGCCTCGCGCACGGCAGCCGGATCGGTCACGGTCACCCGGGTGATGGCACGCAACTCACCACCGAGGTACTCATCGAGGAACGACTCCTCCTGGTGCGCCAGAAGGACCTGGCCGTACGCGGTGACATGGAGGGGCAGGCGGTACTGATCGCGATAGCGCCGGATGGCCGGCGCGCCGGTGTTGTGCTGCGCGAAGAGGGTCACGGCGCTGGTCTCGATGCGCTCGCAGAGCTTCAGCATTCCGTCGACCATCGGCACGGCGCTCTCCAAGTGCGGAAGCGCCACGCGCAGCACCGGCTGGTCGCGGACGTACGCCGTGGCCAGCATCCAGGTGGTGGGGCCGATCATGTACTCGCCGGAGCTCTCGTCGCGGCTGATGAGTCCGTCAGCGAACAGCTGGGAGACCGTCCGGTACACCGTGGCCCACGGAAGCCCCAGCTCGCGGGCGAGATCTGCCGGGCGCATGGGGCGCGCTGCGAGCAGCCTGAGCACCTCGGTGGCGCGTTGCACGCCTTTGGCTGCGGACGCTCCCCGCTCCGGGTGGCCGTCGGTCTGGCTGGAGGCATCGCTCGTGGTCGTCATGGTGGGCGGTATCGCTTCTGTAGCAGGGACGAAAGGATCCATTTGAGCAAGACTAGTCCACACATTCTTGACACTCCAACCATTAAATGAATATGCTCACCACTATTCGAATAGCGAGGTGGAGTAGTGACGGTCCGAATCGATGCTGACAAGTGCGACGGCTATGCGTCGTGTGTGCTGGTGGCCCCCGGAATCTTTGGCTTTGACGACGCCGACAATGTGGCTGTCGTGATCGATCTCGATGCCGATGCCACAGATCGGGCGACCGTCGACGAGGCAATCGAGAACTGCCCGCGTCGGGCGATCTCGATCCAGGTCTGAGCAGATGCAGCCCACATCGATCGCCATCGTCGGCGCATCGCTCGCCGGCATCACGACCGCCGAAAGGCTGCGGGCCAACGGCTTCGACGGCGCCTTGACCCTGATCGGGGACGAGCGCAGGGTCCCGTGTGACCGTCCTCCGCTCAGCAAGCAGGCCCTGCAGACGGCGTCGCAGCATGATCCCGAGCCACTGCGAACAGCCAGCGAGCTGTCAACGCTGCGCATCGATGGTCGATACGGGGTGGCGGCCAGTCGTCTGGTGCCGAGCGACGCAGGGCACCGGGTGCAGCTCGCCGACGGAACCGAGATCGTCGCCGACCGCGTCGTCATCGCGACCGGCGCGCGTGCCCGCACCTTGCCGTTCGCCGAACCCCAGGACGGGGTGTTCGTGCTGCGCACCGAGGACGACGCCGCCGCGCTACGGCTTTCCCTGATCGCCGGCTCGACGCTGGTCGTGGTCGGCGCCGGCTTTCTCGGACTCGAAGTGGCCGCGAGCGCATCGCGCTACAACGTTGCGACGACCGTCCTGGAATCGGATGTTGCACCCCTGACCGGCCGGTTGGGTCGGGCGGTGGGTGAATGGATCCTCGACCTCCACCGCGATCACGGCGTCGACGTGCGGTGTGGCAGCTCGGTCGGCGGCTTCATCGGGCATGAACGACTGGAGGCTGTGGCGCTCTCGGACGGTCGAATCGTGGAGGCCGACACCGCTCTGGTGTCAGTCGGGTCCCTCGCGAACGTCGAGTGGCTCGCCGACAGCGGAGTCGAGATCGACGACGGCGTGCTGTGCGACGCATCGGGCAGGACGTCCGTACCCGGAGTGTTCGCCGTGGGAGACGTGGCGCGGTACCGCGATTCCGGCGGGCTGGCGGCGCGCACCGAGCACTGGTCGGGCGCCATCGCGCACGCACGTCTCGTGGCGCAGAACCTGCTGACACCGCCGTCGGCAACACTGGATCTGGATGCCGTTCCGTACTTCTGGTCCGACCAGTACGACCACAAACTGCAGGTCGTAGGAGAGTGGCACCCTGGTCTCGAAGAGACGGTGGCTGCGGGCGATGTGGCCGTAGGTCGGTTCGGGGTCATCTTTCACGAGGCGGGTCAGATCCGGGCGGCAGCGGCCGTCGACATGCCTGGTTTCGTCGCAGAGCAGCGCAGAGCGCTCCAACATGCGCCCGCGAGAAGAGTGGAGGTTTCGTCATGAGTCAACCCGGTACGGAGGGATCCGTTCCGCCGAAGGCTGCCTATGTGCATCCGAAGTGGTTCGCGGATGAGGAGAAACTGGTCTTCGCGAAGTCGTGGATGTTCCTCGGCTTCGAGTCCGAGATTCCTGAGGCCGGCGACTACGTCCTGCGGCGCCTCGGCACGGACCAAGTCATCGTGGCCCGAACCGAAGGCGGCGAGGTCACGGCCCTTCTCAACGCCTGCACGCATCGGGGCACAGCCATCTGCAAGGCGTCGACGGGCAACTCTGCGCATTTCCGGTGCAGTTATCACGGCTGGACCTTCGGAAACGATGGGAAGCTGGTCGGCGTCCCCGGTCTCCGCCAGCACTACTCGGCGTCGTTCGACAAGGCTGAGCTGGGTTTGAAGCGACCGCGGGTCCACTCGTACCGGGGTCTCGTCTTTGCCACTTGGAACGAAGAGGCCCCGGACTTCGAGGACTACCTCGGCGACGCCAAGTTCTACCTCGACGCCCTGTTCGACATCTCTTCGAGCGGTTGGGAGGTCGCGGCACCGCCGCAGCGAGTCGTGTCGCGCGGCAATTGGAAGTACCTCCAGGACAATCTGTCGGGCGACGGCTACCACCTTCAGACAACTCATGCGCTGACGTTCGAGCATGGAGTCTTCGACAAGGCCCCCGACCTCGAACGTGATGGATTCGTGATGGCGACACCTGCCGGCCACACGATCCGAATCGGGTACGGGCGTCGTCCGGGCGACGAGTTCTGGCTCGACGGGGTGCCGGAGGAGGAACTCGTCGGCATTGCGGCGAATCTGTCCGCGGACCAGCGTGCGGTCATCGATCGAAACGAGTTCATGCACGGGGGAGTGTTCCCCAATGCCGCATTCCTCACGAACTCGCAGTCGGAGAAGGTCGCTGATCTGGGCGGACAGACGACCCGCTTCCTCGTGTGGCGGATCCACCATCCGATTTCTCCTGATCAGACCGAGATCTGGTACTGGGTGCTGGTACCCAAGCACTTCCCGGAGGAGTGGAAGGAAGCCTCCTACGCGATGCAGGCGCGAGTTCAGTCCGCCGGCGGTCTGTTCTTCGAGCACGACGACTTCGAGAACACATCGCGTCTGGCCTCGGCCAATCACGGCGTCCGCGCGCAGGACATGGTCCAGAACCTCGATCTGGGTGCTGGCACGGCCGTGACATCGGGAGATCCGAATTTTCCCGGAGACGTCCAGAACGTGAGCGTTTCGGAGCACAATCAGCGGGCCTTCTACCGCCGCTATCTCGAGCTGATGGGGGACCGAGGATGAATGGCCCAGACATCGACGAACTCGAACGCCGAGCCGCCCGGTTCCTCGTGCGTGAGTCCCTGCTGCTCGACGAGCGCCGCTACGAGGAGTGGCTCGAGCTGCTGCGAGAGGACTTCTACTACTCTCTGCCCCTGCCGATCGTGCGTGAAGACCCGTTCCTGCCGCGTTATCACCACCGGGGTGTCTTCTTTGAGGCCACCAGGACCGGCCTGGAACTGAAACTCGGCAGGATGCACGAGCGGACGGCATGGTCCGACCGTCCGCACAGTGCGACGAGACGGCTCGTGTCGAACGTCCTGATCGACGGAGTCGAACGCGATGCGGACGGTGCACCGGTCAGTCTCGACGTTCGCAGCAACGTGCTGGTCACCGTGGTACCGGTCGGCGAGCAGCCCACCCTGGTGACCGCTGGCCGGATCGATCGGATGCTGGTCGACGGCATGGGCTTCTCGCTCGTCCGTCGTGCCGTCCATCTGGACGTCGACGTGCCGACCGACACCCAACTCTCGGTGGTGTTCTGAGGTGATTCCCACGCCGAAGGACCCCACGTCGCAGGACGGTCCTGCATTGAGGATCGCCAACGAATTCGAAACGCTCTATCTGCGGATCGTTCCGGTCGGAAATGGCCGACGTCTCGAGATCTCCAATGCGCGAACGGGCGAGTCCACGCTGCTGGATGCGACCGTGATCGGCGCCCTCGCCCGTCTGTCACAGACCGCGTTGCAGGAGATCGTCCGCGCATCTCTCGAGCAGGATGCCACGTGAGGCCAGAAGTGGCAGCTGTTGAAGTCACCCACGTCGACGCCGGCGACATCAGCCGACGTCATGATCGGAGGTCATAGTGCCCATCACCCATCTGCGTTCGGTCGCGATCGGTCTGCCTGATTTCGATGGCGCGAAGCTCTTCTACAAGGAGCACTGGCGGCTCGAGGAAGTTGCGAGCGAGGGCGGCCTGTCGTACTTCGGTGCGGTTGGATCATCTGAGGTGCACTCGCTCCGGATGCGGCGGTCCGATGAGCGCCGCATCGACTACATCGCATTCGGTGTCGACTCTCCAGCGTCAATCGATGACTTCGCGACCCGCCTCGGGCGGGCCGGAGTCAGATTGGCGAGCGAGCCGTCGGTGCTCGGCCAGTACGGCGGCGGTTACGGCTTCCGGTTCTTCGACCCGGACGGGCAGGTCATCGAGCTCAGCTGTGAGGTCGCGACCAAGACCGCGCACGACATCGCCGAGCGTGACTCGACGCCGGTGAAGATCAGCCATGTCGTGCTGAACGCTCCTGACATCGAGGCGACGGCGGCGTTCTACGTGAAGCATCTCGGGATGCGAGTTTCGGACCGGCTGTCGGACTCGATGGTCTTCCTGCGATGCAACAACGACCATCACTCGATCGCGCTGCACCGATCCGGTCGCAGCTCCCTGAACCACGTCTCGTGGGAGACCCGGGGAGTCGACGAGTTCATGCGGGCCACCGGCCGACTTCTTCGCGCCGGCCAGAACATGCTCTGGGGGCCAGGACGTCACGGACCGGGTGACAACACTTTCGCCTACTTCACCGAGCCGAATGGCTACGTCATGGAGGTCACGACCGCGCTCGCACAGGTCGATGACTCGACATGGTGCCCGCAGGTGTGGGAGCGCAAACCCGAGGTGGGCGATCAGTGGGGGACTGCCGGCGCGATGCCCGAGCGCGCGATCGCCGCCCTCGACAGCAGCGCGGACCCCGGTCTGTGGACGGCACCCCCGTGCTGAGGTGGCTACGTCGGTGAGCCAAGGTGACCGCGTTGCGGGCAAGAGTGTGATCGTCACGGGTGGCTCCAGCGGAATCGGCGAAGCAGTCGTCGCTGCATTGCTCGACCAGGGCGCGCACGTGACCGCACTGGACCGCGAGGAGCCGCAGCGAGTTCACCCGATGCTGGTTTCCGTCGAAGGTGACGTCTGCCGGCCCGAGTCCCACGCGTCGGCGGTCGAACAGGCACTGGACAGGTTCGGCAGGATCGATGCACTGGTGGCGAATGCAGGCGTGCACGACGCTGGAGCCGGTGTCGACGACCTGGCTCCGCAGGCGATGGCAGCTCTCATGCGCCGGGTCCTGGACGTCAACGTCGTGGGTCTCACGCTCGCTGTCCAGGCTGCCGTGCCGCACCTGAGACCTACGGGCGGTGCCGTGGTCGCGACCTTGTCCGATGCCTCGTTCGAGGCCGGCAACGTCGGGGCCGGGGCCTCGTACCTCGCCTCGAAGACCGCCGCGCTGGGTCTGGTGCGTCACTTCGCACATCTGTACGCGCCCGACGTCCGGGTCAACGCCGTGGCACCGGGCGGCGTGGCGACAGGTCTCAAGGCGGTGGACAGCCGGGGCGGCAGTCGCCAACTGATTACCGACGATGGTGCCTTCGCGAATCGGGTCGGAGCGCTGAACCCCTTGGGGGTCGTGCAGACGGCGGACGAGATCGCCGAGTACTTCTTGTTCCTGATCGGTGAGCGGACCGCAGGAATGACGGGGCAGGTGCTGCGCCCGGACGGTGGTCTGGGCGTCGGGCTGCGTCGTGAACGCAACACATGATCCAACCATCGCGGCGTCGTCGACGCTGCATTCCTGAGGAGTGATGCGCTGATGAGTGCAACAGAACTGGACCCGGTGCTCGGCACCCTGCCACGAGATTTCACCGGGCTGTACGCTGGCGGCCGCTGGCTCGAGCCGAAGGACCCGACGAGCCGAGTTGACGTCGTGGATCCGGCCACGGAGATCATCCTGACCGGCATGCCGGGCGCTGGACACGGTGATGTCGACCGCCTGCTCGATGCCGCGACGGACGCCCAGCCCGCTTGGGCGGAGACCGCTCCCCGTGCACGTGCAGAAGTCCTGAGGCGTGCCTGGGAGTTGATGCTCCAGGAGCGGGAGCGGTTCACCCGGCTCATCGTCCTGGAGAACGGAAAGTCTTGGGCTGATGCCGAGGCCGAGGTCACGTACGCAGCCGAGTTCTTCCGCTGGTTCTCCGAGGAAGGCGTCCGCGTTGAAGGCGACATGCGCCGCGCGCCGTCGGGTGACAAGTGGATCATGGTGATGCACGAGCCGGTCGGCGTCGCGCTCTTGGTGACGCCGTGGAACTATCCGGCCGCGATGGCGACGCGCAAAATTGCACCGGCGCTCGCCGCTGGGTGCACGGTCGTCCTCAAGCCGGCTGCGGAAACGCCTCTGACAGCGATCGCCCTCATCGACCTGCTCGAGCGCGCGGGGGTTCCTGCGGGTGTGCTGAACCTGGCGGTGACTCCTCAGTCGGGTCCGTTCGTCAGCCAGATGCTCAGTGATCCCCGGATCCAGGCACTGTCCTTCACCGGGTCGACCGAGGTGGGGCGAGTCCTTCTCTCGCAGGCGGCGCAGAATGTCGTCATCTGCTCGATGGAGCTCGGCGGCAATGCGCCGTTCCTGGTGATGGCCGATGCGGACGTCTCCGCCGCGGTCGACGGGTTCATGGTCGCGAAGATGCGAAATGGCGGGTCGGCCTGCACTGCGGCCAATCGGATCTACGTGCACAATGCCGTTGCAGATCAGTTCATCGACGGTGTGGCTGCACGGATGTGCGAGCTGCGTATGGGGCCTGGCATCGACCGGTCCAATGATGTCGGCGCGCTGGTCAATGCCAAGACGCAACGGTCCATCGAAGCGCTGGTGGAGTCGGCGCTCGACGATGGGGGCAAGCTGCTCCTCGGCGGCGGGACCACGGACACCGGCTTCTTCTTCGAGCCCACGATCATCACCGGCGTTCCCGCCGATGCCCGAATTCTTCGCGAGGAGATCTTCGGTCCGGTGGCTCCCATCGTCCGGTTCGATGAACCGGACGAGGCGATCCGAATGGCCAATGACTCGCAGGCGGGCCTGATCGCCTACGTGTACACGCAGGACGTCGACGCGGCCTTTGGCGCAGCGCGGTCGTTGCGGGCCGGGATGGTCGGTCTCAACCGCGGCTTGGTGTCCGATCCGGCCGCGCCCTTTGGTGGCATGAAGCACTCAGGACTCGGTCGCGAGGGCGCACGAGAGGGCATCAACGAGTTCCTGGAGACCAAGTACGTCGCGACGTCGTACCGCTGACGGCCTCTCGCCAGCTCGCCCTGCCGCAGGCGCAAAAGGAGAACTGCGGCAGGGGGTGATCTAGCCGTGATCGATTCGATGCGGTTCGAGAAGTCGCTGGTCGCGCGCGTCGATGCGGGGCCGTGGAGCCACAGGTAGCCGATCGCGCAGATGGGAGGCGATCTCCGCGGTGACTGCCTCGGCGAGGTCTGCTGGGGTGTCGTGGGGGAGTTCGGGCACGATCTGGTGGACGATGCCGCGTTCGCGTAGCCCGAAGACTCCCATGTGCTGGTGAGCTGCCATGTCGGCAGCGTGCTCGACATCGCCGAAGACGATCGCGCTCGCGCCCTCGGGTGGCAGCGGCGACAGCCAGGCGTTCTCGGTGGCCACGACGACGTCAGCAGGCAGGAGCGCCAGGGCGCCGCCGCCGCAGCCCTGGCCGAGGAGTACCGACACGGTGGGGACGGTCAGGGTCGTCAAGGTCCCGAGGCAACGTGCGATCTCGCCGGCCATGCCTCCTTCTTCTGCCTTGACGGACAGTTCGGCGCCGGGAGTGTCGATGACCGTGACGAGAGGCAGTCGGAGTTCTTCGGCCAGTCGCATGCCGCGACGGGCCTCACGCAGCGCACCGGGCCCCATCGGACTTTCGCTGCTCTGGACAGTACGGTCCTGCCCGACCAGAAGGCAGGTGACACCATCGAGTCTGGTCAGTGCCACGATCATCGCTGATTCGCGTTCTCCCTCGGCGGTGCCACGCAGACGCACGCTAGGTCCGCCAGTTGCGCGTAGTACGTCTCGTACTGTGATTCGATCGTCCCGACGGGTTGTCAGGATCGACTGCCAGATGTCGTGGTGCAGGCCCAGGTACTCGGCGCGACGCTTGAGCCGCGAAGGGCGGGGCGGGGCCAACATCAGATCGAGCGTCGTATCGACAACGCTGCGGAGCTCGGCAGTGGCGACCACCGCATCGAGGATCCCGATGCTGGACAGGTTCTCCGCAGTCTGCACATCGGACGGGAAGGGCTGCCCTTCGAGGAGTTCGTACACCTTCGGCCCGAGGAAGCCGATCAGCGCGCCGGGTTGACCGATCGTGATCTGGCCCAGCGATCCCCAGGAGGCGAGCACGCCGCCCGTGGTGGGGTGCCGCAGATGCACGAGGTAGGGCAGTCCCGCTGCGCGATGATCCATGATCGCGCGTGAGATCTCGATCATCTGCACGAAGGCAGGGGTGCCCTCGTGCATCCGGGTGCCTCCGGAGGCAGCACTGGCAAGGATCGGCAGCTTCAACGCGGTGGCGCGACGAACGGCGGCGACGATTCGGCCAGCTGCCGACAAGCCGATCGAGCCGGCGAGGAAGCGGAATTCGTTCACGATGATCGCCACGGGCCGTCCGTGCACCAGCCCACACCCGCTGATGACGGATTCATCCGTGCCGGCGTGGAGCGCCGCGGCCTCGAGCTCCTTGCGGTAGGACTCTGGCTGACCCGCGTGGTCGATGGGTTCGTCCCAGCAGACGAAGGAGTCGGGGTCCAGCACCGCGTCGATCAGTTCGGCGGCTGACAGCCGCTTCACTCGCATTCCTCGAGCCACTCGCGAATGGACCATCCGTGCTCGTCGAGCGCAGGCGGTGCTGCGTGATCGTGGCCGGTGACTTCTTCGTGACCACGAAAGAATCTCAGCGGTGGGCCAGGCAAGGTCAGCTCGCCGAGGGATGAATGGTCGACGTTGATCAGGAGTCCCTGGCTCGCAGTCTGATCCCAGGCGTAGACCTCGTCCAGTGAGCGCACCTTGCCCGCAGGAATGCCGATCTCGGCAAGCCGGTTCAGGAGTTCCGCGGCCTTCCACGGAGCGAACACGTCCTCGACCAGGGCGATGACCTCGTCGCGACGGTTGACCCGCTCGGGATTCGTGGCGAATCCGGCCGCGTCGGGATCGAGGTCGAATCCGGCGCAGAAGTCACGCCACAGCCCTTCGCTGCCGACGGCGATCTGAACCGTGCCGTCGGCGCAGCGGAACAGGCCGTAAGGCGAGATCGACGCGTGATGATTCCCCTGTGCCTGGCCGACAGTCTCAGCGACCGTCCAGCGGGTGCCCTGAAAGCCGTGCACCCCGACGACTGCCGCCAGAAGTGACGTGCGCACGACCGTTCCGATGCCTGTCCGTTGACGATCGTGCAGCGCCGCGAGGAGTCCGTAGGCACCGTACATTCCGGCGAGGATGTCGGCGATCGGCGTACCGACCTTCTGAGGGTCGTCAGGGGCCGAGCCCGTGATCGACATCAGCCCGGCCTCGCCCTGGGCGATCTGGTCATAGCCGGACCGACCGCCCTCCGGACCGTCGTGACCGAATCCGGTGATCGACAGCACGATCAGCCGAGGATTGCGCTGCTGCAACTCCGCGATGCCGAGGCCGAGCCGTTCGAGCACCCCGGTACGGAAGTTCTCGACCAGGATGTCGGCGCGGTCGACCAGGGCGAGGAGCACCTCGCGATCATTGGCGGCCTTGAGATCGAGCGCGATCGACTCCTTGTTGCGATTGGCCGACAGGAAATAGGTCGACTCGCGTGCCTCGACGTCCGGAGTCTGATCCGGCGTGCCGACATGGCCTCCTGACGGATCAGCCGAAGGCCAGCGGAAGGGCGGCCCCCAGCCGCGGGTGTCATCCCCGTGTCCCTTGGCCTCGATCTTGATGATCCTGGCTCCCAGGTCACCCAACATCATGGTGGCGTGCGGGCCGGCAAGAGCGCGCGAGAGGTCGACCACCACAACATCGTCGAGCGGCCCCGTGAGTTCGGTCATTCAAGTGCTCCAGCGGTCTCGAGCCAACCATGCCTGCCGACCGGGCACCGGTTCGCAGGCATGCCGACGCTTGCCGGATGGCGGGAAGAACCCGTCCGCATCGGTGCTATGACCGTGCTTCTCGACGACATGCATACAAGTTACATGGATGGCCGGAGAACGGCAAACTCTCGTACGGCAGCGGTCGGTGTCGAGAAGTGGTGCGGCGTGACAAGTTGGCCGAGGTCGCAGTCATCATCGGCTCAGGCGGACCCGCGACAAGGTCGCGCGACCCGATCGTCTTCTCGGCTGATGATCTCCACTGAGGCGCGCCGCACGTCGTCTACCCTGTCTTACCGGTCAGCGGCTGGCATCGGTTCCACCACGCAACTGCGTGCTCTAGCGCATGGCCCGCAGGAGGCTCTTCTTCGAGTTGGCGAGGTGCTCCTCGACCGCCTTGAGACCGGCGATGGTGTCCTGATCGTTGATGGCCTGAGCGATCGCCCGGTGTTCGTCGATCACGGCCGTCGCCCTGTTGGGGTCGCGTCGCAGATTCCCGGAGGCGACCTTGAGCGGGACGTCCCGAGCGATCGCGTAGACCTGCTGGAGCAGGGTGTTGCCGGTGGCGGCGACGATTCTTGAGTGGAATGCGTGGTCGGAGGCGCTGAACTGCGAGTCGTGGCCCTCGGCCAGCAGGGCGGCCTGTTGGTCCACCGTGGCGATGAGGTCCGGTCCGAGCCGGCCGGTTTCGCAGGCCTTCTCGGCGGCATACAGCTCGATGAGTCGTCGGGTCTCCAGGACGTCGTCGATCTCCTTGGCGCTGACGGACAGCACCAGTGCCCCACGCTTGGGGTACAGGCGGAGGTGGCCTTCGAACTCGCAGCGCAGGAGTGCCTCGTGGACGGGGGTGCGGCTGATCTTGAGAGCGTCGGCGATATCGCCTTCGCTGAGCATCATCCCGCCGACATAGGTGCCGTCGAAGAGGCGAGCACGGACGTACTCGTAGGCCCGCGAAGCGGCAGTGGGTGAAACGCCGGACCCGCCGGCCTCGCGGGACCCTGAGGACAGATCGCGGGCCGTCGAGCTTGTCTGGGACATGCATTGAAGTTACTGGCATAGTGCATGCGGATCAATCATCGCCACTGAGGGCCGGCGGCCGACTCCAGGCCCATGAGCCACCCCGTTGCCCTCGACCATGCCTCCCGACACCGGATGCGACTCCCCTGAATCAGGGGGAGACCTCAGACCGCGTGCGTGGCGGCCTCGTGGAGGGCCTCGTCGAGCAGCCGTAGCCCGAGCCGGGCGTCGTCGTCCCCGATGTTGATCGGTGGGACGACGTGGATGCGATTGAAGTTCGCGAATGGCAGCAGTCCCCGGCGCTTGGCGGCCGCCAGGATCGCGGCCATCACGGCGCTGGAGCCGCCGTAGGGCGCGAGAGGTTCGCGCGTCTCGCGATCCGTGACGAGTTCGATCGCCCAGAAGGAACCCGTCCCGCGGATGTCGCCGATCCACGCATGCTTCTCGGCGAGCCGGCGGAGCTCGGGACCGTAGACCTCCTCGCCGAGGCGGGCCGAGTTCTCGACGGCCCCCTCGTCCTCCATGGCGCGGATCGTCGCGACGGCGGCCGCGCACGCCAACGGGTGACCGGAGTACGTCAGGCCACCGGGGTAGGCGCGTTCGGCGAACGTCTCGTAGATCCCATCGCTGATCGCGACGCCGCCGAGTGGGACGTAACCGGAGTTGACGCCCTTGGCGAATGTCAGCAGGTCGGGCACGACGCCGGCGTGCTCGATCGCGAACCACTTCCCGGCGCGGCCGAATCCGGACATGACCTCGTCCGCGATCAGCACGATCCCGTGGCGGTCACACAGGTCTCGAACGCCCTGCAGGTATCCCGGCGGCGGGACGAAGATGCCGGCGGTGCCCGGGATGGACTCCAGGATGATCGCGGCGATCGTGGACGGGCCCTCGAACTCGATCAGTTGCTCGAGATGCGCCAGCGCCCGCTCGCACTCCTGCGCCTCGGTGGTGGAGTGGAACGCGCTGCGGTACAGGAACGGACCGAAGAAATGGACCGTGCCGGTCGATCCGTTGTCGCTCGGCCATCGTCGGGGGTCGCCCGTGACGTTGACCGCGAGCTGGGTGCCGCCGTGGTACGAGCGGTACGTCGAGAGCACCTTCTGCCGACCGGCGTGCAGTCGAGCCATCCGGATCGCGTGCTCGTTCGCGTCGGCACCGCCGTTGGTGAAGAACACGTGGTTCAGGTCGCCCGGAGTGTGCGAGGCGATCAGCCGGGCCGCCTCGGACCGGGCGTCGTTGGCGAACGCCGGCGCGATCGTGCACAGTTTGGCGGCCTGCGCCTGGATCGCCGCGACGATCCTCGGGTGCTGATGGCCCAGGTTGGTGAAGACCAGTTGCGACGTGAAGTCCAGGAAGCGCTCGCCGTCGCCGTCCCAGACCCAAGGGCCCTGGGCTCCCGTGATGACCATCGGGTCGAGGGTGCGCTGGGCCGACCACGAGTGGAACACGTGGGCGCGGTCCAGTTCGTACGCCCGGCGGGCGACTTCGGCGTCGGAGGTGACGACGAGGGCGTCGATGAGATCAGTCATTGCGCGGGAACCCCAACTCGAGGCCGCCAGCGGGGCGGTTGGCCGGGTCGATCCACCGGGTGGTGACGACCTTGCCGCGGGTGAAGAAGTGCACGCCCTCGGTGCCGTGGGCGTGGGTGTCGCCGAACAGCGACCGCTTCCAGCCGCCGAAGGAGTAGTACGCGACCGGGACGGGAATTGGCACGTTCACGCCGATCATGCCGACCTCGACGTCTGCCTCGAACCGGCGCGCTGCGCCGCCGTCGTTGGTGAAGATCGCGGTGCCGTTGCCGTACTCGTTGCCGTTGATCAGCGCGAC
>CAYXFT010000004.1:0-39769 GCA_964464335.1 uncultured Aeromicrobium sp.
GCCTGCAGCAGCGAGTAGTGCGCGGTCGAGCCGAACGGCGTCGCGATGGTCTTGCCCTTGAGGTCCTCGATCGTCGTGGCATCGACGCCGTTGCGCACGACGAGCGACTCGGCGGCGCCGATGACGTCGTGGATCCAGATCACCGAGACCGGTAGGTTCAACGGCGCCGAGAGCGCCTTCGTGCTGGGCGAGGAGCCAGCCAGTCCGATGTCGAGGCTGCCGCCGCCGAACGCCTGGACGACGTCGCCACCGGATGCGAAGTTGCTCCACTTCACGGTCGCCTCCGGCAGGCAGTTCTCGAGCACCTTCTGGTCCTTCACGACGACGTCGCCGTTCGGGATCTTCTGGTACCCCAGGCGCAGCGTGCCGGTGAACGACTCGTCGGCCTCGAAGGGGCAGTCGCCGGACGAGGCGCTGGCCTCGTCGGCGCCGACGCCACAGGCGGAGAGGGTCAGGGTCAGCGTGGCGGCCGCGGCGGCCGCCGCGATCGTGAAGGCCTTCATGGTCAGTCCTTTCCTCGCCACGGGGCGAGTGTCTTCTCGATGGTGCGGATGAGTGCGTCAAGGGCGATCGCGGTGATGCCGATGACGATGATGCAGGCGATCGACAGGGCGATCTTGTTCTGCGTCCCCGAGAGATAGGCCAGGCCGCCGATGCCGGGGATGCCGTTCACGAGTTCGGCTGCGACGACCGTCGTCCAGGCGAATCCGACCGCGACGCGCAGGCCGCTGAGGATGTCCGGGATGGTGGCCGGGAGCAGCACGCGGGTGACGGTCTGGCGCCGGGTGGCGCCCAGCGTGCGGATGGCGTTGAGCTGGTCTTCGCGCACCCCGCGCACGCCGTTGACGGTGGCGAGCGCGATGGGCGGGAACGACGCCAGGAACAGCAGCCAGATCTTCGAGGCGTCGTAGATGCCGAACCACGCCACGAGGAAGCCGATGTAGGCCAGCGGCGGGATCGACCGCAGGAAGTCGACGTAGGGTCCGACCAGTTCGCCGAACCACGAGACGGTGCCCATGAGCAGGCCCAGCGGAATGCCGACGATGACGGCCGCGAGCAGGCCGGCGCCGATCCGCTGGAGACTGACGAGCAGGTGTTCCCACAGGAAGTAGCCCTCCTCGCCGCGCACGACACGGTCCACGCCGCCGCCGATCTCGTGGTAGGTGTTCGCACGCACGAAGGCGTCCCAGACCTCCTTGGGGCTGGGTGTCAGGTAGGTCGGCTGCACGAGGTCGGCCCGGGCGATCCCCGCCCAGACGAGCAGGACCACCGCCAGGGTGGCCACGTGCGGCCACCAGCGGCGGGCGAGTGGTCCGATCACGTGATCAGACCGCGACGGCGCAGGAGCGGCAGGACGCCCTCGGCGAACCAGTACGCCTCCTCGACGTGCGGGTACCCCGACATGACGAACTCGTCGATCCCGACGGCCGCGTACTGCTCGATCAGGTCGGCGGCCTCGCTGTGGCTGCCGACGAGGGCCGTGCCGGCGCCGCTGCGCATGAGGCCGACGCCGGCCCACAGGCCGGGATGCACCTCGAGGGAGTGGGCGTCGGTGCGGTCGTAGTGGCCGCCGTGCAGTTCGCGCATGCGCTTCTGGCCCTCGGACTCGCTGCTGGCGAGGGACGCCTGGGCCGTGGCGACGTCCGCGGGGTCGAGGCCGGCGAGCATGTCGTCGGCGATCCGCCACGCGTCCTCGGACCGGTCACGCGTGATGGAGTGCAGGCGCACCCCGAAGCGGACCGTGCGGCCCTCGTCGGCGGCGAGCTTACGGATCCACTCGACCTTCTGGCCCACGGCCTCCGGCGGCTCGCCCCACGTCAGGTAGACGTCGGTGTGCGCCGCGGTGACCGGTCCGGCGGCGGCCGAGGAGCCGCCGAGGTAGATCTCGGGGACCCGTGCGGGCTGGCGCGTGCGGGCGTCGACGACGTCGTAGTGGTCGCCGGCGAAGGTGCTGCCGGCTTCGGTGAACGCCTGCCGGAAGACCTGTAGGAACTCGGCGGCCCGCGCGTACCTGTCGTCCTTCTGGACCCGGTCGCCGAAGCGCAACCGCTCCGCCGGATCGCCGCCCACGACGACGTTCAGCAGCAGCCGCTCGGACGACATCCGCTGGAACGTCGAGGCCATCTGGGCGAGCAGCGTCGGGCTGATCAGGCCCGGGCGCAGGGCGATCAGGAACTTCAGGCGGGTCGTCTCGGGGATCAGTGCCGAGGCGACCACCCACGCGTCCTCGCACGGGGTGCCCGTGGGGGTCAGGACGGCATCGAAGCCCAGCTCCTCGGCCGTGCGCGCGACCTGCGCGAGATAGCGCAGGTCGGGTTCGCGATAGCGGCCGGCGGAGTCGGCGGCGCCACCGGAGCGGCCCACGTCGGCGCCGATGCTGTGGCCGCCGCCGACGAGGGCGCGGCTGTCGCCCGTCGTGGGCAGGAACCAGTCGAAGCGCAGCGAGTCGGTCATCGGGGGAGTCCTTCGGAACGTGGTGCGGAGGCGGTCGCGGCACCGCGGTCGGCGGCCGCGGCGACCAGCGCCGGGGCGAGGGCGGCGGCCTGGGAGCGGATCTCGGGCACGGCCGTCGACTCCCACAACTCGCCGCGGCGCAACGCGCCCAGGACCCAGATCGGTGCGGATGCGTGGCCGGCGGCGCCGACGAGTCGCCCGTCCTCGGTCCGAAATCCCATGCCGGCCGTGGCGCTCACCGCGAGGCTGCCTCCCGGGCGCGGCCGGAGCAGGTCGTCGATCAGTCGGTCGCCCAGATCGCGGACGTCATGGCGCGGACCGGTGCAGTTGACGACCCAGCCGACGTCGTGGCTCGTCCCGTCGCTGAGCTGGACCCGCAGGCCCTCGCCGGGCAGGGCCGAGGCGTCGACGACCCGGGCCGACGAGACCGTCAGGACGCCGGACGCCAGCAACCCTTCGATGCGCTGGGCGGTGGGTCCGGGGATGCGATGGCGCAGCCGGCCCCAGGCCGCGGCGTGGCTCGTCAGGAACTCGAGGCGGTCGCGCTCGTCGAGGCGGCCCCACAGTTCCTGCAGGCGGTACCGCACACCGTCCGCGGCGGGACGCCAGTCGCCGGTGGCGCTCTCGCTGTCGGCGAACAGTCGCCGCGCATGGCCCACGATCGTGCGCAGGTCGCGGCCCCAGTCCGAGACGTCGGGCACGACGGGCGTCGGCAGGCCGTCGGCGTGGCGGCGGGGGAGCAGGCCCGACCTGCTGATCGCGTGCACGAACCGGTCCGGTCTGGCGCCGGTGGTGACGCTGGTCGCGACGTCGACGCCGGTCAAGCCGGTGCCGACGAGCAGGACGTCCGGGTATCGTCCACGGTCGTCGGCCCGGATTCGGTCCAGGGCGCCCGGCGCCCACGGGTCGGCGACGAAGCGTTCCGATTGCTGCAGCGACTCAGGTGCCCAGGCGGTCGCGGGGGCCGGCAACCCGGTGGCGACGACGAGCACGTCACCGACGATCGCCGTCCCGTCGTCGAGGCTGAGGCTGACCCCGCGCTCGCGCCGGTCGATGCGCACGGCCGCGCGGCGGACGTGGGTCAGGGTGACGCGGTCGCCGGCGGTGGCCAGCGCGGTCGCCACCGTGGCGGTCAGGTAGCGCCGCCAGGCGTGGCGGGGGGCGAACTCGTGGGGGTCCTCGGGCAGGCCCGTCTCGCTCGCCCGCCAGCGCGCGAAGTGCCCGGGGTCGTCGGGGAACGCGCTCATGCCGAAGGCGGGGACGTTGAGCAGGTGACCGTCGTCGGTCGTCGAGAACGCGGCACCGCCGATGTCGTCGGGGTCGACGACCACGACATTCACCCCGGGCTGGGCGTCACCGGCGGCGCGCACGGCGTGCAGCGTCGTGAGGATGCCGCCGGCACCGGCTCCGATCACCAGGACGGTCGGCCGCGGGGGACGGTCAATGAGCATGAAGTCTAGTAAACAACATGACTAACTCATATTCGGCGGCGACCACGTGGTGGTGGCCGTGCGCGAGCCGCGGGATCCGGGAACCGTCACGTCGATAAGGTGCGAAGGACGCCGTGGCGACACGGGAACGAGGTGGCCGCGTGAACGGGGACCAGACGCCGCGAGAGCGGTCGACGCGCCGTGCGTGGATCATCCGCGCAGCGATGCTCGTGGTGGCCGTCGCCGTCGTGCTCGCGATACCACGGCTCGTCGGGGAGGTGGACTGGCCCGCGGTGGGCGCCGCATTCGGAGAACTCGTGTGGTGGCAGCTGCTCGTGCTGGCGGTCGTCGTGGTCGGGCGCCAGGTCGCGAAGGCCCTGCCGAAGGCGTTCTGCATTCGCGGCCTCTCACCGCTGCGCGCGCTGATCACCGATCTCGGCTCCGTGCTGATGCTCGCCGTGACGCCGCCGCCCGGATACATGGCGTTGCGGCTTGCGATGTTCGGTTCGTGGGGGATCAGCCTGACCAGGGCCATGGCGGGCTCGATGCTGACGACGGCGATCTTCCAACTGGTGCGCTTCTCGGTTCCGTTGCTCGGGTTCGTCCTGCTCTTCGCGTCCGGCGCGGCGGTCTCGTACCGATGGCTCGAGGCCTTCTTCGTCGTCGGGGCACTCGTTGCGGGCGTGCTGCTCGTGCAGATTCTGCGCAGTGACGCGCTGGCCCGGTCGATCGGCCTCGCCGGCGGCCGGATCGCGCACCGCTGGCGTACCAGCATCGACCCTCAGCAGTGGGCGAGGGCGTGCGTGGCCTTCCGGGCGGACGTGGCCGAGCCGTTCCGGGCGGGCTTCGGGTGGTCGCTGGTGTCGCTGTGGGTGATGCTGCTGCTCGACTACGCGGCGCTCGTGCTGTGCCTGCGGTTCGTCGGCGTCACCGCGGACGAGGTCGGTCTCGCCGAGATCGCGATCGCGTACGCGTTCGCCTATCCGTTCACGTTCCTGCCGTGGGAGGGCCTGGGTGTCGTGGACACGATCCTGCTGGCCGGCCTGGTGGCCGCGTCCGGCCACGCGGTGGAGGCGCCGGCCGTCGCCGCGATCGTCGTGTGGCGGACGTTCACGCTCGTGCAGCCGATCCTCATGGGTCTCGTCGCCGTCGCAGCCTGGCGACGCACGGTGCCCGACCTCGAGACCGGGTGAGCGTCCCGATGCGGGAACGACTCACGCCTCGTCGGCGTCGATCTCGCCGGGGCGGTAGTGGTAGACCACCTTCGTCCCCAGCACCACGTCGTGCACCGAGCGCGAGCGCGGAGAGACCACGCAGGTGAACAGCCCGATCGGGAAGATCGTGACGAATCCGGCGCGCAACAGCGCCCGCACGGGGTCGAGCCGGTCACCGTCGAGCGATACCACCCGCGTGCCCAGTAGGACCGAACCGAGCGTCTTGCCCCGGGTCGACCACGCCGCCCAGAGGTAGACCAGCATGAGCAGCAGGCCGGCGACCATCACCCAGCCGAACGCGAAGTCGGGCCACACGAAGCTTCGGGGATCCCACAGGAAGCCGAGGACGGCGATCCCGAGATAGGCAGCGCCGATGAGAATCCAGACCGCCGCGTAGTCGACCGCGCCGGCGAGCGTGCGCGTGACGACGCCGGCGGGCTTGCCCTGGAGTTCGGCGACGGTGTGCTCGGCCCGGCTGCTCATGTTCGGTCGCTGGTGCTCGCTCATCATGATTCCCCTCGCCGGCGTCCGAAGAACCGCGCGATCGCCTCGTCGGCCGAGGCCGCCGAGGCACGCGTGCCGTGCACCACGTCGGTCGCCACTCCGGAGGTGGACTCGCGGATGATGCCGGGCAGGTCGATCTCGTCGATGACGTCGTTCGTGATCGCGGCCAGGTCGATGCGCTCGACGACGCCGTTGGTGATCGCCACCAGGTCGAGCTGGTCGACGACCTCGTTCGCGATCGTGACCAGTTCGACGTGCTCGCGCACGATCGCGGTCAGGTCCAGTTGCGCCAGCGCGGCCTCGGCGACCGTGGGCACCAGCAGGGCGACCAGCTTCTCCAGCACGACGGGGTCGATCCGCTCCTCGACGAGCGCCACCGGATCGACGTGCGCGAAGACCGCGTCGAGTGCGGGTGTGGCCAGCGCGGCGACGAGGGCGTCGATCGCCGCCGGGCTCAGCGCGCGGCCCGCGAGATCAGGCACGTCCAGCCGGTCCACGACGATCCCCGAGACCAGCGGCACCATGGCGTCGAGCGTCTCGACGGAGGCGTCCAGGAGGCGGTCGGTCGCGCCCTCGCGGTGCAGGCGTCCGACCTGCTCCCAGCGCTCGACGATGGCGGCCGGGGTCAACCGCTCGGGAACGAACGGAGGTCGCCGGACGATTCGCCATCCGACGTACACCGGGATGACGGCGATCCGTGCGACCCATCGGGCGCGCGGTGCGACGACGACCGTGGCGCCGACGAGGGTGTCGGCGATTCGGGTCACCGTGTTCGCGGTGGAGTCATTGGGGGACACGAGTACAGGATGCACCACGAACGTGGCTGTCCGATGCCCGCCAGAAAGGTCGGGTGCCGACGGTCATCATGGAGCCATGGCCTCCGATGACGATCGCTACGGCGCCGTGAGTGCGAGGGACGCGCGATTCGACGGCGTCTTCTACACCGCCGTCCGCACCACCGGCATCTACTGCCGGCCCTCGTGCCCGGCGGTCACGCCGAAGCGCGTCAACGTGGCGTTCTTCCCGTCGGCCGCCGCCGCGGAGCGTGCGGGGTTCCGTGCGTGCCGCCGGTGCCGGCCCGATTCGACGCCCGGCTCGCCGGAGTGGAACGTGCGCGCCGACGTCGTCGCCCGTGCCGTCAGGTTGATCGGTGACGGCGTCGTCGAGCGCGAGGGAGTCGGCGGTCTGGCCGGTCGGCTCGGGTACAGCGAACGGCACGTGAACCGTCTGGTCACCGCCGAGCTCGGCGCGGGTCCGCAGTCGATCGCCCGCAGCAACCGGGCTCGCACGGCGCGGATCCTGCTGGAGACCACGACGATGCCGGTCGCCGATGTCGCGTTCGCCGCGGGTTACGGGTCGGTGCGCCAGTTCAACGACTCGATCCGCGAGGCGTTCGACCTCACGCCGCGTGCGGTGCGCGACCGGCGTGGGCGCCGGGCAGGGTCGGGCCGGATCGAGGTCAACCTCGCCGTGCGGCCGCCCTTCGACGCCGACGGCCTGCTGGCGTGGTTCCGGCCACGACTCATCGAGGGTGTCGAGGCGATCGAGGGTGAGACCTACGCCCGTGTCCTGTCACTGCCCCACGGCGTCGGCGCGGTCGAGCTCGAGCTGCGTCGCGATCGCGTGGTCGCACGACTCGAGCTGACCGACCTGCGTGACCTGGGTCCCGCGGTCCACCGCTGCCGCCGGCTGCTCGACCTCGATGCCGATCCCGTCGCGATCGACGAGGCGTTGTCGAGCGACCCGGTCCTGGCGCCGCTCGTCGTGGCGACACCCGGCATCCGGCTGCCCGGTCAGGTGGATGGCTTCGAGGTCGCGGTGCGCGCGATCGTCGGCCAACAGGTCTCCGTCGCAGGTGCCCGCACGAGCCTCGGCAGGATCGCCGCGGCCCACGGTCGCGAGGTCGACCTCGACCTGGCCGCCCGGTGGGGCCTGACGCACGCGTTCGCGAGGCCGGCCGACCTGGCCGACGCGGCGCCGGAGGAGTTCGCGATGCCGCGCGGTCGCGCCGCCGCGATCCTCGAGGTCGCCCGGGCGATGGCCGACGGCCAGCTCGAACTCGACTCCGGCACCGACCGCGACGGGGCCCGTGAGCGGCTGCTCGCGATCCGGGGCATCGGCCCGTGGACGGCCGACTACGTCAGGATGAGGGCGCTGAGCGATCCCGACGTCCTGCTGGACACCGACCTCGTGCTGCGCCGGGTCCTCGAGCGCGAGGGCCTGGACCGGACGAGGACCGACGCGTGGCGGCCATGGCGGTCGTACGCCTCACTGCATCTGTGGAGGGTGGCATGAAGACACGTTGGATGGACTCGCCGATCGGTGGCCTGCGCCTGCACGTCGACGCCGGGCTGCTGACGGCGATCGCGTTCGACGCGGACCCGGTGGGACGCCCGGTCGCCGATCCGCTGCTCGACCGCGCGCAGGCGCAGTTGCAGGAGTACTTCGACGGCGAGCGGCGCGAGTTCGACCTGCCGCTGGCCGCGGACGGCACCGAGTTCCAGAAGAAGGTGTGGTCGTACCTGCGCACGATCCCGTACGGCGAGACCACGTCGTACGGCCGGATCGCGACCGATCTCGGATATCAGCCGGGGATCTCGCGGGCCGTGGGCGCGGCCAATGGCGCCAACCCGCTGCCGATCGTCGTCCCGTGCCACCGCGTCATCGGCGCGGACGGCAAGCTCACGGGGTACGCCGGCGGGCTCGGGCGCAAGCAGATCCTGCTGGATCTGGAGCAGCCCGGCCTGTTCTGACGGCGGACTGCTACTGGTCGCCGAGGTCGAGGTCGGCAGCCGAGAGTTCGACGTGGCAGTGGCTGCAGGCCAGCCGGCCGTGGAATTGCCGACCGCACATCGTGTGGGTCGAGACGAGGGCCGGTCCCTCCTCGGGTCCGAGCCAGCGTTCGGCCCAGTCGATCGTCGTGGAGATGACGGGGAAGAAGTCCATGCCCTTCTCGGTGAGCCGGTACTCGACGTGGTCGCGGCGGGCCGCGGTGCCGGTCTGGCGCATGATCCCGTGCTCGCACAGCGTGGACAGCCGACCCGACAGCAGGCTGGGCGGGGAGCCGAGCGCGAGCTCGAAGTCGGAGAAGCGCCGGACGCCGAGCAGTGCCGCGCCCATCAGCGCTGACGACCAGCGGTTGCCGAAGACGGCCATCGTGTCGGGGTAGAAGGAGTGCTCGATCGAGGCCCCTCGGGTCGACGATCGGCGTCGGGTGGTGGCCTCGGGCACGGAGCGACGCCAGCCGCCCGAGGGGCCCCACTGCGTCTCGAGGTCGCTCGCGCGGGCGTCCTCGCCACACGCGGCGCACGTCAGCACGGCGGTGATGTCCCGTCCACAGGTGAGGTGGCGCAGCGGGGGAGTGACGTACGAGTGCTCCTGGACCCACCGCAGTTCCCAGCCCCAGATCGCGACGAGGATCGGCCACGTCGCGCGGCCGGCATCGGTGAGCACGTATTCGGCGCGCGGGGGGCGTTGCTGGTACTCGCGACGTTCCATCAGCTCCTCGCGCACCAGCAGGTCGAGGCGACCGCTGAGGACGGCGTGCGAGATCGGCATCTGCGCGGCGAAGTCGGAGTAGCGCGTGCGGCCGAGCAGGGCGAACCGGAGCAGGAAGAGCGTCCACTCGTCGCCGAGGATGCTGAACCCGCGCGAGAGCGCGTTCGGCGGCTGGGGCCGGTGGTCGAGGTCGGAGCGCTCGAGTCCGCGGATCGCCGTCACGCGGGAATCATATGCCCCGGTCCACGGTGATTCCGGGACGTTGCCTTTGAGTCACTCTTTTTGTTGTAGTAACGTGCATCACGTGGTGGCGGGACGGCCCGCCGCGAAGGACGACAGGTGGCAAGGATGACCGAGGCATTCGTCTACGAAGCGCTGCGTACGCCGCGCGGCCGTGTACGCCGTGACGGCGGCACGCTCGCACCGTTCCCCGCGTACGAGCTGCTCGCGCAACTGCTGCGCGAGTACCGCGAGCGGGGAGTCCCGGTGGAGGCGGT
The DNA here is from genome assembly GCA_964464335.1 of uncultured Aeromicrobium sp. GTDB lineage: Bacteria > Actinomycetota > Actinomycetes > Propionibacteriales > Nocardioidaceae > Aeromicrobium. The sequence goes on from CAYXFT010000004.1 coordinate 9,598, forward strand.
GCAGGACGTCGTCATGGGCGTCAGCACGACGGTCGGGGAGCAGGCCGCCGACCTCGCTCGCGTCGCGACGATGCAGGCCGACTGGCCCGACACGGTCCCGGCGGGTGTCGTGTCGCGGATGTGCTGCTCGGGTCTCGACGCCATCGCGACGGCCTCGTCGCAGGTGCGCTCGGGGATGCTCGAAGTGGTGGTCGCCGGTGGCGCGGAGTCGATGTCGCGGGTGCCGATGATGGCCGACAAGCCGGCGTTCGCCTTCGAGCCCGACCTCGGTGAAACGACCGGCTTCGTCACGATCGGCGTCTCCGCCGATCTCACCGCGGCCAGGCACGGCTTCACGCGCGCCGACCTCGACGGCTGGGCCGTGCGCTCGCACGAGCGGTCCGCCGCGGCCACGTGGGACTCGATCGTCCCGGTGACGCACGACGGCGAGGTCGTCCTCGATCGTGACGAGGGCGCGCGCACCGATACGACGCTCGAGTCCCTCGGCGCCCTCGCGCCGCTGTTCGGCGACGATCCGCTGTGGTCGCGCGTCGAGGATCGCTTCGAGGGTTTCACCCGGCCGCCCGAAGGCCTGCACACCGTCGGCACGGCGCCGCAACTGTGCGACGGGGCGTCGGCGGCGATCATCGGCTCGGCCGCTGCGGAGCAGACGCTGGGCCGGGCCCCGCGGGCGCGGATCGCGGGCTGGGCCCACACGGCGGTCCGGTCACCGGGCCTCGACGGCACCGTCGCGGCCGCGCGGCTGGCGATGGAGCGGGCGGGCATCTCGGTCGCCGACGTCGCGGTGGCCGAGTTCAACGAGTCGTTCTCGGTGACGCCGCTGCTGCTGACTCGCGAACTGGGCATCGACCCCGAGCTCGTCAACGTGCAGGGCGGCGCCGTCTCCGTCGGCCACCCGCTCGGCGCGAGCGGCGGCATCCTGCTGGCCAACACGGTCGAGCTGCTCGGCCGCCGCGGGGGCGGGTACGGCCTCATGGTCATCCCGGCCGCACTCGGCGTGTCGATGGCGCTCGTCGTGGAAGGACTGGAGTCATGACATACCGGGTCGTCCAGTGGGCGACCGGCGCGATGGGTTCCGCGGTGCTCCGTGGCCTGCTCGACCATGCGGGGACCGAGGTCGTCGGCACGTACGTCTACGGCGAGCGGAAGGTCGGTCGTGACGTCGGCGAGCTCGCCCGCCGTGACCCGACCGGGGTGCTCGCCACGAGGGATCCCGCCGAGATCCTCGCCCTCGACGCGGACGTCGTCGTCCACGCCGGCCGCCTCGGCCCCTACGGCGCCCACGACGACGACATCGTCGCGCTGCTGGAGTCGGGCAAGAACGTCATCAGCATCAACGGCTACACGAACCCGTTCGCGCACCCCGGACCGCGACTCGACCGCCTGCAGGCCGCCTGCGAGCAGGGCGGCTCGAGCCTCATGGGCGTCGGCCTCAACCCGGGCTTCATCGGCGAGCAGGCCGCGGTCGTCGCCACGGGGCTGTGCGCCTCCGTCGAGCACATCGAGGTCGTCGAGGCCGCCGACGCGCGACTCGTGCAGGACCCGGCGTACCTGTTCGACGCGCTCGGGTTCGGTGCGCCGCTGGACGGCCACGACCCGAACGACCCCGAATGGGGTCCGGTCAGTGCACTGAACGGCATGTACGAGGAGGTGCTGGGCCAGATGGCCCATCAGCTCGGCATGACGGTCGAGGCGGTCGTCTCGGACCACGTGTGCCATCCGGCGAAGCAGGACATCAAGGTCAGTGCGGGCGTCGTCCCGGCCGGCACGGTGGGTCACACCAACTGGCGCTGGCACGCGATCGTCGGCGGGCAACGCCGGCTGACGATGTCGATCCACTGGTTCGTCGAGACGGCCCATCTCGACGATCCGGAGCCGCCGCTGTGGCGCGTGAACGTCACGGGGCATCCCGGCGTCCGCCTCTCGTTCGAGCTGGAGAAGCACCGCGACGACCGCAGTCGGATGGGCGCCGAGCAGTATGCGTTGGCGGCCCAGGTCATCAACGCGATCCCGTACGTCGTGCACGCCGAGCCGGGGGTCATGGTGCGACCGGTCGTGACGCCCGCGCGCGACGACTACGACACGTTCGTGCCACATCTTCCCTAGATGCTCTGATAGTTGTAGTATAGCTTTCACGGCGGCAGCGTGCCCCGCGACTGAGAGGTGGACCATGGACCGGACGAACGTGTGGGTGCTCGGTGGGTACCAGACCGACTTCGCGCGCAATCTGACTCGTGAGGGCAAGGACTTCGCCGACCTGACGACCGAGGTCGTCGCCGGCACGCTCGCGGCTGCGGGCGTCGACGCCGAGCAGATCGGCGTCATCCACGTCGGCAACGCCTTCGGCCAGCTGTTCACCGGTCAGGGCCAGCTCGGAGCGATGCCCGCCACCGTCGAAGCGGGCCTGTGGGGCATCCCCTCCTCCCGCCACGAGGCGGCCTGCGCCTCGGGCAGCATCGCGGTGCTCGCGGCGATGGCCGACCTGCGCGCCGGCAACTACGACGCCGCGCTCGTCGTCGGCATCGAGCTGGAGAAGACCGTCAGCGGCGACCAGGCCGCCCACCACCTCGGCGCGGCCGCCTGGACCGGCCACGAGGGCGAGGACGCCACCTTCATGTGGCCCCACATGTTCAGCAAGGTCGCCGACGAGTACGACCGCCGCTACGGCATCGACGAGGCGCACCTCAGCCGGATCGCGGAGATCAACTTCGCGAACGCCCGCAAGAACCCCAACGCGCAGACCCGCGGCTGGGACGTCCCCGACCTCGGTCCGTCGGGCGATCCGGCGCTCAACCCGTCGATCGACGGCCGCGTGCGCCGGTTCGACTGCAGCCAGGTCACGGACGGCGGCTCCGGCATCGTCGTGGTGAGCGACGCGTTCCTCGAGCGTCACCCGCACCTCAAGCCGCAGGCGCGCATCGCCGGCTGGGGCCACCAGACCGTCGGCCTGGGCCTGCAGCAGAAGCTGGACCGCTCGGCCGAGTCCGAGTACGTCATGCCGCACCTGCGCCGCGCCGTGAACGAGGCGTTCGACCGCGCCGAGATCACGCTCGACGACCTCGACGCGCTCGAGACGCACGACTGCTTCACCCCCAGCGAGTACGTCGCGATCGACCACATCGGCCTGACCGGCCCGGGGGAGTCGTGGAAGGCGATCGAGAACGGCGACATCGAGATCGGCGGACGACTGCCGATCAACCCCAGCGGCGGCTTGATCGGCGGCGGCCATCCGGTCGGCGCCTCCGGCATCCGGATGGTGCTCGACGCGACGAAGCAGGTCAGCGACAGCGCCGGGGACTACCAGGTCGACGGTGCCGACACCGTCGGCACGCTCAACTTCGGCGGCAGCACGGCGACCACCGTCAGCTTCGTCGTCACCGCCCACTGAACTTCGCGAACGAGAGGACACCCATGGATGTCGAACTGGTCGGCAGGATCCTGTCGACGTTGCCCGAGGACGACGACCACCCGTATCGCACCGGGCCCTGGCAGCCGCAGACGAACGAGTGGGTCGCCGACGATCTCGAGGTCGTGGAGGGCGAGGTGCCGGCCGACCTGGACGGCGTCTACATCCGCAACACCGAGAACCCCGTCCACGCCTCGCTGAAGAACTACCACCCGTTCGACGGTGATGGCATGCTGCACGTCGTCGGCTTCCGCGACGGCAAGGCGTTCTACCGCAACCGGTACATCCGCACGGACGGCTTCCTCGCCGAGCAGGATGCCGGGCAGGCGCTGTGGGCCGGTCTGGCCGAGCGTCCGGGCATCGCCCTGCGCGAGGACGGCTGGGGCGCCCGCCGCAAGATGAAGGACGCCTCCAGCACCGACGTCGTGGTCCACCGCGGCGTGGCGCTGAGCAGCTTCTACCAGTGCGGCGACCTGTACCGGATCGACCCGTTCACCGCCCAGACCCTCGGCAAGGAGAGTTGGAACGGTCACTTCCCGTTCGACTGGGGCGTGTCCGCACACCCGAAGATCGACGACCGCACCGGCGAGATGCTGTTCTTCAACTACAGCAAGGAGGCGCCGTACATGAAGTACGGCGTGGTCGACAAGAACAACGACCTCGCGCACTACGTCGACATCCCGCTGCCCGGGCCGCGACTGCCGCACGACATGGCGTTCACCGAGAACTACGCGATCCTCAACGACTTCCCGCTGTTCTGGGAGCCGGAGGCGCTCAAGCAGGACGCCCACATCGCCCGCTGGCACCGCGACATGCCGTCGCGCTTCGCGGTCATCCCGCGTCGCGGCGACACGAAGGACATCCGCTGGTTCGAGGCCGAGTCGACGTACGTGCTGCATTTCGTCAACGCGTTCGAGGACGGCGACGAGATCGTCATCGACGGCTTCTTCCAGACCGACCCGGAGCCGGCCGACAACGGCGTGGGCGACAAGTGGGAGCGTGCCTTCCGCTTCCTGGCCCAGGACCGCATGGAGACCCGCCTGCACCGCTGGCGGCTCAACATGGCGACGGGCCTGGTCAAGGAGGAACGGATGAGCGACACCGTCAGCGAGTTCGGCATGATGAACGCCGACTTCGCGACGGGTGACTACCGCTACGTCTACTCCGCGACGAACAAGCCGGGCTGGTTCCTGTTCAACGGGCTCGTCCGCCACGATCTGAAGACCGGCAACGAGGAGTCCTTCGGCTTCGGCGACGGCGTCTACGGCAGCGAGACCGCCGTGGCCCCGCGGGTCGGCAGCACGGGCGAGGACGACGCGTACCTGGTCACGATCACGAGCGACATGAACACCGACGAGTCGTACGCGCTCGTGTTCGACGCCGCGCGCGTGGCCGACGGTCCGGTCTGCAAGCTCAAGCTGCCCGAGCGCGTCTCCAGCGGCACCCACTCCACGTGGGCGGCCGGCGAGGAGTTGCGTCGCTGGCGCACCGAGGAGAACGCGGCGGCCGCCGTCGGTCTCTGACACCTCTCGACACGACTCGAGCCCACCACCCGTTCGCGGTGGTGGGCTCGATGCGTTGCCGGGCGCGGGGTGGGGGCGTCAGCGGGACTGCAGCGTGAGCCGAGCGAAGCGTTCGGCGGCGGCGCGGTACTCGCGCTCGAGGTCGTCGACGGCGTCGGAGACGTGGTCGACGGCGTGGATCGTCTGCAGGCCCTGCCCGGCCGCCCACAGGTCCTTCCAGCGTCGTCCGGCGCCGCCGGTCGAGTCGTAGTCGCGTTCGGTCGGCTTGACGAGACTGTCGGGGTCGAGGCCATTCGCGACGAGGCTCGGCCGTAGCCAGGAGGCGGGCGTGCCGGTGATGCCGTCGCTGATGATCAGGTCGTCGGGACCGTGGTCGACGATCATCTGCTTGTACTCCTGCGGGGCGAGGCTCTCGGCCGTCGCGAGGAAGCGCGTGCCCATGTAGACCAGGTCGGCGCCCGCGGCGATCGCACCGGCGATCCCGGCCCCGTCGGTGACCCCGCCGCCGACGGTCACGATGCCGTCGAAGAACTCGCGCACCGCCGAGACGAAGGCGAACGGGGAGAGGTGTCCGGTGTGTCCGCCGGCGCCGGCCGACACGCACGCCAGCCCGTCCACGCCCGCGGCGACCGCCTTGTGGGCGAGCTTGATGTTGACCACGTCGGCGATGACGGTGCCGCCGTACGACTTCACGACGTCCATGACGGGCAGCGGCGAGCCGAGGGCGGTGATCACGATGTTCGGCTGGTGCTGCGCCACGAGCGCGAGGTCGTCGGCCAACCGGGCGTTGCTGCGGTGCGTGACGAGGTTGAGCGCCCACGGCGCCGCGTCCGTGCCACGGAGCCGGTCGCTGATCGTGCCCATCCAGGTGTCCAGCTCCTCGACCGTGCGGCAGTTGGGACTGGGGAACGACCCGACGACCCCGGCTCGGCACGACTCGACGACGAGATCGGGCCCCGAAATGAGGAACATCGGGGCGGCCACGACGGGCAGTCGCAGGCTCTGGACGAACGAGTCGGTCATCGGGTCATCTCCGGATCGGTGCGAGGCGGGAACTGGGGGCGGCGTCGCTCGACGAAGGCGGCGATGCCCTCGCGGAACGCAGCGGACGACAGGACGTCGTCGAGGGTGGCGTCGACGGTCTCGACGGCGTCGGCGATGCGGTCGAGCCACGGCGCCTGCAGGTGCTGCTTGATCGTGGCCAGCGAGTCCGGCGCGCACCGGGTGGCGAGCTCCTCGGCGAGGTCGAGGGCCCGCGCGTGCGGGTCGTCGGCGACCTCCCCGACGACGCCGAGGCGAAGTGCCTCGGTTCCGTCGAACGTCCGGGCCGTGAGCAGCAGGTCGCTCGCGGCCGCGTCGCCGGCGACCCGCGACAGCAAGGGCACCATGCCGTGCATGGGCGGCAGTGCGCGACGCGCGAAGGCGGTCGTGAACCGGGCGTCGGGGGCGGCGATCCGCAGGTCGCACAACAGCGCCTGGGCCAGGCCGACGCCGGCGCACATGCCCTCGACGGCGGCGATGATCGGCACGGGAACGGTGGCGGCGAACCACTCGGGCTGCTCGATCAGCGCCATCTCCGGGTTGGTCGTGCCGGTGTCGGAGTAGACCTGCAGCGCCTCGGTGTCGGCACCGGGGCAGAACGTGCCCTCGGCACCCCTCACGACGATCGCGCGGACGTCGGGATCGTGGGCCAGGTCGTCGAGCGCGGCGAAGTAGGCGCGCTGGAGCGGGACGGTCCAGGCGTTGTGGCGGTGCGGACGGTGGAACGTGACGGTGGCAGTGCCCGGTCGCTCGCGCGTCACGAGCAGTTCGGTGCCGTACGGCGACTCGTCCATGTCATCCCCTCACGGTCGTGTGGCTGTCTGTAGCGGACTTAGTTGTCGATCAGACTCTGTAATAACAGCATATGTATCATTTCTTGTCACTTCTTATCTAGTAGTTTCGCGTCACGTGTCCTACACTCCCGAACATGGAGCTGTTCGAAGAGGAGCAGCGGCGTGCCTTCCGCGAGGACGGCTGGTGGACCGACCTGACCTGGTCCGACCTGCTGGATCGCGCCGCCGCCGCCACGCCCGATGACGTCGCCCTGATCGACCCCCTCAACCGGGACACCGTGATGCCCGGCGGGAGCCGGACCCTCACGTGGTCGCAGGTCGCCGACGAGGTGCGCGCGATCTCCGCCACGCTGTACGGGCTCGGCGTCCGCCGCGGGGGAGTCGTCGGGGTGCAACTGCCGAACGTCGTCGAACTGCCGATGACACTCGTCGCGGTGGCCCGACTCGGCGCCGTGGTCGTCCCGTTCCCCGTGCAGTACCGGCGGCACGAACTCGAGCGCATGTGCGAGCAGGCCGGCGTCGAGGTGTTCGTCACCGCCGCGACCGCGGTCGGTCGCACCCTCGCCGACGACGCCCGCGCGCTGGTCGGCGACGTGCCGACGTTGCGTCACGTCGCCGCGTTCGGCGCGCCCGACGCTCCCGGATCCGACGTCGAGCCGACCCTGCTCGCGGACGCCGACGCGTACGTCGCCGGCCTCGACCTGTCCTCCGACGACCCCGCCACGATCGTGTGGACCTCGGGCACCGAGGGATTCCCCAAGGGCGTGCCTCGGACGTACGGCGAGTGGGAGGTGCTCGGCACGGCCTGCACCCAGTCACCGCGCGTCACGCGTGACGACGTGCTGCTGAACCCGTTCCCGATGGTCAACGGCGGCGGCCTCGCCGGCATGTTCATGCCGTGGCTGCTGAACGGCTGCACGCTCGTGCAGCACCATCCCTTCGACATCGAGGTGTTCTGCGAGCAGATCGAGCTGCACCGGGTCACGTACACGTGCGCACCGCCGCCGGTCCTCAATGCCGTCGTGTCCGGATCGGCACCGGACCGCGACCTGTCGTCGTTGCGTGCCGTGTCGTCCGGTTCGGCCCCCCTGGCCGGCTGGATGATCGACGCGTGGGAGAACGGCCGCGGGGTCGAGGTGCTCAACCTGTTCGGCTCCAACGAGGGCGGCATGCTCTTCGCCGAGCCCGAGACGGTGCCCGATCCGGCCCAGCGCGGTCGTCTGTTCCCGCGCTACGGCATTCCGGGCATGGCCTACCGGACCGACGTGGCCGGCGCGATGCAGGCCCGCCTGGTCGACCTCGAGGACGGCTCCGTGATCGACGTCCCGGGCCGACCGGGCGAGTTGCGGCTCCAGGGTCCCGCGATCTTCTCCGGCTACCTCGGCCGCGGTCGTGACGGCTTCGACGACGAGGGCTGGTTCTGCACCGGCGACGTGTTCGAGATCAGTGACGAGAACACGGATCTGCTCGTGCACGTCGACCGCGCGAAGGACCTCATCGTCCGGGGCGGCTTCAAGATCTCGGCCGCGGAGATCGAGGCGCTCGTGACCGCCGATCCGCGCATCACGGAGGCCGCCGCGGTCGCGCTGCCCGATCCGGTCCTGGGCGAGCGTCTGTGCGTCTTCGTGGTGCCGGCGTCGGCCGATGCACCGGTCGACCTCGACGAGGTCATCGCGATCGTCCGCGACGCGGGCGTCGCCAAGTTCAAGTGGCCCGAACGGCTCGAGGTGGTCGCGGCGCTGCCGCGGAACCCGGTCGGGAAGGTGCTCAAGCGGGAATTGCGTGACCAACTCAGGGACGCGCTCACGACAGGAGGTCGATGATGGGAACGCCGCGACTGCGACAGGTCGTCCTGATCACCCCGGACCTGGATGCCGCACTGGCACAGGCCCGGGAACTGTTCGGATTCACCGCGGGTGTCCGTGACGAGTCGGGCATGGCCGATCTCGGCTTCGTCCATGAGGTCTACAGCTTCGGCGACACGTTCCTGGAGATCGTGGCGCCGATGGACCCGGAATCTCCGCAGGGCCGGCTGGCCGCACGCGGCGGCGGCGGGTACATGGCCGTCGTCCAGGTCGACGACCTCGCCGAGGTCGTCCGTCGGGCCGACGAGCTGGGCTTCGCCCCCGTCCTGCACGAGGAGTACGAGGGCCAGCTGATCTCGCAATGGCACCCGAAGCATCTCGGCACCCTCGCGGAGTTCGACGAGATCACGCCGTCGGACTCGTGGCACTTCGCGCCCGAGATCTTCGCGAACGCCACCACGGACGTGGCGCGTGACATCGCGGGCGTGACGCTCGCCGTCGACGACCCGGCGGCCATGGCCACCACCTGGGCCACCGTGGCCGATGTGGACCGACCCACCGACACGACCGTGCGGCTCGGTGCCGAGACGGTGAACTTCGTGGCGTCCGACGGGGGCCCGCGCGGCCTGACCGAGGTCGACGTCATCGCCGCCGACCCGCAGCGGGTCGGCACCGAGACCATGTTGTGTGGCGTGCGCTTCCGTTTCGTGGCGGCACCCGGACAGGAGAACCGATGACCAGCGCGCACATCCACTACGACGTCGCGGACGCGATCGCGACGATCACGATCGACCGTCCGCAGAAGCGCAACGCGCTGAGCTACGCGATGCTCGACGCGATCCGCGACCACACGCTGGAGGCCGACGCGGACCCCACGGTCAAGGCGATCGTGCTGACCGGCGTGCCCGGCCAGTACTGCGCCGGCACCGACTTGACCGAGTTGCACGACGTCGAACCCGGCACGCAGGGCCAGGAGCGCACGAGTCACACCGACGGCAGCCAGTGGTTCCTGTGGAACGTCTCCACGCCGGTCATCGCCGCCATCGACGGGCCGGCCGCCGGTCTGGGCGTCGAGCTGTCCACGATGGCCGACTTCCGCATCGCCTCCACCCGGGCCCGGTTCTCCTGGATCTTCGTGCAGCGGGGTCTCGTGCCCGACACGGGTGCCGGCACCTGGCTGTTGCCGCAGATCGTCGGGCTGCAGACCGCCAAGCGGCTGGTCTACTCCGGCGAGTTCATCGACGCGCAGGAGGCGCAGCGGATCGGCTTCGTCCTCGACGTGGTCGAGCCCGATGACCTGATTGCGGCGGCTCGCGATCTGGCCGCCCGGGTCTCGAGCGGCTCGCCGTTCGCGACCGCGCGCGTCAAGCAGTTGATGAACCGCGGCTCGGCGCTCTCGCGCGACGAGCACCTGCAGCACCACGTCGTCGCGATGACCGAGTGCCAGCTCTCCGACGACCACAAGGAGGGCGTCGCGGCATTCCTCGAGCGCCGTCCCGCGATGTTCACGGGTCGCTGAGCGCTGGGCTCAGGGGCTGGGGTCACAGGGCGGGGATCGGGCCCTCGAACCGGATCGAGGTGCGGTTCAGGACGCCGTTGCAGGCATTGCACGTGAACTGTGGGACGAGGTCGTTGCCGCACGGCACGTGCGTCAGCGTGAGGCCGGACTGACCGTCCGGCGCGAGCCAGCGTTGGGCCCAGCCGTTGATCGTCGTCGTGACGTCGAAGAAGTCCAGCGCCTTGGCCGTGAGGCGGTACTCCTGGCGGCGACCGCCGTTGACGTCCTCGCGGGACATCAGGTCGGCCTCGACGAACAGGTTCAGCCGCTGGGCCAGCGTGACGGGGGAGACCCCCAGGTTCTCCTGGAAGTCGTTGAAGCGGCGGGTGCCGGTGAACGCGTCCGACAGCAGGAAGGTCGACCAGCGGTCGCCGAGGACGCCGCTCGCGTCGATCGGCGTGGTCATCGACGACGACCGTCGTGACCGGCGATGGGCCGTGTCGTGCAGCAGGCGCTCGTCGACCGCGCCGTGGACGTCGCGCAGGCCGATGCCGATCGCCCCGCAGGCGCCGCAGCCGAAGACGGGCCGGGTCAGGTGGCCGCAGTCGAGGTGTCGCAGATGGGTGTGGGAGTCGCGATGCCGGTGTCCGGCCCAGCGCCGGTCCCAGGCCCACATCGCGACGAGGACCTGCCACAGGTCGAGTCCCGACTCGGTCAGCACGTACTCGCGGCGCGGCGGGTTCGACTGGTACTCGCGGGTGTCCAGGATCCCGTCCTCGACGAGCGAGTTCAGCCGGCGCGACAGTACGGGGTCGGAGATCGACAGGGTGGTGCGCAGGTCCTGGAAGCGTCGCTTGCCGTTGAACACCCACATGACGACGCGCAGCGTCCACATGTCGCCGAGCAGCACCAGGGCGGTGCCCAGCGGTGAACTGTCGGTCACGTCGTCGGTCACCGGACGGCCCCTTTCTTAGGAAAAGTAGATCGCAGAACATGTCTGCGATCCAGATTGACATGTCACTACGTTAGATGTAGTAAGTGAGGTACATCACGAAGGAGGTCCTGATGAGACTACACGCAGCCGGGCGCGTCGCCCACTACGAACGACTGGGCGTCTGGGGCGTGGCGACCTGGCCCGAACAGGTTCGTCGCCGCGTCGAGGAGGCGGGCCAGCGCACCGCGCTCGTCGATCCGCCGAACCTGTCGGCCGTCATGGGCCTGGCTCCCGCGCGCCTGACGTGGGCGCAGACACAGGACCGCGCCCGTGCCCTCGCCGCCGTGCTGCTCGAGCAGGGCGTCACCCCCGGCGACGTCGTCGGCGTGCAGATCCCCAACTGCGCCGACCTCGCCGTCACCTACGTCGCGCTGTCGACGATCGGGGCGATCGCGACGCCGTTCCCCATGCAGTACCGCGAGTACGAGTTGACCCAGATGTGCGAACTGGCCGGCGCCGTCGCCTTCATCGGCAGCGCGGAGTTCACCGGCACCGACCTGACCGAGCGGATCGAGGCCCTCGCGGGCGTGCCGTCGATCCGTCGCGCCCTGACCTACGGCCCGCGGGCCGTAGGCGACCACGTCGACCTGACGGCCCGCCTGGCGACCGACGTCGACACCACCGCGGTCGACGAGCTCGACCTCGAGCTCGACCCCAATGACGCCGTCACGATCTGCTGGACCTCCGGGACCGAGGCGACGCCCAAGGGCGTTCCGCGCTGCGCCAACGACTGGGAGCCGATGGGGCTCACGAGCGTCGACGCGATGTCGCTCACGGGCGAGGACGTGATCCTGAACCCCTTCCCGATGGTCAACATGGCCGGGATCGGCGGCATGCTCGTGCCGTGGCTCGTCTCCGGCGCCACCCTCGTGCTCCACCACCCGTTCGACGCCGAGGTGCTCTTCGGCCAGATCCGGACCGAGCAGGTCACCTACACCGTCGTGCCGCCGGCGCTGCTCGTGCGCGCCCTGGACCTGCCCTTCCTCACGCCGGAGACGATGGGCTCGGTCCGCGTGATCGGCTCGGGATCGGCACCGCTGCCGCCTTCGATGATCCGCGCGTACAAGGACCGCCTCGGCATCGACATCGTGAACTGCTTCGGCTCGAACGAGGGGGTCAATCTCGTGGGCGACCCCGAGACCGTGCCGGAGCCCGAGCAGCGTTCGCGGCTGTTCGCGCGGTTCGGGTCGCCCGATCACGCGTGGGCCAACCGGGGGCCACGTCACTACGAGACGCGCCTCGTCGATCCTGCCAGCGGGGCCACGATCACCGAGGAGGGCATGCCCGGTGAGCTGCACGTGCGCGGCCCCGGTGTCTTCAGCGGCTACCTGCCCGGCACGGCGAGTTCGGACCCGTTCACCGAGGACGGCTTCTTCCGGACCGGTGACCTGTTCATGTACGTCGCCGACGCCTCCGGTGACCTGCGGTTCATCCAGTACGTCGACCGCGGCAAGGACATGATCGTGCGCGGCGGCATGAACATCTCGCCGGCCGAACTGGAGTCGCTGCTGGCCGGGCACCCCGACATCGTCGAGGTCGCGGTCGTCGGCATCGCCGACCCGGCGCTGGGGGAGCGTACCCGCGCCGTCGTGGTGCCGCGTCCCGGAACCACGCCGGACCTCGCGGCGCTCGTGGCGTTCCTCAAGGAGCAGCACATCGCCAGCTACAAGCTGCCCGAGAGCCTCGTCCTGGTCGAGGAACTGCCCCGCAATCCGGTTGGCAAGGTGCTCAAGCGCCAGCTCCGGGAAGCGCTGGTCTGAGTCCTCGCGGACGCCCACGGCGGTCGGCGCGGTGCTCCTGAGGCTCCGTGCCGGCCGCCGTTTGCGTTGTGACCACCCGGTGATTCATAGCGACTATTGAGAAAGGCACTTCAAATCACAGAGTGTCTCTTGACGCTGCCGGTTATACCCAGTTATAAATGCCATGTGACACTCAAGTCGTGACCTGAGTCACAGATCATACGTTCCGATCTCACGACTGAAACTTCGTTAGCGAAAGGCTCCTGATGCTTCATGTCGAGGACGTCGTACTCCGGTTCGGCGGCGTCACCGCGCTCGACCGGGTCGGGTTCGACGTGGCCGAGGGTGAGATCTGCGGGCTGATCGGTCCGAACGGGGCGGGCAAGACCTCGCTGTTCAACTGCGTCACCCGCGTCTACCGTCCCGACGAGGGCACGATCGCGTACGGCGACGTCGACGTGCTGTCGCTGCGCCGCCACCAGGTCGTGCGTGCCGGCATCGCCCGGACGTTCCAGAACCTCGCGCTGTGGCCGTCGATGAGCGTCCTGCAGAACACCGTCGTCGGCGCCCACGGCACCACCACTCCCCACCTGCTGCCGGCCTTCGTCGGCTGGCCGGGATCGCGCAAGGTCAGCCGCCGCGTCGAGGGCCGGGCGTGGGACCTGCTCGAGCGCCTCGACCTGTTGGACGTCGCCCACCACCCGGCGGCCGGGCTGCCGTTCGGCACGCTCAAGCGCGTCGAGCTGGCGCGTGCGCTGATCAGCCAGCCGAGCCTGTTGCTGCTCGACGAGCCGGCCGGCGGCCTGACGCACTCCGAGGTCGGAGACCTCGGTGACCTGATCCGGTCGCTGCGCGACGAGATGGGCTTCGGCGTCCTGCTCGTCGAACACCACATGGGTCTCGTGATGGGCGTGTGCGACCACGTCGTCGCGATGGACTTCGGCCGCACGATCGCCGACGGCGCGCCCGCCGAGGTCCAGCGCAACCCCGAAGTCGTCGCCGCCTACCTGGGCAGGTCCGCATGAGCGAGCCCGAGGAGAACACCGTGACCCCGCTGCTCGAGGCCACCGACATCACCGCCGGTTACGGCGGCGCCACCGTCCTGCGTGGTGTCTCCGTGCACGTCGACCCCCACGAGGTCGTCGTCGTGCTCGGCGCCAACGGCGCGGGCAAGTCGACCCTGCTGAGCGTCCTGTCCGGACAGCGTCCCTACGAGGGCCGCCTCGCGATCGACGGCACCGAACTCGGCAAGGTCCGACCGGACGTCGTGCTCTCGCACGGCGTGAGTCTCGTCCCGCAGGGCCGCGGCACGCTGACCGCCCTGTCCGTCCTGGACAACCTGCGCGTCGGCGCCGTCACGCGCAAGGACAAGGCCGGCGTCGAGGAGGACCTCGACCGCTGGTTCGACACGTTCCCCCGGCTCGCCGAGCGGCGCGACCAGATCGCCGGCACCCTCTCCGGCGGCGAGCAGCAGATGCTCGCGATCGCCCGGGCGCTGATGAGCCGTCCGCGGCTGCTGCTGTGCGACGAGGTCAGCCTCGGCCTCGCCCCGGTCATCGTCCAAGGGCTGTTCGAGACGCTGCGCGACATCAACCGCGAGTCGGGCACGGCCCTGCTGCTCGTCGAGCAGAACGCCGAACTGGCCCTCGAGATCGCGTCCCGCGTCTACCTGCTGGAGGTCGGCGAGGTGACGACGACCGGCACGGCCGAGGCGTTCGGCGCCGACGACAGCATCCGAGCCGCCTACCTGGGCTACTGAGGAGCACCATGGACATCCTGCTTTCGCGCGTCTTCGCCGGGGCGACCAGCGGTTCGATCTACGTCCTGATCGCGCTGTGCCTCGTGATCGTCTTCCGCAGTTCGTCGACGATCAACTTCGCCCAGGGCGAGTTCGCGCTGTTCACGACCTACATCACCTGGTGGCTGACCGGGAAGGGCCTGAGCGTCTGGATCGCGGTGATCCCCGCGATCGTCGTCGGCTTCATCATGGGCGCTCTCGCCGAGCGCTGGCTGATCCGGCCCGTGCGCAGGAGGGACGAGACGGCCGTGCTGATCGTGGCCCTGGCGCTGTTCACGGGGCTCAACGGCCTCGACGGCTGGATCTGGGGTTCCGACGACAAGGTCTTCCCGCGCATGCTGCCGGCCGGAGAGGACCAGTACTTCGAGATCGCCGGTGCGCGCCTGTACTACGACACGATCCTGATCTTCGCGATCATGGTCGCGATCGTCGCGGGGCTGTCGCTGTTCTTCAAGTACACGAGCATGGGACTGCAGATGCGCGCCGTCGCGACGAACGCGCCGTCAGCGGCGCTCTCGGGCGTCAAGGTCGGCCGGGTGCTGACCGTCTCGTGGGGCCTCTCCAGCGCGATCGGCGCCTTCGCCGGTGCCCTGCTGATCACGATGGTCCCGCCCGGACAGCTCGGCCTGAGCGGCATGTTCAACGTGCTGATCTTCGCGACCGCCGCGGCGCTGCTCGGTGGCCTGGACAGCATCAAGGGCGCCGTCGTCGGTGGCTTGGGCCTGGGGATCGGCCTGTCGCTCGTGAACGGCTACGCCACCTTCTTGGGCGGGTCGATGTCCCTCACGGTCGCGCTCGTCGTGATCGTCGTCATCTTGTTGGTCCGCCCCACCGGTCTGTTCGGGGCCCGACGTCTGGAGCGCGTGTGAAGTCCCCCTTCGTCGTCGAGCGCGACACGAACCTGTACCGGGCCCTCGTCGGGGTGGCGGCGGTCCTGGTGGTCGCCTCGATCCTGTGGTTCAGCGGCCTGGCACCGTTCGAGATGGGCCAGGTCACCCGCGTGATGATCTACGCGATCGCCATCGCCGGCCTCAACATCGCGACCGGTTACGTCGGGCTGCTCTCGGTCGGCCACTCGGCCTTCTTCGGCATCGGCGCCTACACGACCGGGATCCTGATCGTCCACTACGGCTGGGAGGCCTACCTCACCATCCCGGTGGCGTTCTTCGTGTGCCTGCTGGTGGGCCTGCTCGTCGGCCTGCCGGCGCTGCGGATCCGCGGCCTCTACCTCGCGATGGTCACCCTGGCGTTCGCGGTCGCCTTCCCCGAGATCGTCGCTCGCTTCGGCGAGTGGACCGGCGGCCCGGGCGGCATGACGATACGGCGGACCGAGTTGAGGCCCCCGGAGTGGTCGGGCTTCACCCTCGGCGAGAAGAACGTCTGGCTGTTCTGGTGCGCGATCGTGGTCCTGCTGCTGACCCTGTTCGTCACGGCGTGCCTGACGCGCAGCCGCTACGGGATGGCGATGGCCGCGGTCCGCGAGAACGAGATCGCCGCCTCCGCCTCGGGCGTCAACATCGCCATCGTCAAGGTCGCGAGCTTCGGCCTGTCTGGTGCCATCACGGGTGCCGCCGGAGCGTTGTTCGCCATGTACATGGGCAGCCTCTACGCCGAGGGCTCCTTCACGCTGCTGGCCGGCATCACGCTGCTGATCGGGCTGGTCGTCGGCGGCGAGCGGACCGTCCTCGGGCCGATCGTGGGCGCCCTCGCGGTCGTCTACGTCCCCTACTTCACCTCCGACATCGGTGGCGGTCAGTCCTCCGCCGTGTTGTTCGCCCTGGTGCTCCTGCTGGTGATCTTCGTGGCGCCGTCCGGCGTCGTCGGAGCCCTGGGTTCCCTGCTTCGGCGCTTCGTCGTCTTCCGGTCACCTCGACCGGCGACGGCTGCTGCGGCGCCGACTGCGACGGACACGTCGCCGCGATCCGAGCCCGATCCCGAGCTCGATCGCATCTCCACCCCCACAGAAAGGCACGTCCCATGACCGCATCAACCACCATGCGCCTGCGGCGCGCGGCGGCGCTCCCGATGATCGCTGCAGCGAGCCTCGTGCTCGCGGCGTGCGGCTCCAGCGGCAGCGACGACGGCGACGACTCGGCGGCGAGCGGCTTCCAGATCAACGTCGACGACTGCGAGGATCCCGACGCGGCCCAGGCCGAGATCAAGGACACCTTCACCGTCGGCTACAGCGCTCCACTCTCGGGCCCCGTCGCGGGCGTGGTCGAGCTGGCGTCGGCCGGCTTCAAGGCCCGCGTCGACGCGGCCAACGCGGCCGGCGGCATCAACGGGGTCAAGATCGAGGTCGACTACAAGGACGACGCGTTCTCGCCCGACAAGGCGAAGGCCAACGGCACCGAGTTCCTGCAGAAGGACAAGGTCGACGGGCTGAACACCTTCGGCGCCGGTCAGGTCGCCGCGATCGCGGACGACCAGAACGCCGCGTGCGTGCCGTTCCTCTACCCGAGCTCGAGCGACGCGCAGTTCAACGACATGGAGGCGTACCCGTGGACGGTGCAGTTCCTGCCGTCCGCCGAGGTCGAGACGAAGTTCCTCGTCCAGTACATCCAGGACAACGTCGACGACCCGAAGGTCGCCGTCGTCGAGAACGCGACGGCCAGCGGCACCGCCATGGCGGCTGCGTTCATGGACTCGGCCGAGGAGGCCGGGCTCGAGGTCGTCGTCGAGACCGAGGACACCGATCCCAACGCCGCGGCCACGAAGGTCAAGGAGTCGGGCGCGAACGTCGTCTACCACGCGGGCGTCGTCGGCTCGTGCGGCGTGTTCGACACCGCCATGGCGCGTGTCGGTCTCGACCCGGAGCTGGTCGTCAAGGCCAGCAACTGCGTCAACGCCCCGGAGTACGTCGCCGCCGGTGACGCCGCCGACGGCGTCGTCGTCGCGAAGTACATCAAGGATCCGGGCGATCCGGACCTGGCCAGCGACACGAAGGTCTCCGACTACCTGACGCAGGTCAAGGCGGCCGGTGCCTCCGATCCGAACAACGCGGTCACGGTGAGCGGCTGGACGCAGGCCGACCTGATGGTCAACACCCTGCAGCAGGCCGCCGACTCCGAGGACGGGCTGACCCGCGAGAGCGTCATCAAGGCCGCTCGCGACCAGGACTACGCCTCGCCGCTGCTGCTCGACGGCATCACGTGGCTCAGCTCGGCCGATCGCTCGGCCGGCGTGAGCGGCTTCCAGCCGTTCAAGTGGGACGCGAAGGAGCAGCGCTTCGTGTCCGCCGGTGACGTCCTCTCGGTGGACTGACCTCCTCCCTTTGCACCGAGAAGACGCGACGGGCCCGGTCCTCGGACCGGGCCCGTCGTCATGCCCGGGGGCTCGGTCGCACGCCACGCCCTCAAACTTCGTTCGTGATCACCACTGGCCGCGCGCGTGATCCGGTGCCGCCTTGAGCCGTGCCCGCGCCTCGCGGTGCATGGTCACAGGAGTGGACTCGATGATTCGGCGCACGATCAGCTCAATGAAATGGCCGGGTTGGAGATCCGCTGGGACCTTGTCTTGGAGCAGGTTCACAGAGGGAAGCCTGCTGACATTGAGAGCGACATCCTCGTAGTCGATCTCGGTGACATTCGAATCGCCGGCGTCGAAGTCTGGTTCCAAGCCTGCCTCGACGAGCGAGTTGTCACCGTCGCCGGGATCATCCTCGTCGGGGTCGATTGCGAGGTCGTCGCTGTAGTCGATGATGATGAGCGCGACCGCGTGGTAGGCATCGTCCTCACGGCCCAGCTTCTGAAGGAGGTCGATCAGCCACTCCGCCTTGTCAGGCTCCTGCTCGAAGATTGTCGAGCGGAGCCCGTACACAAACCCGAGCGCAGCCAGAGGATGCCTGAGTCGGAGATTCTTGGCATCGCCGTACGATTCTTCGACGCGGTTCGCGGCGTTCTTTCCGAAACTCGAGTCCATGCGCTTGGTGCTGATCAACAGTTCTGGACCCGTCGCCCAGCCTGACATCACGACGTCGACCTGCTTGAGATAGTTCTTGCCCAAGATGTTCGCGGAGTTCGCAGCCGCTCCTTGAGGAATTGATTTCCCGCGGAGCCTTGCCCAGAGCTGTTCCTGATCCTTCTTCGGGAGTTTCGCC
Organism: uncultured Aeromicrobium sp.; assembly: GCA_964464335.1. Taxonomy (GTDB): domain Bacteria; phylum Actinomycetota; class Actinomycetes; order Propionibacteriales; family Nocardioidaceae; genus Aeromicrobium. The sequence goes on from CAYXFT010000004.1 coordinate 28,295, forward strand.
AGAAGGCTGGCGATAGGTCCGGGCAACACGCGTGGAGCTTCGGCTCGAGGCCAGACAGCGTCCGAATTGAATCCTGCCCGCCGCAACTCATAGGACAGCCACACGTCTAGTGCCAGAGCTGGGACGCCCGTCGTGGTCTTAGCCTTCAGGAGCAATGGGACGCCCAACAACCGCTTCAGGGTCTCGAAGTCTGGCATGTACGTAGGGCGCTCGGTTTCGTCAATGATCCACGGGTTGGCGTGCACGCCGTCAGGAGCCGCTTCATCAACGATCCGATCGAACAAGACCCAAGCCTTCGCCTTGGTCGATTCCTCAGCGGCCACTGCGCCCCCTCATCATGCGGCGCTCGGTCATTGCTGCGTGCGCCTCCTTCACGGCAGTAAGTTCAACTTTTTTCACCAATCGGCCGAAGAGTGTCTGGTCGACCTGTGCAACCGCATCGGCGAGGCGGCCTTCGCGCAGAAGCCAAGCCACCCGAGCTTCAATCGCACGTAGCCCATCCTGCCGGCGGGACACCAGCGCGGGTGAAGGCATGGCCCAGACGTCGGCTTCTCGCGGTTCGATCTTGAGAATGCCACCGCCGTAGGAGCGGCCGACCATCTCAGCGTTGAGCAAGGTGACAGAGTTCAACGAAGCAAGAGGGAGCAGAGATCGTCCGAGGTTTCGGAGGTTCGGATTGAGGTAGACGCCATGCACGGAGTTCAGGTGGCGCACTCCTGCCTCATTCGTCGTGAGCCGGGGTGTGTCGGCGTTCATGCACGTGAGAAGCAGGTCAGCTGGCTTCACTAGAGGCACGCGGTACCACGGTTTGCGCACCCGGCATTTATAGGCCTGGTCCACACCGGCAACGTGCCCAGCCTCGATGTACCGAGACGCCGGATCAGAAAGTTCGTCACGCGGGTAGAACAACCACGTGGATCTGCCGTCGTCGCCGAGTGTCCTCAGCTGGTCGCTCGTCAGAGCGAGCCCGCGTAGGTGTCCACTGCCTGGAGGTGAAAGCGGAAGTAGATCGCGCTCGTCGAGTTTGTGTTCTGCAACGCGCTTAGGGCTCAGCGTGAAGAAGCCGTTGTTTCCGGTGACCATACCGAGCGTTGTGTCCCCCCACTCGTTGAGATGGGTGAAGTGGCCGGTCGCCAGCAATGAATGAAGCGGCTCCACTGCATCTGGTCCGACGAGCAGTCCGGTCCATTTGCCGGCGGGATCCGGAGGGGTCCAAGCAGTCGGAGCGCCGAGTTCGGTCAGGGCTGAGGCGTTGACAGCCTGCGAGACCTGGGCATGGTCGGTTGGTCCTTCTCTGAAACCCTCTGCCATGAGAAGTACGACATCAGCTTCCGCCCCAGGAAAGACCTGCTCCTCGAACAAGACGAGTCGCACACTTGAGAAGCGCTCCAAAAGGAAACGCCTCACCGCGGCGGCGTAGTTGACGCTTAGCAGTTCGGCGGGGAGCACCAACCCCAGTCGCCCCCCGGGGCGGAGGAACAAGGCCGAGTGGACAGTGAATGCGGCCCAACTCGATGCCAAGGCCGTCAGATTCACTCCGGCCCGCAACGCTGCCGCACGAGATCGCGAACGCGATTCTCCAGTGAAGTCCTGATAGCGGATGTACGGGGGATTGCCAATCACCACGTCGAACCCGTGGTCGGGTGCCACGGTGAAGAAGTCGGCAACGCGCATGTCGCAGGTGCCACCGGCTGACTCGACTGACGCTACGGCCGTCTGAGCGCTGCTCGAATGGATCTCAACGCCGCTCACATTGGGCCGGGTAACGCCGAGGCGGTGGAGGCGATCAACCGCCGCGGTCAGAAAGGCCGCTTCGCCGGCCGAAGGTTCTAGGACTTGGTCGTCTGGCGATCGGATGGCCCAAGTTGCGATGTAGTCAGTAATCGCTGGTGGAGTGAAAAACGCACCCCGCGCCTTCCGCAGTTCGGGAGAGTCGACTGGTGTAGAAGTCCCGACGGCGCGCATGAGCCCATTTTGGGGCATGGGCCCGACAGGATCGGTCAGGCGCGCGTCAGAGGCCGAGGACGGTGGAGGCGATGATGCTGCGCTGGATCTCGTTGGAGCCGCCGTAGATCGAGACCTTGCGCAGGTTGAGGTGGGCGGCCATGGCGCGCCGGGCCCAGCGCTCGACGCCGGGCGCCTCGCCGCCGGACACGATGGCGTCGGGGCCGGCGAGGTCGAGGACCAACTCGGCGACCTCCTGCTGCAACTGCGTGCCACGCAGCTTGAGCACCGACGAGGCCGGATCGGGTCGCCCGTCGGCCGACTCGGCCGCCACCCGCAGTGCCGTCAGCTCGACGGCGAGGACGGCGTTCTCGAGCTCGGCGAAACGGCGGACCACGGCCGGGTCGTCCCACGCGCTGCGGCCGTCCGGTCCCGGCGTCCGGGCGTACTTCTTGGCCTGTGCGAGTCGCAGCTTGGTGTTGCCGATCCAGGCGACGCCGACCCGCTCGTTGCCGAGCAGGAACTTGGCATAGTCCCATCCGCGGTTCACCTCGCCGACGAGTTGGTCCGCGGGAACGCGGACGTCGTCGAAGAAGACTTCGTTGACCTCGGCCTCGCCGTCGATCATCTCGATCGGACGCACGGTCACGCCGGGGGAGGACAGGTCTACGAGCAGGAACGAGATGCCCTGCTGGCGCTTCGGTGCGTCCGGATCGGTGCGGACGAGGCAGAAGATCCAGTCGGCCCAGTGCGCGAGGCTCGTCCACGTCTTCTGGCCTTTGACGATCCAGGTGTCGCCCTCCAACACGGCGGTGGTGCGCACCGAGGCGAGATCGGATCCGGCGTCCGGCTCGGAGAAGCCCTGGCACCAGAAGATGTCCAGCGCCGCGGTGGGCGGCAGGAAGCGCTGCTGGAGCTCGGGGCTGCCGAAGGCGGCGATCACGGGGCCGACGAGGCTCACGTTGGGACTGAGCGGCGGGAACACGCCGGCGAGTGCCATCTCCTCGTTCCAGATGTGGCGCTGCAGGGTCGACCAGCGGCGGCCACCCCACTCGACGGGCCAGCCGGGAACGGCGAGCCCGGCGCCGTGCAGGATGCGGTGGGTCCGGACGATGACGTCGCGGTCCAGTGGCGCGCCCTCGACGATCGGCTCACGCAGCTCCCACGGGACCTGCGTCGTGAAGAACTCGCGCATCTGGAGTCGGAAGGTCTCGAGGTCGGGCGGCAGGGCGAGTCGCATGCTCCACAGATAGCATCACGCGCCGGGGTTCGACAACTGTCAGAGCAATAGTCCAATCGTATGGAAAGCCGTTGATAGCAGGTCTGGCCAGCCTGTTGTTGGTGTAGTTACGATGCGATCATGACTCATCCCAGCGTGTTCGCGCGGACCCGTCCGGACCACCCGGCGGTCATCATCGCCGAGACTGGGGCGACGCTGACCTACCGCGAACTCGACGAGGGCAGCAAGCGGCTCGCGCAGGCCTGGTACGTCGCCGGTCTGCGGCCGGGCGACCACGTCGCGGCGGTGGTGGGCAACCACCTGCAGAATCTCGTCGTGTTCTGGGCAGCGATGCGGTCGGGCCTGTACTTCACGCCGGTCAACACGTACCTGCGCACGGCCGAGGCGCGCTTCGTCGTCGAGAACTGCCGGGCCCGCGCCGTCGTCGTCGAGGGACGTCTCGGCGAACTGGCCACGACGCTCGTGGACGACGACCTCCCGCTCGTCTCCCGGCTGGCGATCGACGGTCCGGTGCCGGGCTACGACGACTTCGACACCGTGCTCGCGGCGCAGCCGGCGGAGCCGCTCGCGGTCGAGCCGCTCGGGATGACGATGGCGTACAGCTCCGGCAGCACGGGGCGGCCCAAGGGGATCGAACGACCGCTCTCGGGTGCCACGATCGAGACGGGCAACGAGGCGCTGCTGACCTTCGTCCAGCAGGCCTACGACGTCGGTGCCGACACGGTGTGCCTCAGTCCGGCACCGCTGTACCACGCGGCCCCCCTGTCGTTCGCGGCCTCGGTCACGGGGTGGGGCGGCACGGTCGTGCTGATGCAGCGCTTCGACGCCGAGCGGTTCCTCGCGTCGGTCGAGCGGTATCGGGTCACCCACGCCCTCGTGGTGCCGACGATGTTCGTCCGGCTGCTGCGTCTCGACCCCGCGGTCCGCGCCCGAGCCGACCTGTCGACGCTGCAGTTCGCGATGCACGGCGCCAGCCCGTGCCCCGTCTCGGTGAAGCGGTCGATGATCGAGTGGTGGGGCCCGGTCCTGACCGAGTACTACGCCGGCAGCGAGGACAACGGCTCGACCCTCATCACGTCGCAGGAGTGGCTCGAACGGCCCGGCTCGGTCGGTCGCGCCTTCGGCAACGCCGTGATCCACGTCTGCGACCCCGAGGGCGCCGAGGTGCCCACGGGTGCGGACGGGATCGTCTACTTCGAGGTCCCCGGCGGCAAGCCGTTCGAGTACCACGACGAGGCCGAGAAGACCGCGTCGACGCGGCACCCGGTACACCCCGCCTGGACCACCTTGGGTGACGTCGGCCACGTGGACGCCGACGGGTACCTCTACCTGACGGACCGGACCGACTACATGATCATCTCCGGCGGCGTGAACATCTCACCGCAGGAGATCGAGGACGTCCTGATCGAGCATCCCGCCGTCCTCGACGTGGCCGTGTTCGGCATCCCCAACGAGGAGTTCGGTCAGGCGGTCAAGGCCGTCGTGGAGCCGGCCGACCCGACCGCCGACGCCGGCGAGGTCGCCCGGCAGGTGCGCGACTTCGCGCGCGACCGTCTGGCCCGGCACAAGGTGCCGCGGAGCGTCGACGTGGTGGAGTCGCTGCCGCGCTCGCCGGCCGGCAAGCTCTACAAGCGCCAGCTGCGCGAGCGCTACCTCACGTCCTGACCTGGCGCCTTCGCTCAGGAGAGGCACTCGACGAGCATCGCCATGCCCATGCCGCCGCCGATGCACATCGTCTCGATGCCGAACTGCTGGTCCCGCGTGCGGAGCCCGTTGAGCAGCGTCGTCATGATGCGGGCGCCGGTCATCCCGAACGGGTGCCCGAGCGCGATCGCACCGCCGAAGGGGTTGAGCTGCTCGGCCACGTCGATGCCCAGTGCATCCGTCACGGCCAGGACCTGGGCCGCGAACGCCTCGTTGAGCTCGACCACGTCGATGTCGCCGATCTCCATGCCCGCGCGGGCGAGGACCTTGCGGACGGCCTCGATCGGACCGACGCCCATGTACTCGGGCTCCACGCCGGAGACGGCCGACGCGACGATGCGGGCGAGCGGGGTGAGGCCGAGCTCGCGGGCCCTGACGTCCGACATCACGATGACGGCCGCCGCGCCGTCGTTGAGCGGGCAGGCGTTGCCGGCCGTGACCCTGCCGTCGGGCACGACGGGAGACAGGGCGGCCAGCGACGCGACCGTCGTGTCCGCTCGTGGGCCGTCGTCGCGGGTGACGACGGTGCCGTCGGGCCGGGGCACCGGGACGATCTCGCGGTCGAAGAACCCGGACTGCTGGGCGGCCACGGCGCGCTGCTGCGAGAGCGCCGCGAACTCGTCCATGCGGGCGCGGGAGACGTCGTGACGGCGGGCGACGTTCTCGGCCGTCTCGAGCATGCTCAGGTACAGCTCGGCGACGAAGTCGCCGCGGGAGCGGTCCGTGAAGCGCGGGTTGAGGTCGTCGTAGCCGATCGGTACGGGCACCTGCGAGACGCTCTCGACGCCGCCGGCCACGAAGACGTGACCCTCGCCGGCCACGACCGCGTGGGCCGCAGACCGGATCGCCTGCAGCGAGGACGCGCACGCCCGGCTGACGGTCAGACCGGGCACGGTGTTCGGCAGGCCGGCCAGCAGTGAGACGGTGCGGCCGACCCCGAAGCCCTGCTGGCCCTCGGGCACGGCACAGCCGATCACCACGTCCTCGATGGTGGCCGGGTCGAGTCCTTCGATGCCGCGCACGACGTGGTCGACGACCAGCCCGCCCAGGTCGTCGGGCCGCAGGCTCGCGAGCGAGCCCTTGCGGGCCCGTCCGATGGGGGTGCGGGCGGCGGCGACGATGACGGCTTCGGGCATGGGATCTCCTCGGGTCGGGGCGTTCAGCCCATGGGTCCGCCGGCCACGTGGATGACCTGGCCGCTGACGTAGCCGGCCCGGGTCCCGACGAGCCACGCCGCGGCGTCGGCGTCCTCGGGCTGGCCTGGCCGCGGTTGCCCAGCGCCGATCCGCTGGACAGGTGCACGGACATGACGTCGTCCCAGTCGTCCAGGGTCAGCTTGAACAGAAGGTTGTCGCGGATGATGCCGGCGTTGTTGACCAGCACGGTCGGGGGACGGCGACCTTGAAACCATCCGCGGCGAGCCGTCGGGCGATGGCGGCGCCGATGCCACGGGCTGCTCCGGTGACGACCGCTGTCCGCGTCTCGGGCACGGGACCTCCCTCGAAGGTGACTTGCCCAAACATATCTGGGTGCGACCTGCCTGACCAGATCAGCGGCACGTTCTCGTCACTATTTGCTGTTGATACAGCAGCAATCCGCACCCTGTCCAAGTGGCATGGGTCACTGTTACAGTGAAAGTATGACCGACGCAGCCACGATCGACGCCGAAGCCGCCGCCGACGACACCATCAGCTTCAGCCGCCACGGATACGAACGCCGTCGGCCGACCTGGGACGACTCGGACATGGCGTCCGTCGCCGGCCGGACGGTGATCGTCAGTGGCGGAACTGCCGGCGTGGGCCTCGGCGCCTCGCAGAGTCTGGCCGCTCTCGGCGCCCACGTCGTGATGCTCGGTCGCTCGGCCGAGCGCGGCAACGCCGCGGCCGAGGAGATCCGCGCGACGACCGGCAACGACCGGGTCGAGTGGGTGCAGTGCGACCTCGCGTCGCTCGACGCCGTCCGCGCGACCGCGGCCGGACTGCTCGAGCGGTTCCCGCGGATCGACGTCCTGATCAACAACGCGGGCGGCATGTGGGACGAGCGCGAATTCTCCGTCGACGGCATCGAGATGACGTGGGCGACGAACCTCATCGGCCCGTACCTGCTGACCGAGCTCCTGCTCGACCGGCTCGCGGAGTCGGGGTCCGCGCGGATCATCGAGATGACCTCCGGTGGCGCGTACAGCCAGCGGCTCGACCTCGGCGAGCTGGACGGCGCCGAGGGGCCGTTCGACGCGAAGGCCGTCTACTCGCGCACGAAGCGTGCCCAGATCATCCTGACCGAGCTGCGTGCCGAGGAGTTCGCCGATCGCGGCATCGTCGCCCACGTGACGCATCCGGGCTGGACCGACAGCCCCGGCCTGCGCGAAACCAGCACGATGGACAACTTCGTCCGCCGGTTCGAGGCCGACCTGCGCACCCCCAAACAGGGCGCCGACACCGCCGTCTGGCTGGCGTCCGCGGACGAGCCCGGCGGCACGTCGGGCCTCTTCTGGCACGACCGCCGTCCCCGCGAGACCCACCGCTCCGACGCCACGCGCGAGACCGAGCAGGACCGGGCCGACCTCGTCGAGGCGTGCCGCCGGCTCACCGGCCTGGCCTGATCGGTTCGTGGCCATGGTGGTCAGGACGATTCAGTGGGCCACGGGGCGATGGGTCGTGCGTGCCTGCGCACGATGATCGACCATCCGGCGGCCGAGCTCGTCGGTGTCTACACCTACTCCGAGGCGAAGGGCGGCCGCGACGCCGGTGAGCTGGTCGGCCGGCCATCGACGGGCGTGCTGGCCCCGACGGACCTCGCTCGGATCTTGGCAACCGAGGCCGACGTCGTCGTGCACACCGGCCAGTTCAAGACCTACACCGACCACGTCGACGACTACGTCGCGATCCTCGAGTCGGGCAAGACCGTGCTCAGCCTCAACGGCTACAGCCACCCGATGTACTGGAACGACGAACGGACCCGGCGGCTGCAGGAGGCGTGCAAGCGCGGCGGCAGCACCCTGATGGGCACGGGCATGAACCCGGGCGTCCTGGTCGAGCAGCTCGCGGCCACGGCCAGCGGCATGTGCAGCCGGATCGACCATCTCGCGATGACGGAGTGCTTCGACGCCAGCGAGGTGCGGAACCCGCACTACCTGTTCACGATGCTCGGCTTCGGTGCCGACACCGACGTGGATCCGAACGACGAGGGCTGGGGTCCCACAGCTGCGCTGAACCCGATGTACGAGGAGGCTCTCGCCGCCCTCGCGCACCATCTCTCACTGCCACTGGAGCGGGTCACCACCGCGCACCGCGTCTTCGGTGCGACCGAGGACCTGCACCTGCCCGCCGGCACCGTGCCTCGCGGCAGCGTCAGCCACACCCAGTGGCGTTGGATCGTCGGCGGCCTCGTGATGAACGCCGTTCCCCTCGTCGTCGCAGCCCCGCCGGGTATCGTCGTGCGACGGCCGAGCACGCCGTTCCGTTACCCGGGGAGTTGAGACGCCTTCCCGGACCGCGCCCAGACGAGACTGCCGAGCGCGATGGCCAGCGCGATGTCGGCGACGACCGCGGCGACCCCGAGGTTGCCGATGTGCGCGACGGGCCAGACCAGGACAGCCATCAGGGCGGCCACACCCTGCCAGCGGTGGCCCACGCGGATCAGCGCCCAGGCGATCAGGGCGAACGACAACGGGAAGAACAGTCCGAGCGGCTTGATCAAATTGGCCGCGCCGGGCTGGTCCACGAGTTGGGTGTCTCCGAGTGACATGTGGATCGCCTCGAAGCCGTAGGCAGCGTTCCCGACCATGCCGATCAGCCCGGTCAGCAGGATCCAGGCTGCGAGCCTCGAGGTGCGCGGCAGCCAGGAGGCGATGCGCAGGACGACGAACCCGTACGCGATGGCACCGAGGACGTGAAGCACCCCTGCGGTGGGGTCGTCCCAGCCGCGGGCGGCGTAGATCGTGTCTGCGGAGAGGTAGACGAGCGGGGCGACCAGAAGCGCACCGGTCAGCAGTCGGTCGGTCGGTGTGGTCGCGAAGGTGGGGTGTTCGGTGGTCGCGGAGGTGGTGGTCATGGCAGTCCTTGTCGTCGGCGTTGTCCGCCACTGTCGACGCCGTGCTGCGCGGTCCGCTCCGGGGTCAACCCTGGATCCGAGAATCAGGGAAAACCCCGGGTCGGGTCGGACGTGGCCGTGCCACGATGAGCGGGTGACCCGTTCGGATCCGCGGGGACTGCGTGGCCTGGCGCCGCTGCTGCTCGTGAGCCTCGTCGTCGTCATGGTCGCGCTGGGCCTGGCCCGAGGGGTCTGGCTCGCCAACCTGCACAACGGGTTGCTGGCGCTGGCGCTGACCGCCGTGGGCGCCTACGTGCTGTTCCAGCGTCCTCGGCACCGTGAGGGGCTCCTGTTCATGAGCGCCGGCGTGGTCGAGGCTGTCATGTTCCTCGGCCGCCAGGTGGGCCACTCGGACGCCGAGGCGAATCCGTGGTGGGGTTGGTTGGGCGTGTGGCCGCTGGTCGTCGCGGTCGCCCTCACCACGGTCGCGGTGATCTGCTTCCCCGACGGTCGGCTCCCGTCACCTCGCTGGCGACCGGTGGTCGCCGTCGTCGTGGCGCTCACGGCGATCTGTGCCACGCTCTCGGCGATCTGGCCGGTCGGGTATGCGTCGGCCGGAGTGGTCACGCCCCATCCGTTCCATGCGACCACGCCCGACCTCGTCGCCGGGATCTGGTCGGCGATCGCGCATCCCACCTTCTTCGGGTTCCAGGTTCTGTGGATACTCGCCCTGGTCGCTCGGTGGCGTTCGTCCGACGGCCACGTGCGCCGTCAGGTGGCGTGGCTCGTGGGGGCGGCGGCGATCTCGACGGCGGCACTGGTCACGGGCCTCGCGATCTGGCACACGCCGGTGCCCGGACTCATCACGGCCACGCTCATCCCGGTGACCGCCGGGTGGGCGATCGTCCACGGCCAGCACGTCGCCTCGTACTCCGCGCTGACGTGGCTCTCCCGGACCGGTCCCGAGTCCGAGGACCTGCCCGGCGACATCGCCAAGGCGGCTGCCCAGGCCACGTCCGCGACCGGAGCCACGCTCTGGATGGGATCCACTGAGGACCTCCATGCCGTGGGGGTGTGGCCCGAGACCGGCGAGGACGTCCCCCCGAGCAGCCTGACGACCCTGCTCGGGTCGCCGACCCTCCACGCGCGTGCCGTGTCGAGTCGCGGGACCGTGGTCGGCGCCCTGACGCTCGACCGGTCGGGCACGGACCGGCTGTCGCTCGCCGAGGACAGGCTCCTCGACGACCTCGCCGCTCAGGCAGCTCTCGTGATCGACCACCTCACCGTCTCGGACGTGATCGCCCGGCAACGCAGGGCCGGTCATCTCGAAGGTCTCAGCCCACGCGAGCGAGACGTGCTCGAGCTCATGGCGCGAGGCCTCTCGAACGCGGCGATCTGCGATGAACTGCACCTGAGCATCAAGACGGTCGAGCCGGTCGTCAGCACGATCTTCACGAAGCTCGAGCTCCACCCCGACGCCACGAGCAATCGCCGGGTCCTGGCGGTCCTGGCCTTCGTTCGCACGTGAGCGTGGGGTGGCTGAGGTCGGACCTCACGTCGAAGCGTCGTCCAGACCCAGCGGGAGGCTCCGTCGACTCTCGAATCGGCGGTCCGTGCCGTCCACCGGATCGGTGAACCTCAACTCGCTCGCGAGCAGCTGGAGCGGACGTGAGAAGTCGTCCACCGAGGTGTCGATGACGGTCGGGTAGAGCGGATCGCCGACGATCGGACTGCCGAGTCCGGCCAAGTGGCACCGCAGTTGGTGCGTGCGGCCGGTCCGCGGAGACAGCCGGTAGACGGCCAGGTCCCCGACGCGAGATTCCATCTCCACGAGGGTCTCGGCATTGACGGGTGCCTCGGGGACGACCTCGGCCCGCACCGCGCCACGGTCCTTGCGCAGGTGGTTGCGGACGACCACCGGCGACTCGAGCGTGGACTGCCACGGCGCGAGGGCGCGGTAGGTCTTCTGCACCTTCCGATGCTCGAAGAGCGTTTGGTAGGTCCCGCGCCAACGCCGTTCCGTCGCCAGCATGAGGACCCCGGACGTCACCCGGTCGAGTCGATGCAGGGGCGTGAGTTCAGGCAGGTCCAGCTCGGCTCGAAGGCGCACGACGACGCTCTGGAGTACGTGCCGGCCGCGGGGGATGGTGGACAGGAAGGCCGGCTTGTCGACGACGACGAGGCGCGCGTCGCGGTGCAGGATCAGGATCTCGCCGGGGACCTCGGCCTCGTCGCGCAGGTCGCGGTGGAACCACACGAACGTGTGCGGCATGTACGCGTCGTCGACCCTGACGGGCGTCAGGTCGTCGTAGACGAATCGCTCGTCCGCCAGCATCTGGCGCACGTCGGCATGTGCCGCCATGCCGTGCTCCAGCCATGCGGACATGGTCGGCCACGGTGGCCCTTCGGGTCTCCGGTCGGGCGTCCGCATCCACGCCGCCGCCAGCCCGTGACGGGGCGGCAACGGAGATCTCGGGGGCACCGCCCGAGTCTAGGCGTCGGTCGTTGGTGGTCGAGTAGCTTGCGAGCGCAGCGAGCGGCGTATCGAGACCACG
>CAYXFT010000005.1:0-31448 GCA_964464335.1 uncultured Aeromicrobium sp.
GGGCGGCCAGCGCGATGTTCTTGGGCACCATCTCGCCGTAGACCACGTGCAGGAACACGACGATCGACAACGCGATCGCGAACGAGATCGGGTGCACGAGCGCGTCCGGTACGCCCACGGCGTCGAACAAGGGCTCCAGCAGGTGGGCGATCGCGGGCTCGCTGATCGCGCCCAGACCCAGCGAGCAGATCGTGATGCCCAACTGGGCCGCGGCCATCGCCAAGGTGACGTTCTCCATCGCCTTGAGCGCGAGCTTGGCGCTGCGCTTGCCCGCCTGCGCCTCGGGCTCCAACTGGGTCCGGCGGGCCGAGATCAAAGCGAACTCCGCCGCGACGAACAGGGCGTTGAGGATCAGCAGCACCAGGGTCAGGCCCAGTGCCGGCCACCCGCTCATCGTTCAATCTCCTTCGCGGCGACCGGTTCGACGGTGAGTGCCACCCGGTCGATGCGGCGGCCCTCGAGCCGTTCGACGGTCAGGTGCACCGTCAGGGGTTCGGCGTCGGCCTCGTCGTCCTCGGGGGTCGAATCCACCTGCAGCGTGACGACGTCGCCGCGCACGGCGAGCCGGCCGAGGCGCTCGAGTACGAGCCCGGCGATCGTCTCGTAATCCTCGCTCTCGGGCAGGCTGATTCCGGTCTGTTCCAGCACCTCGTCGGGGCGCAACAGGCCCGACAGCGACCACGTGCCGTCGCGCCGATGGCGACTGCGATCGGTGATGCGGTCGTGCTCGTCGGCGATGTCGCCGACGATCTCCTCGACGAGGTCCTCCAACGTCACGATGCCGTCGGTGCCGCCGTACTCGTCGACGACGATCGCCAGTTGGTTGTTCTGCTCGCGCAGCAACACCAGCAACGGGTCGAGTTCGAGGGTGTCGGGCACCGTCGCGGCCGGCTCGGCGATCTCGGTGAGCCGCACCGATCGGCGACGGTCGGGGGCGACGGCCACGGCCTGCTTGACGTGCACGACGCCGACGACGTCGTCGGGCGACCGTCCGACCACGGGGAACTTCGAGTGTCCGGTCTGCCGGGCCGCCTCGATGACGTCCATCGCGGTGTCGCGCTCCTCGAGGAAGTGCACCCGCACCCGCGGGGTGCGCACGTCGGCCGCGGTGCGGTCGCCGAACGCGATGCTGCGAGCGACCAGCTCGGCGGTCTCGTCGTCGATCGCGCCCTCGGACGCCGACCGCAGCACGAGGGATCGCAACTCGAGCGGCGACCGCGCCGAGCGCAACTCCTCCTGCGGTTCGACGCCGAGCCATTCGAGCGTGCGGTTCGCCATGGTGTTGAGGAACCGGATCGGCCACGCCATCGCCTTGGTGAATGCACGCTGCGGCAGCTGGGTGTACGCCGCGGTCTGGCGCGGCAGCGCGAGCGCCAGGTTCTTGGGGATCAGCTCGCCGACCAGCATCGTCACGAACGTGCTGAGCAGCAACGCGATCGCGTAGGAGGCCGCGCTCAGCCCGCCACCGGACAGTCCGAGGTCGGTGAGCGGATCATGCAGCAGGGCCCCGATCGCCGGTTCGGCCAGGAATCCGATCGCCAGGTTCGTGATCGTGATCCCGAGCTGGGCGCCGCTGAGTTGGGTGGACAGGCTGCGCAAGGCCTGGAGCGTTCCCTGGGCGCCGCGGTCCCCGGCCTCGGCCTCGCGATCGATCGTGGCCCGGTCGACGGTGACGAAGGAGAATTCCGCGGCGACGAACACACCGCACGCGAGCATGAGCAAAAAAGACGTGAACAGCAGCAGCCATTCGGTCACTGTGGTGTGGTCCTCGGGTCGGGAACGTGGGACGGCCAACACTACCGTTGGGCGACCAAAGGTAGGCTTCTCTCCGTGCCCACGTACCAGTACCGCTGCCTCGCGTGTGGCGAGGAGCTCGAGGCCAAGCAGAGTTTCTCCGACGCCGCACTGACGCAATGCCCCTCCTGCAGTGGCGAACTGCGCAAGGTCTTCGGCGCCGCGGGCGTCGTGTTCAAGGGTTCGGGCTTCTACCGCAACGACAGCCGCTCGACGTCCTCGACGTCGGGTGCGGGCTCCTCCTCGCCGTCGACCTCGTCCTCGAGCACGTCCCCGACGCCCTCGTCCTCAGGCTCGACGAGTTCGACCGGCTCGGCCGGTTCCGGCGCCGCCTGACCCCTGTGGACGACCGGCCCGCGCCGCGTCGATCCTGCCTAGCCTTCCTGCATGGAACAGGCCGCCCGCTTCGTCCTTGCCCATCGCCGGCTCATCGCGGCCGCCCTCGTGGGGCTGTCCGTGTGGGCGGCACTGACCGCGCTCGACCGCTCCCCCACCACCCGGGCCGTCCTGGTCGCCGCCCACGACCTGCCCAGCGGCACGCAGGTCCGGTCCGCTGACCTCGCCTCGGTGCGACTCCCGGGCACGGTCGTGCCCGACGGAACGATCGACGAGGCCGACATCACCGGACGTTCGCTGTCGGGCGGGATGCGGGCCGGCGAGGTCTTCACCGACCGTCGCGTCGTCGATCCTCGCGACCTGGGCGGTGGCGACGTGCTGGCGGTCGTCGAGGTCGCGGCGGCCACCGGTGAGATGCTGCGCGCCGGCGACGCCGTCGACGTGGTCGCCGTGGACGACGACGGCGCCGCCACGACGGTCCTGCGCGCAGCCGAGGTGGTGACCGTGCGCACCGACGAGACGCGCGATGCCGCCGTGCTGGGCCTGGCCGCCACCCCGGAGGGCGCCACCGAACTCGCCCGGGTGTCGGTGACATCACGGCTGAGCGCCGTCGTGACGACTCGGCAGTAACCGGGCGGTTGGCCTAGGGTCGTGCGGGACAGAACCTCTTTTCCTCGTGAGGAGTACCCATGCTTCAGGGCTTCAAGGATTTCCTTTTCCGCGGCAACATCGTCGACCTCGCCGTCGCCGTCGTCATCGGCACCGCGTTCACCGCCCTCGTGGCCACCCTGAGCTCCGCGGTGATCGAGCCCGTCATCAACGCGTTCGGTGGTGCGAGCGTCAACGGCCTGTCGTTCCGGATCATCCCGGGCAACCCCAAGACCACGGTCGACGTCGCCGCCGTGATCAACGCGCTCATCACCTTCGTGATCACCGCGGCCGTCGTGTACTTCGTCTTCGTCGCACCGTCGAGCAGGCTCCTGGCCCGTCTGGAGAAGGGTGAGGAGGAGGAGCCGCAGGCCCCCAGCGAGGAGATCCTGCTGCTGCGCGAGATCCGCGACGCCCTCGGCGCGAGTGCCGACAAGCGTGGTCCGGGCACGGCCGAGGACACGCCGCCGGCCTGAGGACATCAGTCCTTCCCGTGGTGCGGGGGCACGTTCCGACGGAGTTCATCGTCGTGGGCCGTGCCCCCGCGTTCGTCCCCCCAGCCTTCGGGTGACTCGTCGCGGGTCGTCTCGGGCAACAGTTCGCCGAGCAGCCGGGCCGCGCGTTTGCGGCGGGCCCGCTCGGCCCCGAGCCGGTCGGCGTCGTCCGGCCCGTCCTCGGGATCAGCCGGCACGGAACCACTCCGGGGCGAGGACCGGATGGGCGGGCTTCCACCCCGTACGGTCGGTGAACAGCTGCGACGTGACCCGCTGCGACCGGGCCAGCAACTCCAGTTTGTCCGCGGTGATGCTGAACAGCCAGCGACGGAAGAACCGGCCCTCGGAGTTCCCGGCCGCTCGGGCGATCGCGTCGACGTACTCCTGCCGGGTCAGCGGTTCGGCACCCACGTTGTAGGCGCCGCCGGCCGCGGTCAGCGCGGCGACGGCGGACGTGCCGACGTCGGCCGGGTGGATGACGTGCATCCACGACTCCGGGTCGCCCAGCCCGATCGGCTGGTGGCGGCGCGCCCGGCGCACGAGGAACTGCGAATTGGGGTCGTCGCCGCAGATCAGCCCGTATCGCAGGCACACGGCCACGCCGCCGGCCTGCTCGACGAGCTGAGCGTGTTGTTCGGCGACCGTGAGCGGCTCGGTGACCATCGTGACGTCGATGGGCGTCGACTCGTCGATCCACTCGTCCCCGCGGTCGACGTAGATGAAACTCAGGCTCTGCTGGACGATGCGGCCGATCCCGGAGTCGACCGCCGCCTGCGCCACGACCCGCGACCCGACCGTGCGGATGCGGTTGACCCGGGTGAGCGAGCCGGGCAGCATCGCGCGGATCCCCACGGGCACGTGGGTGGCGAAGTTCATGACGACGTCGCACCCCTGCATCGCCGGCATCAGGCTCGCCCGGTCGAGTACGTCGCCGTGCGCGACCTCGGCCCCCGTGGCGGCGACGATGCGGGCGGCGGACGGCGAGCGGACGAGGCCGACGACCTCGTGCCCGGCGCTCTGCAGGGCGGGGATCGTGGCCCGTCCCATGACGCCGTTGGCGCCGGTCAGCAGGATCCGCACCCGATCCAGTCTAGGACGACGACGGGCTTCGCGGTCCCGGTCATCGGAGCCATCCTCGTCTGGCCCGAGGTGCCTGCCCGGACACAGAGCGGCATGGGAGGATGAATCGGTGCGCCCCCGTAGCTCAGGGGATAGAGCAACGGTTTCCTAAACCGCAGGTCGGAGGTTCGAATCCTCTCGGGGGCACCGATGGCGGGATAGCCCCACCGCACCGGCGATCGACCTCCGCATCCGGGATGCGGATCGTCTCGCCGCGGGCCACGGTGGTAGTCGAGACAAAGGAGTTCCATGAGCACCCTCACGACGAACGGCATCGAACTGTCCTACGAGGACACCGGCGGCGACGGCAGGCCCGTCGTCCTCATCCACGGGTGGCCCCTCAGCGGCGCCTCCTGGCAGGAGCAGGTGCCGGCGCTGACCGCCGCCGGCCACCGCGTCGTCACCTACGACCGGCGTGGCTTCGGCGCCTCCGACAAGCCCGCATCGGGCTACGACTACGACACCTTCGCGGACGACCTGGCCGGGCTGCTGGAGAGCCTCGACCTGCGGGACGTCACCCTCGTCGGCTTCTCGATGGGCGGCGGCGAGGTCGCCCGGTACGTGGGCTCCCACGGCACCGACCGCATCGCGTCGGTCGTCTTCGCGGCCGCCGTCCCGCCCTACCTGCTCAAGGGCGACGACAACCCCGAGGGCGGACTCACCGAGGACGCCATCGCCGGGTTCAGGAACGGCATCACCGAGGACCGCGCTGGGTTCTTCGAGGACTTCAGCACCCAGTTCTTCTCGGCGGACGGGGACCTGAAGGTCACCGACGAGCAACGTCGTGAGGCGTTCGCGTTGTCGGAGCCGGCCCGCCTGGAAGCCGTCCTGGACTGCGTCGACGCCTTCGGCCGCACGGACTTTCGCGACGACCTCGCGAAGGTCGACGTGCCGACCCTCGTGATCCACGGTGACGGCGACGCGATCGTCCCGTTCGAGGTGTCGGGTCAGCGCACCGGCCGGGACGTGGCCGATGCGACGGTGCACGTGGTGACCGGCGGTCCGCACGGCCTCAATGTGAGCCACGCGGACGAGTTCAACCGCGTCCTGCTGGCGTTCCTGGCTCGCTGAGACCGAGGAGCGGCGCCGCGCGGGAGTCCCATCGGGGGGAAGGGGTACTCCGGCGCGGCGCCCACGCGCACACTCTCGGGGTGGATGTGCGCGTCCCTCTGGGCGCTTTCGCCCTGTCCGTCCTCGGGCCACGGGAGATGCAGCAGGCCCGGACTTGGACGACCTATTTCTACCAACTGTCGACTGCAAGGTCTCGCACCGAGATGGGACGAGTTGCGCGTGTCGCCCGTTGCGCCGATCACATCGTCGGGGACACACCCTAGGATCGGTGCGTGCTCATCATCGCAATCATCCTCTTCGGCATGCTCGTCGGCGCTGCCGCCCAGCTGATCCTCGGCAAGAACGGCGGCATCGACTGGACCGTGGCCATCGTCGCGGGCCTGGTCGGCTCGTTCGTCGGCGGGCTGCTGATCAGCCTGCTCAGCAACGACGGTCTCGAACTGCGTGCCAGCGGCATCATCGGCTCGATCGTCGGCGCCGTCATCGTCACCGCCGGTTGGCGCTGGTGGAACAGCCGCCGCGCCTCCTGAGGACGGCGCCTCCCAACTGGCGCACCTGAGTGGTCTCCCACACCGCGTGGGCGCTGGAATCCGGGGCCCAGCGGTGTGCCACGATGTCCCCGTGGCGAATGGCGCCACGGGGTGTTGCAACCCGCGACTTTTTCAAAGGAATTTTTGTGGACAGCTTCTGGGACTTCTTCTGGCTCACGATCTCGATCTTCTTCTTCATGGCCTACCTCATGGTCCTGTTCAACATCATCATCGACCTGTTCGGTGACCACGAGCTCTCCGGTGGCTGGAAGGCCGTGTGGGTCTTCTTCCTGATCTTCGTCCCCGCGCTGACGGCGCTGGTCTACCTGATCGCCCGCGGCGGCGGCATGGCACGTCGCCAGCAGGCCAAGATGGAGTCGGCTCGCCAGCAGACGGACGCCTACATCCGCGACGTGGCCTCCCAGTCGCCCGCCGACCAGATCACGGCGGCCAAGGGACTGCTGGACTCCGGCGCCATCACGCAGGCCGAGTACGACCAGCTCAAGTCGAAGGCGCTCGCCTGACGCACCGCTGAGTGGTCACGATCCGGGCCGGAGTCCTGCGGGGCTCCGGCCCGAGTCGTGTCCGACGACCGATACGACTGCTCAGTCCTCGTCGGGCCGAGCGCGCAACTCGATCCCGATCTGGTCGGCATCGAGCACGGCGAGCATGTGGCTGAGCACTTCCGTGCTGTACGTGCCGTCGGCCCGCTCGCGCAGCAGGGCCGAGCGCTGCGCATCGATCATGTCGAGCCGGAGTTTGCGCACGATGTCGCGGTGCTCGTCACCGGTGCGCCGGTCGCTCTCGTCCTCCTTGGGGATCTGCGGACGGGCGAAGCGCGTGCGGAGCTTCGCCAATTCCGGCGGCAGTACGGCAGCGTGGACGACCTCGTCGGCGGCCGTGTTCATGAGGTCGCGCAGCCGGTCCCATTCCTCCTGGGTGCTGGACACGTCACGACCCGACAGGCCGAGCAGGCGTACCAGTGCGGCGAGCGTCCCGCCCTGGACGACGAGCGAGAACAGAGCGACGAAGAACGCGATCAAGATGAGCTGCGAACGGTTCTCGATGTCGTGCGGCAGCGTCTGGGCCGCCGCGACCGTGACCGCACCACGCAGTCCCGCCCACGCGATCACGAGTCCCTCACGCCGGCCCAGCGGCAGCGCGTCGAGGTAGTCGACGTCGGCGGACTTGCGGCGCAGGGCGGTGCGCAGCCGGTCGGCGCGGGGAGAGTCGATCTTGTCGGCCTTCGCGCCCCACTCCTCGAGCGTCGTCCGCATCTCGGGGACCCGCCTGGCCTTCGACTTGTCGATCAGCACGACCCCCGCGACGTAGACGAGCCGGATCGCCATGGCCGCGGTCAGCGCGATGGCGGCCACGAGCGCCGCTTGGGCGACACCGCCGTCGCGATCGCCGACGTCCTCCACGAGTCCTGAGATCTCCAGACCCATGATGAGGAACACGAAGCCCTCGAGCAGGAGCTCGACCGTACGCCAGTTCTGGGCGTCGGAGATGCGGTGCTGCGGGGCGAGGTACCGGGCCGCCCCGTACCCGGTGACAATGCCGGCGGTCACCGCCGCCACGAGGCCCGAGGCGTTGAGTTGCTCGGCCGGCACGTAGGCCACGAACGGCACCGTGAACGAGACCGCCGTGTTCACGGCCGAGTCGCTCAGCCGGGCGCGGATGCGCAGGTTCAACTCGCCGACGAGCCAGCCGATCGCGACGGCGCCGACGACGGCCCACACGAACTGGCCGAGGACGGCCCAGAAGTGCACCGACGTGGCGATCGCGGCGACGGCGGTCCGCAGCAGCACGAGTGCCGTCGCGTCGTTGAGCATGCTCTCGCCCTCGAGCACCGTGACGATACGTCGTGACACCCCGAGGTCCTTCACGATCGCCGTGGCGACCGCGTCGGTCGGGCTGACGATCGCACCCAACGCGACGGCGAGCGGGTAGTCGATCCCGGGGATCACCCACGTGAAGAGCAGGCCCAGCAGGAGCGAGCTGATCAGGACGAGCATGACGGACATCCCGCTGATGAGCGTGAAGTCGCGCCGGAAGTCCATTGTGGGCATCGAGACTGCTGCCGCGTAGAGCAGTGGCGGCAGCAGCCCGGCCAGGATCAGCTCGGGACCGATCTCGTACTGCGGCGTGAACGGCAGCAGGCTGTAGACGATCCCGACGGCGACGAGCACCAGCGGCGAGGCGAGCCCGAGGCGCGGGGCGGCGATCGTGGCGGCCGAGATGACGACGACGACCACCACGGCTGCGACGATCAACTCCACCCGACCATCGTAAGTCCGGGCCGAAGTCAGGACAGCATGTCGCGCACGAGCGGTGCGACGCGCGTGCCGTACAACTCGATGCAGCGCATCAGTTGGTCGTGCCCCATGGCGCCGTTGGCGTACTTGAGGTCGAACCGGGTCACGCCGAGCAGGGCGAGGTTGGTCGCGATCTTGCGGGCGACGGTCTCGGGCGAGCCGACGTACAGGGCCCCCTCGGCGCTGGCGTCGCGCTCGAATTGGATTCGCGTCGTGGGCGGCCAGCCGCGTTCGCGACCGATCCGGTCGCGCTGGGCCTGGAAGTGGGGGAACAGTTCCTCGCGCGCCTGCTCGTCGGTCTCGGCGACGTATCCGGGCGAATGCATCCCGACGGGCAGCGGCGCCACGCCGTCGGCCTCGAGCAGTTGGCGGTAGTAGTGCGCGAGCGGGACGAACTGGGCCGGCGCGCCGCCGATGATCGCGAGCATGAGCGGGAGCCGGTAGCGCGCGGCCCGCACGACCGACTGGGGTGTCCCGCCGACACCGATCCAGACCGCGAGCCGGCCGGACTCGGTCGGCGGGAACACCCGCTGGTCGGTCAGCGGCGGCCGGGTCGAGCCCGACCACGTCACCGGCTGCTCGGTCAGCAGTCGGGAGAACAGGTCGAGCTTCTCGGCGAACAGCACCTCGTAGTCCTCGAGGTCGAACCCGAAGAGCGGGAACGACTCGGTGAACGAGCCGCGGCCGAGGATGACCTCGGCGCGGCCGGACGAGAGGGCGTCGAGCGTCGAGAAGCGTTCGAACACCCGGATCGGGTCGTCCGAGCTGAGCACC
Source organism: uncultured Aeromicrobium sp. (assembly GCA_964464335.1). Taxonomy (GTDB): domain Bacteria; phylum Actinomycetota; class Actinomycetes; order Propionibacteriales; family Nocardioidaceae; genus Aeromicrobium. Next base: position 9,085 of record CAYXFT010000005.1, read on the forward strand.
GTCACGGCCGAGCCGAGCCGAATGTGCTCGGTGCGCGCCGCGATCGCAGCCAGCACGACGTCGGGGGCAGTGATGGCGAAGTCGTCGCGATGGTGCTCACCCAGACCGATGAACGAGAGGCCGACCTGATCGGCCAGCACGCCCTGCTCGACGACGTTGCGCAGGACCGTCGCGTGATGCTGGGGCGCGCCGTCGGCGTCGAACGTGACGTCGCCGAACGTGTCGAGTCCCAATTCGACGTCAGCAGGGTCCACGGAGGAGGTCACGGTTCCACCGTATCCGCGTGCGACGTCGCGGGTCAGCGCCAGCGACGGATGCTGTAGACCAACAGGCCCAGCGCGGCGGCCGCACCGAGCCAGATCCCGATCGCCCCGATCCACCCGGCCGCGGGCAACTCCGGGCCGAACCCGACGCCCAGGATCGAGAACTCCGGAATCGTCGGGGAGGCCAGCACGATCGCGCCCATGGCCACGACGCAGGTGATGCCGAGCAGCGACACGGCGATGCGCGGGATGGTCGCGACGCCGTACTTGGCGGCCTCGACGGCCTTCTCCTCCAGCGGCCCGGCGATGCGCTCGGCCCACGTGTAGTGACGGGACAGCAGTGCCACCCCGCCCAGCACGATGAGCATTCCCGGACCCGGCAGCGGCATCAGGATCACGCCCACCACGACGAGGGTCCAGCCCAACGACTCCGACCCCGTGCGGTTGAACCACCCGCGCAGTCGTTGGCCGAACGTCATGGCGCAAGCATGCCAGCCGGGCCGTGACCCCGTGGTGCCGTACGCGTCAGCCCGCCTCCGCGGACAGGCCGTCCTCGGCGCCCGCCGCGAGAGCGTCGGCGGCCACTTCCGCGGCGCTGCCCATGACGTGGTCGGCGAACAGGTTGGGCCAGGCCATGATCCCGTAGGGCGTGCGTGCAACCACGAGACGGCTGTTCGGCATCAGTTCGCGGAGTCGTTTCGCGGTGCTGATCGGGTGGGTGGGATCGTCGCTCCAGGCCAGAACGAGCGTGGGCGTACCGACACCGGTGATCTCGTCCGGTTCGGGCAGGTCGGTGCTCGCCGCCCCGCGCATGACCGCGGGCAACAGGGCCTCGGCGACCGACGGCAGAGTCAGGGGCGCCTCGGCGAGCGCCGGCACCACGGGGCCGGTCCGGCCGAGTTCGACGAACGCCTCGAGGCCTTCGCGGGCGATCAGGTCGGCGTGAGCGACGTAGGTGGACGCCTGGGCCCGCCGTGACTCCCACGCCGTCGGCGGGACGACGAGGGTCAGGCTGGCGAACCGACCGGGATCGCGCACCGCGGCGTGCAGCAGGGTCGCGGTGCCCATCGACGGTCCGACACCGTGCACCTGCTCGCCGGGCGCGACATGGTCGAGCAACGCCAGCAGGTCGCCGGCGAGTCGGGGCCAGACGTAGTCCTCGGGGCGCTCCGTGCCGGTGGACGCACCATGTCCGCGGGCGTCGTAGCGCAGCACCCGACAGCCGCGCAGGTACTGCGGCAGGTCCAGACCCATGGACGCATCGCGCAGCCGGCTCGAGGTCAGGCCGTGCAGCTGGACGACGAGCGGACCGGAGTCACCGCGCACGTCGTAGTCGAGAGTGGCGTCCGCGACGTCGAACCTTGGCACGAGTACCTCCGTCGGAGGGCTGGGTCAGGCCTCTAGAGTACGGCTCATGCGGCTGACGAACGTCACCCACATGGCGCTGCCCCAAGGCAGGCTTCTCGGGTTTCGGGTCGACGCCTCCGTCGACGAGACCAGCAGCGTGCCCATTTCCTTCGACCAGGGACGCCACGTCGCCCAAGGACAGCGACCCGGATCGTGGATGGCCATGTCGGCCCGGCTGCCGGCACCGGTCTCCCGCGAGTCGCTCGGCCGCGCCTGGGATGCCGCGATCCGGCGCCACGGCAGCCTTGCCACGACCTTCTCGACCGGTGACGACGGCACCGTGACCTTGCACGAGACCCGGCTGGGCCGGGGCGCCTGGCACGAGCAGCCGGTCACCCGCACGACCCGCGAAGCGCTGCGCGACCTGCTGGACGTGGTCTGCGCACCCTTCGAGCGTCCGTCGTACCGCCTCTGCCTGGTCGAACCTGACGCCCGCGAGGCAGACCGGCGACCCGCCGTGATCATCGCCTCGGACCACGCGCACGTCGACATGTGGTCCCTGCTGGTCCTGGTCCGCGACCTCACGGTGTGCCTCGACGACCTGACGCACGGGCGCATCCCCGGCGCCGACCTGCCCGACGCGCCGGAGTTCGCCGAACACACCCGGGCCCTGCTCGCCCGGCCCACGGCGCCGGCGGACGTCGTCGACCGCTGGGCCGGCGTGCTCGCAGCGGAGGACGGTTGGATGCCCCGCTTCCCGCTCCCGCTCGGCGACGCCGAGCCGGTACCCCACGGCGTCTACGAGACGCGCGACGTCCTGGACGCCGCCGAGACCGAGCAGTTCGCCGCACACGCTCACGCCCGCGGCGTGCGGATGATCTCGCTGGCGACCTCCGCGCTGACCGAGGTCACCGCCCGGGTGGCCGGACGGCCGTTCCGAGTGGTCTTCCCCGTCCACAGCCGGTACGAGCCGCGGTGGCACGACGCCGTGGGCTGGTTCATCACGAACGCGGTGCTGGAGTCCACCGATCCCGATCCGCAGGCGTGTGCGGCCGCCGTGAAGGAGGCGATCGGCCTCGGCTCCTGGCCGCTCGCCCCGATCTTCGCGCCGTACGGCGGGATGCCGGAGGGCCCGGGCATGTTCGCGATGTCGTGGCTGGACGTGCGCCGCCTGCCGGTGGCGGTCGATCCCGCGCTGGAGGTGCAGTTCGTCTCGGCTGCGATCCGCACCGACGGCGTGATGATCTGGTTCGTCGTCAACGACGCGGGGATGCACCTGCGGTGCCGGTATCCGGACACGCCGGAGGCGCACCGGAACGTCGGACGCTGGCTCGACCTCGTCGAGCAGCGCCTGCGCGAACTCGCGGGGTGACTCAGCGCGAGACGAAGATGTGCGCGGCCGCTTCGGCGTCGATCTCGGCGGTCTCGGACTGGCGGGCGACGACGAGTCCGTCGTGGCCGCGCGAGGCGAGGACGTCGTTGCCGGGCAGCGCGCCGACACGGCGCAGCACCGACATGACCTCGGTGTCCTTCTGCAGTTCCTCGGCGATGCGGCGCACGACGACACGGACGGGGACGTCGGTCGTGCCGACGGCCCGCGGCAACGGCTCGACGCCGTCGAGGAAGTCGGCCTCCTCCACCGTCTCGCCCAGTTCGCCCAGGCCCGGGATCGGGTTGCCGTAGGGCGACTCGGTGGGGTGCTTCAACAGTTCGACCAGGCGGCGCTCGACCTGCTCGGACATCACGTGCTCCCAGCGGCACGCTTCCTCGTGGACGTACTCGATCTCGAGACCGATGACGTCGGTGAGCAGCCGCTCGGCGAGCCGGTGCTTGCGCATCACCCGGGTCGCGAGGGACCGACCCTTGTCGGACAGCTCGAGATGGCGATCGCCCTCGACCGAGAGCAGTCCATCGCGTTCCATCCGCGCCACCGTCTGGCTCACGGTGGGACCGCTCTGGTGCAGGCGCTCGGCGATGCGGGCCCGCAAGGGGACGATTCCCTCCTCCTCCAGCTCGAAGATGGTCCTCAGGTACATCTCGGTGGTGTCGATCAGCTCGCTCACGCGGCCATTGTTCCATGCGGGCCCCCGCGACGGGCCATGCGTACCACCGTCGAGTGAGGCTCACCTCACCGATCGGCGTGCGGCAGGCCGGACGCCGGGGGACGATGCTCCGATGACGGTCTCGGTGATGTGGTTCCGCGCGGACCTTCGGCTGCACGACCACCCGGCGCTGCGGGCCGCGGTCGAGGCCGGTTCCGAGGGCGTCGTTCCGCTCTTCGTGCTCGACGAGCACTTCGCGACGGAGGTCACCTCACTGCGCCGCGCTTACCTCGCGCTACTGCTGGCGGACTTCGGCGACCGCATCCGCGGCCTGCACCTCGTCAGCGGTGATCCACGAGTGGTCGTGCCGCGCGTGGCCCGGTCCGCCGGGGCCACGTCGGTGCACGCCACCGCGACCCACACCCCCTACGGGACCACCCGCGACCGGCAGGTCTCGGACACGCTGGGCGACGTCCCGCTGGTCCTCACCGGCACGGCGTACGCGACTCCGCCGGGCACCGTGACCAAGCCGGACGGCACTTCGTATCGGGTGTTCACCCCGTGGTTCCGCACCTGGCTGGACCGAGATCGCGACGGCCCCGTGGCGGCCGTGCGGGCGTCCGCGGTGCCGTGGCTGCGTCCGCGCGGTTCCGAGCCGGTGCCCGACGTCCCGCTGCCCGCGGACGTGACCCTGCCCCCGGTCGGGGAGCTGGCCGCCCGCGATCACTGGCACCGGTGGCTACGTGCCCACGTCGACGACTACGACGACGAGCGCGACCGGCCCGACCTCGACACCACGTCGCGCCTGTCCGTCCCGTTGAAATGGGGCACGATCCACCCGCGCACCCTGCTGGCCGACCTCGACGAGCGCGACTCCGACGGCGCGCGGTCCTACACGCGCCAGGTGGCGTTCCGGGACTTCTACGCCGACGTGCTGGCCGACCGGCCCGACTCGGCGTTCGGCTACTGGAACCGGGACGTCGAGGCGCTGCGCTACGACGAACCCGCCGGCGACGTCGAGGCGTGGCAGCAGGGACGCACCGGCTTCCCGTTCGTCGATGCCGGCATGCGCCAACTGCTCGCCGAGGGCTGGATGCACAACCGAGTACGAATGGTCGTGGCGAGCTTCCTGGTCAAGGATCTGCACGTCGAGTGGACGCACGGCGCCCGCTGGTTCCGCGAGCGGCTGCTGGACGCCGATCTCGCGAACAACCAGCACGGCTGGCAATGGGTCGCGGGCTCCGGCACCGACGCCGCGCCGTGGTTCCGCGTGTTCAACCCGGTGGGTCAGGGCCGCCGGTGCGACCCCGACGGCGACTACGTGCGGCGCTGGGTGCCCGAGTTGGCATCGATCGCGGGACCCGCCGTGCACGAGCCGTGGAAACTCCCGCAACCGCCCGCCGATTACCCGCCGCCTCTCGTCGACCATGCCGAGGAACGGCGCGAGGCGCTGCGGCGATGGGACGCCCTGCGCGGCTAACGTCGGGGGCATGGTCACGATCCCCCACCAGTTCAACGGCCCACCCACGTCCGGCAACGGCGGATGGGTGAGCGGGCTGGTCGCCGACGCGTTCCTCGGTCAGGGCCACGACGGCCCGGTAACCTCGCGGCTGTCGATGCCGCCGCCGCTGGGCACGCCGCTCGCGTGGGAGCACGACGCCTCGGGCACCCGGCTGCTGACGCACGGCGGTGCGCTCGTCGGCTCGTCGGTGCCGGGCGCGTTCACCCGCGAACCCCCGCGTTTCGCCGACGCCGACGAGGTCGCCGCGGGATTGCGCGACTACCCCGGGTTCCGGTACCACCCGTTCGACCTGTGTTTCACCTGCGGCACCTCGCGTGGCGAGGGCGATGGGCTGCGGATCTTCAGCGGCCCGATCGGCGACGACCTCACCGCCGCGCCGTGGCACGTCGACGCGGCGTTCGCCGGCGACGACGGCAGCGTCCCGGTTCCCATCACGTGGGCCGCGCTGGACTGTCCCGGTGGGTGGGCGGCCGACTTCACCGCACAACCGATGGTGCTGGGCACGATGACCGCCGAGGTCTACTCGGCCCCCGTCGCCGGCCTGACCTATCACGCGGTCGGCCGACTCGCCGCCCGCGAGGGACGCAAGTTCCTCACCGACACCGCCCTCTACACGCCCGCCGGCGACCTCGTCGGCCGCTCCGAGCAGGTCTGGATCGAGATCGACCTCGCGCACTTCGGCGGGTGACAGATTCCCCGGTTAAGTGGGAAAACTGGCACTTCCTGAGGGTCGTAACCCTCAGGAAGTGCCAGGAAACCCACTTAACCGGGGAATCTGCCGCTACGGCGTCGGGTGCCGCGCGTCGTAGGCGAAGAAGCGTCGGTTGAGTGCGACCGCCAGCAGTACGCCGCCGATGCACAGGCCGCCGCCGGCGACCATCGCCCACGGCTCGCCGACCACCGAGGCGAGGGACCCGATCAGGAAGTCGCCCAGGCGCGGGCCACCGGCGACGACGACGATGAACAGGCCCTGCATGCGGCCGCGCATCTCGTCGGGAGCGGCAGTCTGCAGGATCGTCGAGCGGTACGCGGCACTGACCATGTCGGCCGCACCTGAGAGAGCCAGGAACGAGACCGCGAGCCACAACAGGCCCGGGACCCCGATGGCGGAGAAGCCGGCCGCGGCGACGCTGGCGCCGTAGACGACGACCGCCACCGTGATCGCGATGCCGTGCCGGTGGACCCGGCTGACCCAGCCGGACAGCACGAAGGCGATGAGCGAGCCGATCGCCGGGGACGCCTGCAGCAGGCCCAGGATCGAGGCCTCCGACCCGCCGACCGCAGCGGAGGTGAAGACGGTCGCCGCCAGAGCGGGATACAGCGAGCGCGGTTGGGCGAACACCATGGCACACAGGTCCACCACGAACGACATCGCGATGTTGGGCGCCGTGCGCAGGAACCTCAGCCCGTCCACGACCGATTTCACGCCCGGGACCGGGACCTTCGTGGCCGGCGGCAGCGCCGGCAACCGCACCACCGAGTACACCGCCGCCAGGTACAGCAGCACGTCGGCGACATACGCTGCCTCGACCCCGCGCCACGCGATCAACGCGCCGCCGAGCAGCGGACCGACCGTCAACGACAGGTTCGTCGCGGCCATGCTCAGTGCGTTCGCCGCCGGCAGCAGCGACGGCTTCAGCAGCTGTGGCAGCATCGCGGCGCGGGCCGGATTGTTGACCGCGAAGAACAGCGCCTGCACCGCGACGACGGCATAGAGGAACCCGACCGAACGCAGGTCGGCGACCGAGTGCAGCACGAGCGTCATCGACGACAGCCACAGACCGAGCGCCGACCAGATCGCGACCTTGCGCCGGTCGAACGCATCCACGAGCGCCCCACCGTACAGACCGCCCAACACGAGCGGCAGCAGCCCCGCGAGGCCGACGAGTCCGACCGAGAACGACGACTGGGTGAGCTGCCAGACCTCCCACGCGATCGCCACGACCGTCATCTGCTGCCCGAAGCCCGAGATCGCTTGGCCGATCCACAGCCGGCGGTACGGCGCCGAGGCGCGGAGAGGACGGACGTCCGTCAACAGCCTGGGCACCGCAGCAGGCTACGTCACCGCCCTGCACCTAGGATCGGACACCGTGCGCACCGACATCCAGGCCCTGCGGGCCCTCGCGGTGTCGGTGGTCGTCGCATTCCACCTGTGGCCGGGCCGGGTGTCCGGTGGCTACGTCGGCGTCGACGTGTTCTTCGTGATCTCGGGCTTCCTCATCACCCTCCACCTCGTGCAGCGCCCGCCGACGTCCGCCGCCAAGCTCGGCAACTTCTGGGCGCGGCGCGTCCGACGCCTGATCCCGGCGGCCGCACTCGTGCTGGTGACCACGGCGATCGCCGCGTGGCTGTGGCTGCCCGCGACGCAGTTCGCCGAGATCGGCAAGCAGATCGCCGGCTCGGCGCTCTACGTCCAGAACTGGGTGCTCGCCGACTCGGCCACCGACTATCTCGCCGCCGAGAACGCCCCCACACCGGTCCAGCACTATTGGTCGCTCAGCATCGAGGAGCAGTTCTACCTGGTGTGGCCGCTCGTCATCGCCGGGGTCTTCGTCGTGCGCCGCAGACTGTTGCCGGTCGTGACCGCCGTGCTCTTCGCCGCGTCCCTGGCCTGGAGCATCCACCTGACGCCGATCGACCCGGGCGCGGCCTACTTCGTGTCGCCCGCGCGGTTCTGGGAGCTCCTGCTCGGCGGGCTCGTGGCGATCGCGGTCGACCGCGGTGTCGTCCTGCGGCGAGGCCGGGAGGTCGTCGCGTTGACCGGTCTGGTGATGATCGTGGTCGCCGTCTTCGGGTTCGACCGCGGTACCGCGTTCCCGGGCTGGGCCGCCCTCGTGCCGACCGTGGGAGCCGCGCTCATCCTGCTCGCCGCGGTTGAGCGTCGTGGCCCATGGGACCTACGGCCGGTCCAACTGGTGGGCGACTGGTCGTACCCGATCTACCTGTGGCACTGGCCGCTCGTCGTCATCGTGCCGATCGCGCTCGGCGTCGACAAGACCCTCGCCACCGACTCCGTGGTGCTCGTGGCGACGGTCGCACTCTCGGGACTGACCGTGCGCTTCGTCGAGAAACCGCTGCGCTTCCACCCACGACTCGTCGCGCGGCGGCGCGCGACGTTCGCGATGCTGGCCGCCACGACGGCCCTCAGTTGCGCCGCGGCCTGGGCACTGACCGCCGCCCCGACGACGGACGAGGACAGCGCACTCGTGATGTCCCCCGTGGAGGCGAAGAACGACAAGCCGGCCGTCTATGCCGACGGCTGTTGGTCCAGCGCGCCGTTCTCGACGCATCCGCTGTGTCACTACGGTGACCTCGACTCGGACCGACGCGTCGCGCTGATCGGCAACTCGCACGCCGGGCACTGGCAGCCGGCGCTGACCGTGGCCGCGGACCAGGAGGGCTGGGTCGTCGACACGTATCTGGCCTCCCAGTGCTTCACCGTCGACCTCGACATCGCCTTCCCGAATCCGAAGTCGACGCGCAACTGTCGCGACTGGAACGCCGAGAGCCTGCGCCGGATCATCGCGTCGAAGGCGAGTCTCGTCGTGATCTCGAACCGGACGAACACCCTGCCGCTGGAGGACGTCGACCCCGAGGACAGCGCCCGGGTGGCTCAGGCCGCGTACGCCGACACACTCGACACGCTGACGTCCGCGGGCATCCCCGTCCTGGTCATCCGCGACACCCCCTCCGCGACCGACAACGTGCCCGACTGCGTCGCCCTCAACGAGGACGACTGGGCGGCGTGCGACCGGCCCCGGTCCGAGTCGCTGGAGACCGATCCGCTCGCGGCCGCCGCCGGCGCGGACGACAGTGGGCTCGTCTCACGGCTCGACGTCAGCGACCACTTCTGCGACGCAACGATCTGCCGGTTCGTGATCGACGGGCTGATCGCGTACTTCGATCACGGCCACATGACCGCGACGTTCTCGCGCACCCTGGCCCCCGAGGTGCGCAAGGCGGCGCGGCGGACGATGGACCTGCCCGGCGACGCCGGCTGACCGGGCCTCAGTCCCGGCCAAAGACCTCGTCCACCACGCGCGCGGCGGCGTGCCCGTCGTCGAGCGGCGCGAACCGCTCGCGAAACCGACGGCGCCTCGCGGCGTCCCCGTCCGGTGACCGTTCGGCGGCGAGGAGCGCGCGGCGCAGCGCCTCAGGGGTCGCCACGATCGGGCCGGGCGCCTCCGCCTCGAGGTCGAGGTAGAAGCCGCGCAGGTCGTCGCGGTAGTGCTCGAGGTCGTAGCAGAACAGCACGATCGGCCGGTCGAGGATCGCGAAGTCGAACATCACCGAGGAGTAGTCGGTCACGAGCACGTCCGCAGCGCACAGCAGATCCTGCATGTCCGGGTGGGACGAGACGTCCACGACGCGGTCGGCCAACTCGTCCGGGATCTTGAGCGAACCGCGCACGACGTCGTGCCGACGCACCAGGACCACCGTCTGCTCGCTCAACCCGTCGACGAGCGCGGCCCAGCCGACGACGCCGTCCCACGCGAAGTGCCCGTCCTTTCTCGCGTCGTCGCGGAAGGTGGGTGCGTAGAGCACGACGCGGGCATCGGCAGCCAGACCGAGCGCCCGACGAGTGAGATCGCCCCGCTCGGCGGGTGCGGCGACGAGCACGTCGTTGCGCGGGTACCCCAGTTCCAGCACGGGTCCGTCGTACCGGAACGCGGACCGGAAGGCCGCGGTCGCGTAGGGGCTGGGCGACAGCAGGGCCGACCACGTGGCCGTCTTCGCGGCGACTCGTTCGAGATAGCCGGGCTTGCGGCCCTGCGTGGACACCGCGTCGTGCTGCATGCGCTTGAGCGGGGTGCCGTGCCACGTCTGCAGGTAGGTGGTGCCCTTCGCCGGCGTGACGACCGGTCCGAAGTTCTGGTTGTTCACCCAGAAGCGGGCGCGGGCCAGGCTCCAGTGGAACGCCGGCGACCCCGGCTCGACCTTGCGCGTGCGCAGGTCGCGCGGGCGATAGGCGCTGCGCGTGCTCCAGACGGTGCGCAGGTCGCTGCCGCGGTCCATCAGCTCCTCGTAGATCGCTCTCGGGCTGTCGGCGACCGCTCGCCCCACGTTGCTCTCGAAGACCGCGAGGTCGCGACGGGGAAGCAGCCGTCCGACGAAGGACATGGCGTCCATCACCGGTCCGTAGAGCCGACCTTCGCGGAATCGTGCGTAGGCCCGCCGGCCGTGGGTGGAGTCCCGCAGTCGCCAGATCGGCACCCACCACGATCGCGCCGACCGGACGGACTCGAAGACCTCACGCGCGAATGAGTCGGGGGTGGGGGCCAGGAACAGGGCACTGCGGCGTGCATGGTCCGGTGGCTGCGGGAACCCGGCGCGCCACGACTGCAGCACCGAGTCGGCGAGCCGGTCCACCTCGGTGAAGACGTCGCCGGGCAGGTCGAGGTCGAGGTCGAGGTGCGAGGGTCGCTTGCCGAGGAATCGGCTCCGGTCGAACTGGTGGTAGAACACCGGCCGGCCCTGGAAACTGAAGTCGAAACCCACCGACGAGTAGTCCGTCACCATCGCCGCATGCGTGCGCAGCAGTGTCTGGACGTCGACGTCGCCCTGCCTGACGACCGTGACGCCCTCAGCCCGGAGGGCCTCGCCGAAGAAGCGCATGTTGGGGTGCAGGGTCACCGACACCGGCAGGCCCTCGCGGATCGCCGTGCGCAGCGGCTCGGATTCAAGGAAGCCACGCCACCGCTCGAGGAACTCGCTGTCCTCGAACATCTCCGGGCGCTTCAGCCAGTCCCGCCAGGTGGGGATGACGAGCAGGCCGCGTGGTTCCTGCTCGGTCGGTTCGAGCAGTCGGTCGAAGCGGCTCAGCCCGGTGACCCGCACCTGCTTCCTGCGGTAGCGCAGGTCGTTGACCACGATCTCGCGTTCGCGCGGTGAACTGACGTGGAAGAAGTCGGTGTGGAACCCCGGCGCGAGTCGGCCGTAGGTGTCGGTCATGTTCTTCGTGCCGAGGACACCGTGCTGCAGGAAGACCCGGTTGCCCCGCATCCAGCGCACAGCTCGGCGGTCCGTGGTCGCGAGCACGAACCCGGCCTGGTGGCTCGTCGCGATGCGCTGCGCCAGGAAACTGACCCGGATGTGCTCACGCGAGCGCATCGTCACGACGTTGCCGAGGGGCTCGACCGCAGCCCGCTCCGGGCTGTCCGCGTCGATGACGTAGTAGGCGCGACGCCGCGGTCGGTGCGACCGGATCCAGCGGAACAGGTGGAAGCCCGAGTCCTGGGCCTTGTAGGGCGTCTCGCCCACCAGCCAGACCCCGGCGAGGGGCCGGACGAGGGCCCACAGCGGACCCAGTCGGCGCATCCTGGTGAGGTAGCGGTGGGCGTCGTCGGTGAAGATCTCGCGCCAGAACGCGAGATTCTGCGACTTGAACGTCAGGTACGGCACCAGCACCTGGGTGATGCCGTCACGCGATTCCGAGAGCGGCACGAGTCGACGGAAAGAAGCGAGGTCTCCGGACAGTCCGATCCCGCGACTGAGTTCGGTGCCGTCGTCGGCGACGGTCACGACCGACAGATCGACGGGTTGTTCGTCGATGGGGATGCCGGCCGCCACGAGGGCCGCCAGGTCGACGACACCCGAGATGCGACGGGTGACGTCCTGGCTGACCGGATCACGCGAGGCCCCACCAACGGTCACCGGCACCCGGATCCCGAAGTCGGAGTGTCGGACGCTGACCTGCAGTTCGGGTGCGGTGCTGGCTCGCACGGAAGTCAGGACGGCATCGAACTCAAGACCGCCGGGCAGCCCGCGTACGTCGGTGACCTCGAGGTCGATCCTCGGGTTGCGCACCATGCCCACCCGCAGCGAGAGATGACCGTCGCGCGTGGCGTACCACCACGCCGGCCGGGCCGCGACCTCGTCGACCTCGGAAACCGCGACCGAACGCTGCCCCGGAGCCGCCGTGAATCGTTCGGTGGTCGTGCTGCCCTGCGCATCGCGCACGTGCAGGCGGACGTCGACGGAGAAGGGCTGGTGGGGCGGCTCGCCGGGCACGGCGGCGGCGGCGGTGAAGGCGGCGGTTCCGTCCGCAGGCACCAGCACGACGTCGTCGGTACCCCGCACGCGGAACTCGACGGCGTCGACGACGCGGCCCTGCGCCACGGCACCCGACACGAGCAGACCATCGTGACCGTCGAAGCCGGCCTCCCGCGCGACCAGGACGGGGTCGGAGATCGGCACCGGCACCGGCGGCGGGACGGCGGCGGGTCGCGTGAGGCGGGACCGCATCGCCCTGACGGCACGTGCCACCTTGGTCCTCACCTGGTCGCTCCCGCCTTCCCTGCTCGCATCCGTGGTCGACCGACCGGAGCCAGTCAAGCACGTGCAGCCCCGTCGTCGGTGCACACTGGTCCCGGCTGCGGGAGCGTCACCCGGAGCGACCGAGGCGGAGCGCCGGGCCCGTGCAGCCTAGACTCGTTCCGGTTCGGAGTACCGCACATCTCGAGGGGGCACACATGGGGGCACCGCTGTTCACGGTGGCCAGCGCGCTGTACAACGTCGAGCGGTATGTCGGGACCTACCTCGCCAGCCTCGATGCCCAGACCTTCGACCACGACCGGGTCGAGATCCTCGTGGTCGACGACGGTTCGCCCGATGCCAGTGCCGACCTCGTCCGCGCGTGGGCCGAGGTCACCGACTACCGCGTCCGGGTGCTGACCAAGGAGAACGGCGGACAGGCATCGGCCCGCAACCTCGGGCTCGACCACGCGACCGGTGAATGGGTGACCTTCATCGACCCGGACGACACGATCACCCCCGACTACTTCGCCGAGGTCGCCGCCTTGATCGCCAAGCATGCCGACATGCATCTGGTGAACATCGACATCCGCGTGCTCAACGAGCTGGAGCCGGGCGTGGAACGCAACCACCCCCGCCGCATGATGTTCCGTCCCGGCGACCACGTCGCCGACCTGGACCTCGCGGCGGAGCGGTTCCCCGGAAGTGCCCCCACGTCCTTCTTCCGCCGCTCGGTCATCGAGGACCACGCGATTCGTTTCACGGAGGAACTGCGCCCCAACTTCGAGGACGGCGACTTCGCCTGCCGGTTCCTGCTGCACGCCCCCACGCGCAAGGTGGGCTTCCTGAACACGCCGAAGTACCGCTACCTGAAGCGGCGCTCCTCAACCCTCGGATCGACCACCGACCACCCGGGTCGTTTCACCACCGTTCCCCGGGTCGGTTACCTCGGCTGCCTGGAGTTGGCCCGCGAACGCTTCGGGCACGTCCCGATGTGGGTGCAGCACATGGTGCTGTACGAACTGTGGTGGTACTTCAGCGGCGAGTCCGGTCGGGTCCGGCTCGGCGGCGACACGGCCAGCGAACTGGGCCCGGAGTTCCGCGAGACGCTGCGCCTGATCGCCGAACACCTCGATCCACACCTGGTCGACTCGGCGACGATCCGGCCGTGGGACCGCACGTGGGTCGCGGTCCTCCTGCACGGACTCGACGGCCGTACGTGGTCCGACGACCACGTGGAGTTCGACCAACTGCGGCAGGACTCCAAGCTCGTGCGGGTGCGTTACCTGCGGACCCCCGACGCGCCGGCACCGGTGTACCGCTTCGGCGGCGCCGTGGTGGAACCCGTGCACGCCAAGACCCGGTCGTTGCAGTTCTGGGGAGCGACGCCGATCGTCGAGGACATCGCCTGGCTACGGCGCACGCGCTGGCTGGCGGTCGAGACCCAGCACGGCCTGTGCGAATGGAAGCCGCTGCGCACCGAACCCACCCTGCGCCATCCCACGCCCCGCCAGCTGCGGAGGCAGATCGTGCCGCCGAAGCCCGCGAGCGAGCCCGTGCGCGTGACCCGCCGCCACCGCAGTACCTTCACCGACGCCTGGGTGCTGTCCGACCGGGTCCACGACGCCGACGACTCCGGTGAGGCGCTGTTCAAGCACCTGCGCCGGAACCACCCGAAGATCAACGCCTGGTTCGCGATCCAGAAGGACTCACCGGACTGGACCCGCCTCGTCCGCGAGGGCCACGGTCGCCGACTGCTGGCCCACGGTTCCGAACGATGGCGCGCCGCCATGACGCTGAGCTCGCACATCATCTCGTCCCACGCCGACCAGGCGGTCGTCGATCCGCCCAGCCTGCGCGGGCAGTTGCGGGACGACCGACGGTTCGTGTTCCTGCAACACGGCGTGATCAAGGACGACCTCTCCGACTGGCTCAACGTGAAGCCGATCGACCTGTTCGTGACGAGCACGCCCGCCGAGCTCGACTCGATCGCCGGAGACGGCAGTCGCTACGTGTTCACCACCCGCGAGACCCGGCTGACGGGACTGCCCCGCTTCGACGTGCTCCTCGAGGAGGCCCGCCGCACCGCCGACCGCGACCTCGTGCTGGTGGCACCGACGTGGCGCGGCTGGCTCGCTGCCCCGCTCGCCGACGGCGAGCAGCGCCGGGGCGCCACCACGGACATCGCCCAGACCGAGTTCGGCAGGTCGTGGGGTTCCTTCCTGCGCTCCCCCGAGCTGGCCGCGGCGGCCGAGCGTCACGGCGCCCGGATCGCACTGCTGGCCCACCCCAACCTCGCGGCCAGCGTCGAACATCTCGACGTACCCGATCACGTCGAGATCCTGAGCTTCGACGGTGCCGCGGCCAAGCGACACTTCGCCCGGACCCGAGTACTGGTGACGGACTACTCGTCCATGGCCTTCAACGCGGCCTATCTCGACCGCCCGTCCGTGTACTTCCAGTTCGACCGCGAGGCGATGCTCGGCGGCGCTCACGTGGGCCGCCGGGGCTACTTCGACTACGAGGCCGACGGGGTCGGCCCGATCACGGTGTCCGCGGCCGACGCCGTCGCAGCCGTCGGCGTGGCCCTCGAGCATGGCCCCGCTCCCGCCGAGCCGTACCGTGACCGGATCGCGGCCATGTTCCCGCGGCGCGACGGACAGTGTTCCGAACGCGTCGTCAAGGCGATCCTGAGCCTGAAGTCGAACAAGGCCTGACCGGCCGCGACGATCAGCCCGGCTGGACGATCGGTCGCGCCTCCGGCAGGCTGCCGCCCTCGAAGGCCGACAGGTAGCTGTCGCTGAGGTGACCGATGTCGATGGCGCGCAGACCGAGGTCGGCCAGTCGGCGCGCGAGCACCGTCGCCGCCGGGCCGAGCGAGAGCAGGTAGAGGTCGGTGTGCGGGCGCTGCTGGAGTTCGGCGACGACCCGGTCCAGGTCGTCGAAGCCGTTCGCCGGCACGGACCACACGACGTCGAGGCTCGACGCTCCGGAGAACAACGCGTCGACGAGACTGAACCGTCCCGACTTGCCGGCCACGACCGTGACGGACTTGCCCTCCCACACCCGGCGCCACAGGTCGACACCCTCCTGGCCGTACTCCTCGAAGAAGATCGGGCGGGTGACATGGCTGTCGCCGAAGGTGGTTTCTTGCGGCGCGAGGACACGGACCTCGGTCCACAGGTCCGACCACACGTTCGTCCAGTGCAGCGTGTGGAATTGGTGCGGGAAGCCGACGAGGAGATCGTTCGTCGGCCGTGTGAACACGTCCTGCAGCGCCTCCTGCAGGGCAAAGCTGTTCTGCTGGAAGCGCAAGGAGAACGTGATCCGCAGCATGAGCAGGAACTCACCGTCGCCGAACCGCGCGAAGCCCGCCTGCCCGTCCGCGAGTCGGCGGACGGTCTCGCGCATGCCGAGCACCCTCTCGTCACTGAACGCGCGGACCTCGGCGCGCATCGGGTCGGCCAGGGTGTTCGTGACGATCCCCTCGAGCCGCCGGCGGTCCTTGCCCGTGATCTCACGCCGCTGCTGCCGCAGTTCGGTCCGGATCTCCCGCAGCAGTTCGTTCTGGACGGCCAACTGGTCCACGACAGCCTCGAGAGAGCGCTGCCGCGCTCCGCGATGTCGCAGCCAGACGTCACGCATTCCCATGGCGTCATCCTAGGGCGCGGCCGACGACGACCGGCGCGTCAGTGGACCGGCAGCAGCGAGGACTCGAGACGGTGGGCGTGGGCCGTCCGCCAGTCGGCGAACGCCGCGGCCCAGTGCAGGAGTTGACCGTGGTGTGCGAGGCCCTGCGCATCGCCGTGGAGCAGGTCGAGGGTCGGACCGGCCAGGACGCCACGGCCCTGCCCGTCGCCGCCGGTCACCCGACGCGCGAGATCGAGCAGGACGTCTGGCCGCTCCTGACGCCGCGGGCCGGCGATCACGGGTGATCCTCCGACGAGGTCGTTCGTGCTCCGCATCGTCCCGAGGTCGGGATCGAGGGCGGTCAGGACGGAACGCGCTAGGTCGTCCCCCCGTCGCAGTCGCAAGGGCACCGCCAGCAGGACCTTCATGACCTGAGGGTCGACGAACGGCAGCACCACCGTGGCTTCCGGGGCGAACAAGCGCAAGGGCGAGACGGCGATCACGCGGTTGGTGCGCAAGAAGAACCGCGACAGCTTCCAGCGCGACGGATGACCTTCCCAGAAGTCCGTCAGCCGGTCGATCTCCCCCCGCACGACGTCGTGGCCGGCGCGAGCCAACTCCGGATCCAGCAACGGGGACCGCATCCGATCGACGTTCACCGCGGCCGCGAAGATCGCCCGGCGCTGGCGTCCCCTCGTCTGCGACCGGATCCGGTTTCCGGTTCGGTCCTTGATCATCACGTCGCCGGCCAGCCCGTCGAACACGGTTCCCCCGCCGCGCACCCGCCGCGCGAGCGGAGTGAGCCACGAGTGGAGCCACGTCTGGTACTCGGCGCGATCCAGGAGTTCACGGCGGTCGGCACCGTAGTCCTCGGGTATGGGAACGATCGTGTGCTTGAGCCTGAGCGCCCGCGCGAGCTCGGTGGCGATGTCGACGTCGTCGGACACGCCCGTGTCCGGGTCGATCGTCCAGGCCCGCGGCCGGCGGGCGCCGTTCGTCGCCATCGCCAGCGCGATCATCCGCGAGTCCCACCCACCACTGAGCGGCAGTTCGCTCCGAGGTCCCCACCGACCGGGCACGGCCGCCCGGAGCGCATCGACGACGTCGCGTTCGGTGGCGTCCACGGTGGGCTCGGTCAGCCACCGCGGCAGGTCCCGTCGCCGGGTCACCGTCTCGTCGAGGACGAGTGACTCGCCGAAGTCGAGCCGTCTGATCTCGGAGAAGGGCGTCGCCGCGCCCACGAACCCGTAGAAGGACAAGCTCGATGCCCAGGCGCCGATGTCCGGCGTCAACGGCCGACCGATCCAGGTCAACGGTTCGATTCGGTCGCTGAAGAACTCGGTGTTCCCGATGCGCCTCACGTAGACGTCGTTGAGGGCCAGCACGTCCGTGTGGACCGTGACGGTGGGCCCGTCGCACCACACCCCGGCCAGTCCCAGTTCATGCGCGGCATCGGCGGGGTCGTGCGGCGCCCGCCGGTCGACCACGTGCCGTCCCCAGACCACGGCCCTGGCCGACTCGCGCCGACCACCGACCGACTCGATCCGATGGTCGTGGAGCACGGACAGGCCCCAACCCTCACCCGCACTCACGGTGCGGCCGCGCTCACCGGAACCCGCACGAAGCAGGGCCCAGTCCGTGGACCGCAGCGGCCCGAGATACCCGACGATCCGGGCGGAGACGGTGGCCTCCGCCGGAGGCTGGACGTCGTGCGACATGGCTCAAACCCTAGAACGACGGCCGCCACCGGGACTCATGGCCCGGCCTTCAGGCGTGTCGGTCGACGATCTGCGCGAGGGTCTGCGCCGCCGAGTCGGCGTCACCGCGGGACGAGACGAACGTGAGGTCCAGTCCGTCCATCGGCGATCCCGGCTCGACCATGGCCCAGATGTCCGATCCGGATCCGAGGTAGTCCGAGACCTTCGACGGCAGGTACGGATTCACGCCCAGATAGGCGACGGCGTCGGCGTCGTTGACAAGCAGCACCTCGAACCGGCGCAACTGGGGCAGGTACTCCAGGTACGGCAACTGGGGATGCACCTCGACCTGGTCGTCGAGACCGTGAGCCGTCACCTGGACGCTCAGGTCGCCGGGACGATTGGTGAACACGTGGACGCGCACGCGGCTACGGCGGTCGAACCCGTTGAGTGCCGTGAACAGGTCGCCGAGTCCGCGGTTCGGATAGAAGTTGCCGAAGTAGCCGATGTTCACGACGCCCGTCGGCAACTCCAGTGGCGGCTGCTCGCGGTAGAACCGCTCCGGCGGACGCGGATGCGCCGCGACGACGCTGATGCCGGCGGCATGCTCACGCAGCGGCGGATCGGCGATCCGACCGAGCATGAAGTCACGCTGGACGGCGTTGGTGAAGAGGATCTCGTCGGCCAGCGCGTAGGCGACCGTCTCGATCCACGGCGCCATCGCCTCGGAGTCGGGACCGGCGAAACCCCGCTCGGCGACCGCCGCCCGGAACCTCACGACGAGGGGATCGTCGGGGTCCCAGTCGCCGTCACGCTCCTGCCCCGTCGTGTTGATCGACAGCGGGTCCGACATCTCCGCGGTCCAGTGCATTCCCGGGTGTTCGAGATGGGCCAGTGCCGCCAGCAGGTGGGAGGCCGGCCACATCGCCCTGCTGTAGAGCGACGTGTACGGCCATGCGTCCGGGTTCTCGCGGGTGATGTGCTCCCAGCCCCGGTCGATGAAGTGCTTCACGCCGCCGTCCCACGACAGCGCTGCCGCCGGTCCGTTCACCGTCCAGCGACGGTCGACATGAGGGCGGGTCAATCGCCCCATGCTGGCATCGCGCCCGGCGATGCGCTTCATCGAATGCGAGACGAGATCCACGCAGGCCCCGTACCCGGCGACCCTCCTGGCCGCGACCATGGCGCTGGTGTCGGCCGCGGGCGGGAAGCAGTACGAGATGGCCAACCGCCGGGCCCGTCCACGAGTGAACTCGTCCCACGGCACGACGTCCTCGACCCCGACGTCCTCCAGGGTCGCGACGGCGGGGCCGTGGAACTGCGGGAACTGCGTCAGGAACCGGTTCATCGCCGACACCTGGGCGCGGATCGCCCGGCGGGCCGCGCGGGTTCCGGGCGGGGTGTCGGCGCGGCGAGCCGACGGTGCCAGCCGGGCGATGACCGCCGCCCTGGCCTCGATCTCCTGCGCGTAGTCGTCCGGCCCGACAGCACCCCGACCGCGTCGGGTGCGGTGATACACCGCCTGGGTGTCCGGGGGCGCCACCACGAGGTCGAGACCTTCGGCGACCGCCACGTCGAACCACGGCGCGACCTCGAAGCCGGCGAAGGGCGCGGCCGCGAACCGATGGCGGCCGGCGTACTCGGTCGGCAGCAGCGCGGCCGCGTCGCGAACCACGGCGGTGGGCGCCTGGTCGACCCCGATTCGGCGGCCGGCGAACGGCACCAGGGCACGGACGACGTCGTTGTCGAACTCGAGCTCGCCTGGGCCGACGGCGACGTATCCCACGGCGATCGCGGCGTCCTGCCGGAGCTTCCACAGCGCCGTCAGGTACCCCTCGGGCACGACGTCGCCGTCCTCGACGAAGGTCACGTGCGTGTGGGCCGCTGCGGCGATGCCGTGGTCGAGAGCCTCGGCCACCCCCGCCTCGGCCAGGTGGACGTAGCGGAACCGACGTCGCGGATGGGTGCGCGCCAGGGACGCGACGAGCCATCTGGTCCCGTCGTCCGTCCCGTGCTCGACAACCACGACCTCGCATCGGGACGGATTCAGTGCCTGCCGGGCCAGCGACTCGAGCGTCGCCGCGATGCGTGTGGCACCGCGGTGGGTCGGCAGGACGACACTGACCCCCGCGGTGCGCTGCTCCATGGCGACATCCTATGGACGCCCCGAGCCTCCGGTTCCGCACGCCCCTACGATGAAGCGGTGCCTTCGTTGATTCGCTTCCTGCCCTCGACACGTCGCGGAAGGGCGGCCGCGGTCTCGGCCGTCATCCTCGCGGCCGCAGCCGTCGGGGGCATCGTCGGAACCTTCGCCGGCGACGCCTGGACGGCAGCCCTCGGTGCCGGCACTGCCGCACTCGTGCTGCTGACCGCGCTGCGTGCCGAACTCCTCGCCCGTCGCCACCGGCAGGCGCCGCTGGCACCGCGGCTGGCGAAGCAGCTGGGCCAGGTCCCGGCCTCGGTGGCCGCACTGCAGCACACGGTCGATCGTCAGGCGATGCAGCTCAAGCACACCGCGTCGCAGGTCGAGCAGGTGTCGTCCACGGCTGCCACCCACCGCGAAGTCGTTGCCACCTTCGAGCAGATCCAGGCCTTCATCCAACTGCGGGGCCGTGTCGACGATCCACCGATCGTCCCCGCGATGCGCGGCTGGGCTGCCTCGCCCGACGTCGTCCTCCACCTCGTCAACCTGCTGATCCGCCACCGGCCGGCCGTCGTCGTCGAGTGCGGCAGCGGCGTCTCGACCACGTGGTTGGCGGCTGCGGCGCGCCAGCATTCGCCCGGCACCCGGATCGTCGCGCTCGACCACGATCCGCAGTTCGCCGAGTACACCCGCGAGAACCTGCGCGAGAACGGCCTGGCGGCCTGGGCCGAGGTCCGGGACGCTCCCCTCGAACCGTTCGGACCTGACGGTCCCCGCTGGTACTCCGTCGAGGCACTGCGAGGGCTGGCCGACGTCGGACTCGTGTTCGTCGACGGACCTCCCGCGGCGACGGGCCCGCTCGCCCGCATGCCCGCCCTCGAGGCGCTCTCCGCCGTGCTCCATCCCGAGGCCGTCATCGTCCTGGACGACACGCGCCGCCGCGACGAGCAGGCGATCGTGGCCGCGTGGCTCCAGACCCGGCCAGACCTGACCGAACGCACCTACCGGTTCGAGAAGGGCGCCATCGAGTTGCGACTCACGGCGCCAGTCGCTCCCGCAACCAGCCTCGATCCTCGCGCCTGAACCGGATCCGGTCGTGGAACCGGTTCTCGCGGCCGTGCCAGAACTCGGCCACGTCGACGTGCAGCCGGTAGCCGCCCCAGTGCGGCGGGCGCTGGTCGACCGCACCGGCCTCCTCGGCCTGCAGCCAGTAGCGCTCCAGTTCGGCGCGGTCGGCCACCACCTGCGACTGCGGCGAGGCAGCCGCCCCGATCCGGGCACCCTCGGGTCGCGCGAAGTAGTAGGCGTCGGACTCGGTGGCATCGATCCGCGTGACGGTGCCCTCCAGCCGCAACTGGCGCTGGAGCGGGTGCCACAGCATGACCACCGCGGCGCGGGGATTGTCCGCGAGTTCGCGGCCCTTGCGCGAGGCGTAGTTCGTGTAGAAGACGGCCCCGCGATCGTCGAGACCCTTGAGCAGGACGATCCGCACCGACGGCACTCCGTCGGGGGTCGCCGTCGCGAGCGCCATCGCGTTCGCCTCGTGCACGCCCGCGGCGACGGCGTCGGCCAACCAGCGGTCGGCGAGCAGCAGCGGATCGGCCCCCGCGGTCGCCTCGTCCAGGCCGATCCGCGCGTACTCGGTCCGCATCCGGGCCAGGTCGGGACTCGTCATGACTCCACGGTAACGAGGGTGAGGGGGATGCAGGGACGACCGCGCACGGGCGGCAGGGCAGAATTGAGTCATGACTCAGGTGCATCACGGATTGGAAGGCGTCGTAGCGTTCGAGAGCGAGATCGCCGAACCCGACAAGGAAGGCTCCGCGCTGCGCTACCGCGGCGTCGACATCGACGACCTCGTCGGCCGCGTGCCGTTCGAGAAGATCTGGGGCCTGCTGGTCGACGGATCGTACGATCCCGGCCTGCCGCCCGCAGAGCCGTACCCGATCCCCGTGCACTCCGGCGACATCCGCGCCGACGTCCAGAGCGCGATCGCCCAGATGGCTCCCGTGTGGGGCATCCGGCAGCTCTACGACATCGAGACGCCCGAAGAGGTCCGCCACGATCTCGCCCGCACGGCCGTCATGGTGCTGTCGTACGTCGCCCAGGCCGCCCGCGGACTCGGCAAGCCGATGGTGCCCCAGGCCGAGATCGACAAGTGCGACACGATCGTCGAGCGGATGCTGACCCGCTGGCGCGGTGAGGTCGACCCCGACCACGCCAAGGCCATCGACGCGTACCTCGTGTCGGCCGCCGAGCACGGCATGAACGCCTCCACGTTCACCGCGCGCGTGATCTCCTCGACCGGTGCCGACGTCGCCGCGGCGCTGTCCGGCGCCGTGGGCGCGATGTCCGGGCCGCTGCACGGCGGCGCCCCGTCGCGCGTGCTGCACATGATCGAGCAGGTCGAGCAGACCGGCGACGCGGACGCGTACGTCAAGAAGCTGCTCGACGACGGTGAGCGCC
>CAYXFT010000005.1:31458-35659 GCA_964464335.1 uncultured Aeromicrobium sp.
GGGCTTCGGCCACCGCGTGTACCGCGCCGAGGACCCCCGCGCCCGCACGCTGCGGCGTACCGCCAAGGAGCTGAACGCACCACGAGCCGAGGTCGCCGAGGCGCTCGAGCAGGCCGCGCTCAAGGAACTGCGTGAGCGCCGCCCCGACCGCGTCCTCGAGACGAACGTCGAGTTCTGGGCCGCGATCGTGCTGGACTTCGCCGAGATCCCGGCGAACATGTTCACCGCGATGTTCACGTCGGCCCGTACGGCCGGCTGGAGCGCGCACATCCTCGAGCAGTACAAGACGGGCCGCCTGATCCGCCCGTCGGCGATCTACACGGGCCCGGCCTCGCGCCGCGCCGACGAGGTCGCGGGCTGGAACCCGGAGTGGGCCAAGGCCTGAGCCGTCCCGCACCGCTGAGTCTCACGTTTCGGCACGAAATCGGCCGATTTTCGTGCTGCAACGTGAAACTCAGCGGGTCGGGGGGACGCCGCGCTCGGCCGGACCGAGCACGGCGTCGATGACGCGGTCGGAGGCCGCGCCGTCCTCGAGGCTGCCGAACTGCGCACGGAACGCGGCCAGCCGGTCGGCGAACTCGGTGCCGAGGGAGTCGAGGCGGGCGATCGCGCCGATGACCTCGTCGCTGGTGCGCACGACCGGCCCGGGCGCGATCTCCTCGAGGTCGAGGTAGAAGCCGCGCAGGTCGTCGCGGTAGTGCTCGAGGTCATAGACGAACAGCACGATCGGCCGACCCGTCTGGGCGTAGTCGAACATGATCGACGAGTAGTCCGTCACCAGCGCGTCGGCGGCGAGCAGCAGGTCCTGCGCGTCGGGGTACTTCGAGGCATTGACGACGCTGTCGCTGAGGTCGCGTGGCCACGGGAACCGCACCAGGGGATGCAGCCGCACCAGCAGCGTGACGTCGTCGCCCAACTGCTCGGCGAACTTCGCCAGGTCGAGCGCCATGTCGTGCGCCCACGCACCTGAGGCCCCCGGGGCCCGGCCGTCGTCACGGAACGTCGGCGCGTAGAGCACGACCTTGCGATCGGGCGCGATGCCCAACCGGCGGCGGGCGTCGCGGGCACGCTGCACGCCGTCGTCGGTGTGGAACACGTCGTTGCCCGGGTAGCCCGTCTCCAGGATCGGTCCCTCGAACCCGAAGGCGCTGCGGAACGCCCCCGTCGCGAACGCGCTGGGCGACACGAGCGAGGACCAGCGGTCGACTAGCTCCTGTGCCTTGTCGTGATAGCCCTCGGCCCGCCCGTACATGACCTTGACGTCGTTCTGCATGCGCTTGAGCGGGGTGCCGTGCCACGTCTGCAGGTAGTACGTACCGCGCGGGCGCTTGCAGAGGTCGTGGACGTTCTGGTTGAAGACCCAGTACCGCGCGCGGGACAGCTCCCAGAAGTAGCGCGGCGTCAGCCGGAAAACCTTGTGAGTGCCCGCCGGGACCCGCAGTGTCGAGTTGTTGACGTACCAGAGGTCGAGCGAGCTGCCGCGGGCTTGGATCCGCTCGAACAACGCGCGAGGACTGCCGCCGTAGGCAGCGCCGCGGTCGCTCTCGAAGATCGCCGTGTCCTTGCGCGGCAGCAGGCTGCCGAACCGGAAGAGCGCGGTCATGGCGCGGTAGTAGTGTCGGCCGTTCCGGAACCTCAGGAACGCGTCGCGCACCCAGCGGCGGTTGCGCATCCTCAGCAACCGGGTCTGCAGGCCGTCGGCCGTGCGCACCATCTCGTAGTTGCGCTCGCCGTAGCCCTCGCGAGGCAGTTCGAGGTACTTCTGGGCGCGCTGGGCGTACACGTCGTCCATCGCGAACCCGCCCTGCCACGACGTGACGATCTCGGCGACCAGTTCGTCGGCGCGGTGGCCGACGGCACCGGGCAGCTCGGTGACGGCGTCGATGAAGGGGGTGCGCGCACCGGTCAGCACCGAGTCGTCGAACCGGAAGAAGAACACGGGACGGCGCAGGAAGGCCGCGTCCCACGCGACGCTCGAATAGTCGGTGACGAGCGCGGCGCTCGTGCGGATCAGCTCCTGGACGTCGGCGTCCGCGGTGGCGACCTCGATCCCGTCGAGTTGCAGGTCCGCGATGTGCGCCCGCAGGTTGGGGTGCATCACCAGCAGGATCTCGACGCCGTGCTCCTCACTCAGCCGGCGCAGATCGGGGTGGGCGAGGAACGCGGTCCAGTTCGCGAGGTACTTGCTCTCGAGCACGCCCTGCCGGCTGGCCAGCCAGTCGCGCCACGTCGGCATCACGACGATCCGGTTGCGGGCCTGCGGATCGCCGGCGAACAGGGCGTCGAACCGGGCGAACCCCGTCACCGCGACCTGCGAGCCGAAGTAGTCGAGGTCCTCGATGAAGATCTGCCGCTCGGCCGCCGAGTTGACCACGACCCGGTCGAACGGCATCTCCTGCATGTGCAGGCGGCCGTAGTTGAGCCGCACGTTCTTCATCCCGGTCACGCCGTGCTGCAGGAACACCCGCAGGCCCTGCGCCCGCTTCGCGAGACGTGCCGACCGCGAGGCGTGCAGGTACTCGGAGTGGTGACTGCCGACGAACCGCGAGGCCAGGACGGTGTACCGGATGTGCTCGCGCGAGCGGGACAGGACGACGTTGCCGAGGGCCTCGACCTTGTCGCGGTCGGGTGAGTCGGCGTCGATGACGTAGTAGGCGCGCCGCTTCGGCTGGTGCTCACGGATCCACCGGAACAGCTGGTAGCCGTTGTCCTGCGCCTTGTAGCGGACCTCGCCGACGAGCCAGATGCCGGTGAACGGCCGGATCGGCGCGAGCAGCCACGCCCACCGGGTGAGCCGGCGCAGGTAGGCGTGGGCGTCGACGGTGAAGCGCTCGGTCCAGAACGCGAGCCGCTTGCCGCGGAAGGTCAGATACGGGACCCAGAGGTCGACGTGCTCGCCGTCGGCGGTGGGGACGGGCAGGTCCTTCAGGCGCGGCCTGGGGAAGTCCTTGGCGGCCAGCAGCCCGCGGATCGGGTCCTCGAAGCCGGGCAGCTCCATCCACACGAACGGGTCGACGATGCCTTCACGCTCGTCGGGGTGCGCCGGGCCGGGGCGGCCACTGAACGAGATCCGGTAGGAGTGCAGTCCGTGGTGCGCGGTCGGGTCGATCCGTTTGAGGTCGATCGGCAGCACCTCGTGGCGATCGGAGAACCGCTGCACGAGGCGCAGTTCGAGCAGTTCCGCGGGCCGGCTGAAGGTTCTGAGCAGGAGTTCGCCGGCGATGCCGTGCGGTCCGGCCTCGAGACGGCTGCCCTCGATCTCGTACTTGCGTGCCGGTTCGGCGGCGATCCGGATGGAGACGTTGCCCTGGTCGGTCACGTGGGTCCACGCACCGACCTCCTCGCCGACGGTGGAGACCGGGTCGGCGAACTCGACGCGGCTCATCGCGTCGGCGGTCTGGGTGTGGGCGAACCGGCCGAGCCGGTACTCGAGCGTCGTGGCGCCCGAACCCGTGCACTCGACGAAGAGGTCGTAGCGACCGGCGGCGTGCTCGACCGTCTGCCACAGCGCCTCGACATCGAGCGCGAACTCGAATCGCGAACTCGGCTCCTGCGCGACCCGCATCAGGACCCGACCCGTACTGGTGGACGGTCGTACGACGAGCGCGACGACGCGGACGGGTTCACCGAACTCTCCCGCGTAGGAGATCGTGCCGCCGTCGTGACGGACGGTCAGGGCGAGCCGCGCGGGCTCGGTCGCGGCAGGGCCACGGCCGAGGGCCCGGCGGATCCGGTCCTTGGCTCCCGGGGGCAGCGCCGACGCGACCCGGCGCGCGAGGGCTCGTGCGTCTGGCATGCGGTTCCGGCTCCTGTCTCGCGGCGCGCCGGAGGTCCGGCACGCGACTCCCGAGTCTAGGCGCTCACCTCTGACAGGCCCGCGTCCCGGTCGCGGAGACCGCATCGGCCCGATCAGGAACTTTCGACGGGCCAGAGCGCCAGGACGCGGGCCGTGGCGCCGCCGTCGTCGAGGGCGGCGAACCGTGCACGGAACGCGGCACGGCCCTCGGCCCAGCGATCGGCCTCGTCAGGGTGGAGGGCGGCGGCCACCTGATCGGTGTCGATGACGACGGGACCGGCACCGAGGTGCTCGAGGTCGAGGTAGAAGCCGCGCTCGGCGCGGTACTGCTCGAGGTCGGGGGCGAGGAACACGATCGGGCGTCCCGTGCCGGCGAAGTCGAACATCACCGACGAGTAGTCCGTG
>CAYXFT010000005.1:35669-38276 GCA_964464335.1 uncultured Aeromicrobium sp.
CCCTCGTCACGGACTACTCGTCGGTGACGAGTAGTCCGTGACGAGGGCGTCCGCGCCGGCCATCAGTTCGGTGACGTCGGGGTGGTCGGTGACGTCGACCGCGCCCGCGGCGACGGGTCGCTGGTCGGCGGCGGTGTTGCCGTGCCCGCGCACCCACACGACGACGTCGTCCCCCATCTCCTCGCGCAACCGCGCGACGTCGAGCAGCATCACCCAGCCGAAGCCGCCGCCGGCCTTCTGCGTCTCGCGCCACGTGGGCGCGTAGAGCACGACCCGGTCGTCCGGACCGGCGCCGAAGCGGGCCCGTACGTCGTCGCGCACCTGCGGGTCGCCGAGCCGGTCGTTGCGTGGGTAGCCCGTCGTCAGGACGGGACCTGCGTACCCGAACGCCGGCGGCAGCACCTCGTGGGAGAACTCGTTCTGGGCCAGCAACGCCGTCCAGCCCCGGACCTCGCGGCCCATCCGCTCCATGTAGCCCAGGGAGAGGTGATCGCCGGTGACGTCCCGGTCGAGTCGCTTCAACGGGGTGCCGTGCCACGTCTGCAGGTACTGCTGACCCGGGCGCGGGCGGTAGTAGTACGGCAGCGCTGCATTGCTGACGATGGCGCCTGCCGAGCGGAGGGCCCGGTGCCACTCGCGCGAGTGCAGCAGCACCGGCTCGGTACCCGTCGGATGTGCCACCGATCCGTCGGCGACACACCAGAGCACCCGGGTCCCGGGCTGGCTCTCCGTCAGGCCGAGCGCGACCGGTGCGACGTTGTCGAAGCCTCCCCGGCCCGCGAAGCTGGCCGCGACGACGAGCGTCCCGTCCAGCGGCGGATCCTCGGCCGCGACCTCGTCGACGACCAGACGCTGGTGGAAGCGGCCCCGTTGGTCCGGTGGCAACGGCGTGCGCAGGACGAGGACCCACTCGTCGCGATGCACCCAGTCGACGGCGAAGCGCTCCCCCATCGTCTCTGCGGGATGGTCGGCCGCGACCGCGATCGGCAGGGCCGCGCCGTCGGGCGCCGTGGCCACGACCGCGTACTCGCCCATCTCGGGCACCGGGTCGAGATCGAGGACGGCCGTGCCGCCCTCGACCGTGACCTCGTGCGAGGAGAGCCGGCCGGTCAGCCGCAGGCGGGTGCCCTCCGGCGCCGCCACGGCCAGCCGCACGCCGGTGCCGTCGATGTCGGTCGTCCCCAGCACGACGGCCGCGTCGGCCGCGCGCACGACCGGACCCACCTCGACCGTGCGCTCGTGGCCCGCGGCCACGATCCGTACGGCGAGCAGGGCGGGCGCGCCGGTGCCCAGCAGGTCGTCGGGGATCTCGACCGACCAACCTCCCGAGGTGACGTCGACCCAGCGCTCGGCCGATCGCCCGGGCGCGAGCGGGTCGTCGTGTCGCTCGAGCGCGAGCGGGACGGGGGCCTGCCCTGCCACCAGCAGCGCGACCTCGAGCACGTCGTCCGGTGCACACCCCAGACCGCTCAGCGAGGCGTGGCCCCGCACCACCGTGCGGCCGGCGGCGACGTGGGGCGCCCAGCGCACCGTCGACCTCACGTCGGCCGGCAGTGGCCGCAGCACGTCGTCGGGCGCGCCCGTGGCGTACCCGGGACGGATCAGTCCGGTGCCGCGGTCGATCGCGAAGGTCGGGCCATGCTCGCTGCGGTCGACGAGCGCATCGACCACCTCGGCATGCCGGCCCTCGGCGGTGGCCCACACCGCGAGGCGATCGTGCACGCGCAATTGCCGCCACGGGTCCTGGTCGACGGCGCGGGAGGCGCGCGCCCGGACGCCGTCCCAGAAGCCGTCGTCCCGCCGGGGCACGAGCGCGATGTCCGCCACGAGCTGGCGCAGGTCCGCGGCCACGGCAGGCGCCGACGCGTCCGCGGGTCGACGAGGTCGCAGTCGGTCGACGAGGCGGCGTACGGTCCCCACGGCGCTCCTTCCGGACGGCTCGGTCAGCGGAGCCCACTGTAGCCACGCGCCGGCCCGCTCAGGTGCGGTCGTTATGGTGGATCGGTGCCCGCCAGCCTTCCCCAACACCGCTTTCGGGCTGAGATCACCGCACTTCGTGCCGTCGCGGTGCTTCTCGTCGTGCTGTACCACCTGTGGCCCGGCCGGCTGCCCGGTGGCTACATCGGCGTCGACGTCTTCTTCGTGATCTCGGGCTTCCTGATCACGGGTCACCTGCTGCGCGAGTCGCAGGACACGGGGCGCATCGACCTCGCCCGCTTCTACGCACGACGGGCGCGGCGCCTGCTGCCCGCGGCCTATCTCGTGCTCGCAGTCACCGCGCTGGCGGTGTGGCTCTGGCTGCCGGTCCTGTACTGGGCCGACAACTTCAAGCAGATCATCGCGTCGGCGCTCTACGTGCAGAACTGGGCGCTCGCCGCCGACTCGGTCGACTATCTCGCCGCGGACAACGCGCCGACCGCGGTCCAGCACTACTGGACGTTGTCGATCGAGGAGCAGTTCTATCTCGTCTGGCCGCTGCTCGTCCTGCTCGCGACGGTGCTGGCCCTGCGGACCGACCGATCGAGGCGGACGACCGTCGGCGTCGTGCTCGGCGTGGCGACCCTCGCCAGCCTCGCGTACTCGCTGTGGATCACCCAGGCCAATCCG
>CAYXFT010000006.1:0-37976 GCA_964464335.1 uncultured Aeromicrobium sp.
CCCACCTCGCTGCCGTCGTCAACGCCGGCCCTCCCCGTGCGAGCGGGGATGATCCAACGTCGCCGAGGACGTCGACATGGTGAAGAAGGCCCTCCCCGTGCGAGCGGGGATGATCCCTGCGCCTTCAGGATCTGGTTCTCGTGGGCAACGCCCTCCCCGTGCGAGCGGGGATGATCCGGTTGCGGCGTGCCGTGGAACGTCCAAGGCAACGCCCTCCCCGTGCGAGCGGGGATGATCCCACCGACACCACCGCCGCGACCACCGAAACCACGCCCTCCCCGTGCGAGCGGGGATGATCCCACCCCATACGTTCCGACGAGTCCCCCGAGCGGGCCCTCCCCGTGCGAGCGGGGATGATCCCTGAGCGTCAAGCCGATCAGAGGGTCGGCGTGTGCCCTCCCCGTGCGAGCGGGGATGATCCCTCGAGGTCGCCGCCGAACGCGGGGTCGCCCTGGCCCTCCCCGTGCGAGCGGGGATGATCCGTACGCCCCGAACGCCGCAGGCAGCCGCGCGACGCCCTCCCCGTGCGAGCGGGGATGATCCCTAAGGGTCGCAGACTGCGACTGCGTCATCGTGGCCCTCCCCGTGCGAGCGGGGATGATCCGACGATGCGCACCGTCACGGGGATCGGCGGGCGGCCCTCCCCGTGCGAGCGGGGATGATCCCCAGGCGTGGCCACTCACCGACAGCAAGGGACGGCCCTCCCCGTGCGAGCGGGGATGATCCTGCGTTGGCGACCTCGTCGGCGGAGGCGCCAGTGCCCTCCCCGTGCGAGCGGGGATGATCCCCCCGACGCGATCCAAGACGGCGTGACCATCTTGCCCTCCCCGTGCGAGCGGGGATGATCCGCAGTCCGCCCAGGAGCGGGTCGAGCGTGGCGTGTCCTCCCCGTGCGAGCGGGGATGATCCCAGGACCACGGAGCGCACCGACGGCGACCCGGCGCCCTCCCCGTGCGAGCGGGGATGATCCGGTGACAAACCGTTTGTCACCTGACCAGACTCCGCCCTCCCCGTGCGAGCGGGGATGATCCCATCAGCGATGCGGGCGCGACCGGCATCGACAGGCCCTCCCCGTGCGAGCGGGATGATCCCGTGGTCTGGTCGACGAACTGGCCGTTGAGGCTGCCTCCCCGTGCGAGCGGGGATGATCCCAGTGGGGAAGAGCGTGTCGTTGGCTTTGGGTAACTCGGCACTCGTGTGGAACGAGAGCCGTCTCGCTGGAGCGAGCCACCCATTCTGGTTGCCGTATCAGCGAAAGCGTCGCCTCTTGGAGGCCGCGCTCCAACCCACACGGCGTGCCGTGTCGCCCGTCTCGGGAGAGGGCGCCGGTCGACGGACGAGTGTGACGCCGTCGACGTCGACGGTCTCCCACTGGTGCCGTGCGACTTTGAATGCCAAACGCTGCTCGTTCCTGGCCGAGTAGACCATGATGGCCCGACCGGTCTGGCTCAACTCGACGATGCGGTTCCACAGTCGCTCTCGGACTCGAGCGGTGACGAAACCGACGTAGACGCCGGGGCTGATCTCCAGGAGCCATCGCGTGAGATCGCCGCGCAGTCTCTCGGGAACCAAGCTCAGTACGACGACGGTCACCAGGGTGCCTCCGTGTAGTTGGTCCCGCCGGCGACTTCGCCCGCCTCATCCCAGAGTTGCACGACGTTCGTCGACCAAATCGCGTCGTCTTCCGGATCTTCCTCAGGCAGCAGCAGTTCCCTGACGTCCGCCACGCACCGCACTAATAGGCGACCGTCGCGTAGGCGATCACGAACCGCTCGGCGAGCTGCCGCTGGGATGTCGTCATGTAGGTCGGGATCGGCGGCGACGTCGAACGCCGCGGGGATGGTGATCTCCGCCTTGTAGAGATCGGCGATGTCATAGACGAACGAGCGCTCGTGACCGTTGTGGACGAACCCCAAGCCGGGGGAGCACCCGAGCGCGACGATCACGGCATGAACCACACCATAGAGCGACGTGTTCGCAGCTGAGAGCGCTTGGTTGACCAACGACCCTCCAGCGAAATCGCTCGTGTCGTACTCCCGCTTCGACCACTTCACGTCGGTGCGATCTGCGTGTGCCTTGTAGAGGCGCTTGACGCGAGCCCCCTCGCGACCGCGAAGTTGCTGCATCGACAGCCCGTCGAGGTCTTCCTCCTCGGGGAATCTCAGCGAGTACATGGCCCGCGCTACCGCAAGTCGAGACCGGGTATTGCTCACCAGCCGTGCCTGGGCCTCGAGGAGTCGAGAAGACTGGCTCAGCGTGCGACCGTGCGCGTAGTAGCGGACTCCGTGCTCGCCGACCCACACGATCGTGGACCCGGACTCGGCGAGCAGCACGATCGCCTGGTGCGAGATGTTCGTTCCGGGTCCGAGGAGAAGCACGCCGAGGGAAGCGGCGGGAATGTGGACGGTCCCGCGGTCATCGGTGGCGGTGATGGCGTTGGAGTCGCGGTGGATGATGCAACGCTCCAGGTAGATGAACGAAAGCCGATCCTGAGCGCGCGTGAGTTCGCCGAGGGTGGGCGGCCGAGCCCCGGGAATCGGCTTCATGGCGTGGGCGTCGTCAGGGTCATGAGGCCGCACCCGTAGGCCTTCGCCCGACCCATCCCTTGGACCAGGGACTGTCGGAACAAGTTGGCATCCGTGATCTTCAAGTGCCCGTCGAACTGTGCGCTGGCGATCGTGACCTGGCGACCTGTCTCGGCGGAAGCAGACCGGCGTGTGAAGCTGAGCGACGAGCGTTCGGAGATCGCCACCTGCGGCGTCGCTTCGTCGTCGGAGGACGTCGTCGCGATGGCGAATCCCCACTCCTGGGACCGGGATGAAACCCAGCCGGCCGCCTGATTGAGCGTCAGGGGAATCGTGTGGATCCGCCCGTCCGCGTCGCGCCTGCGAACGACAGGATTCGCCCTCAATCGGAATCGCCACTGCTGGCCGGTCGACAAGCGTCCGAGGAATCCGTCGTAGTCGCGTGTGTCCCAGGTGGCGTCAGGTCGGGTCGGCCAGCCGGCTTGCTCGATCAGGTGTGTGAGGTCGGGAGCAGAAGCGCTGGAGATGAGCAACCTGAGGTCGTGAGGTGAGTTCCGGTCGATTCGCCAGAGCACTCGGTTGTCCTGAGCCGCCTCGGGGAACGCGCAAAGAACTGCCGCGTGCAGTCGCTGGTGCGACGCCAGCAGGAAGGCCGTGCCTCGCCGCGACGGGTTCAGCTTCATCTGGGTGAGGAACACGTCGTCAACCTCCCAACTCGGCGAGGGGCTCGTGACTGTCGTCCCGGCCGTGGGGATTGAAGATCCTGAGCGGCGGAGGTTCGACCACCTGGCGCCAACCGTAGTCACGACGCACGGGATCGAAACTCAGCGGAACGTCGCGGATGGCGAAGCCTGTTTCGTCGGGTTCGGCGTCGCGACGCACCCTCAGCGACACGGCACGGGCACGGGTCCTTCGCTGGTGAGCCTCCGAGGCGCGCCACGGCTCGTCCTCCAATGCGGACATGACGGAACAGTCCCTCATCCCCAGCGCGACGGGCCGTCCCGGTGGGAATGCGCGGCGTCCCAGGTACAGAGGGAAGGCGGGTTGCCGAACTGCGTGATCGAGCGCGGAGACGATCGCGTCGGGACCCTCGATCGCCGCGACGAAGACCGCGTCGGCCAGAAAGTAGCGGTGAGTGAGCGGCATCGACTTGCCGTTCGGATGGTGCGCGGTTTGGAAGTCGCGTTGCAGCGTGCCCTCTTGGTCGACTCGTACGGCGAACTGGAGGCCCCACAGATCGTCGAGCGGATCGGTCCGCCGGCGCCCTTGAGCAGCGGCGACGAGCCCGAGCACGCCGCTCTTGGTTGGTTCGCGCTCGGTCTCGCGACGGGCGAAGCGACTACGGGAGCCCCAGGCTTGCTGGGGTCCCGACAACAGAAGAAGCAGAGTGCTCATGCCGACGCCGTGACCTCGCGCGCTCGGTCCGCGGATGCGGTCAGCAGTTCGTCCAAGGTGACCTTGGCTCCGAGTCCGAGCAGTGCGTCGGTCTCGCGGCTGGCGCTGATGACCCACGTCGTCGACGCGTCCTTCGAGCCGAAGGACGCGTCGAGAGACTGAGCATGATCGGTCAGCGCCTGAGCGGCCGCGGCCAGGCGCGATGACTCGCTCGATGCCACGGCCGGCACCTCGAACGCCTGCACCCAGTTGATCGGTTGGTCGGTGCGCAGCGAAGCCACCACTGCATGCGGCAACGTGCGGTGGGCGAAACTGTTCTGCTTCCCGGTGGGCATGCTCCGGACGAACGAGTCGATGAAAACCTCGAGCGCGGCCGCCGCGGCGTCGGCATCGCCAAGGTTCGTAGCGAGTGCCGTCAGGTCGACAGTGGCGTAGCGGTAGAGCGTGGAGGAATTGAACTCGACGGTGCCGATCATCCCCGCGCCGGAATGATCACCCGCGGACCTGTCGTCGACGGCAGTGAAGTAGTCGAACTCATTGGACACCTCGTGAACGCTGATCGCGTGGGCCACTTGAGCGGCCGCATCAACCTTCAGGTCGGTGACATCGGCGACCATACGCCCGAAGAGAGCGATGTCGACCGAATGACCGTCGGACACGGCGTCGCCGATGGCCTTCTTCGTCAGCTTCTCGCCCGACGTATCGCTCCGCACGATGGCCTCGGCGAGTTTCTCGATCTGCTGGTTGCTCAGGAAGATCAGGTACTGGGTTTCCGCGGGCGATTCCTCGCTGTCGTCACCCTTGCCGCGTTTGGGCTTCTCGGCCTTGATCCCGAGTGTCTTCAGCGCCTCGATGGCGAGTTCCTCGGAACGTTCGGTCAGACCACTCTCGAGGCCGCTGATGTGAGCGGCGATCTGCGGAACGAGACGTTTGCTGCGGATGCCGCGTTGCGCCACATCGAGCTTGGCGTTGAAGTCGAGTCGAATCGCCCGTTTCCAGGACTGACTCGAGACACGAGCACGCTGGACTCCGCCGTAGATCGCCGTCTTGGGGCTTCCGGT
The DNA here is from genome assembly GCA_964464335.1 of uncultured Aeromicrobium sp. Classification (GTDB taxonomy): domain Bacteria; phylum Actinomycetota; class Actinomycetes; order Propionibacteriales; family Nocardioidaceae; genus Aeromicrobium. The sequence continues at coordinate 4,982 of CAYXFT010000006.1, forward strand.
GTCGTCACGGTTGATGTTGCTCGGGGGCAGGGACTGCAGCACGTGCAGGTCGAGGTAGGTGTTCATTCAAGGTCTCCTTCAGAGTGGATCGACGTCGATGCTTCGGGGCTCGAGGGCTGAGTACGGTAGAACTGCCGGCCCCAAGCAAGGCGTACCGAGTCGGCGCGGCGCGGGTTCTGCAGATCGATGAAGTCGTCGGTGAGCATCCCGTAGTCCAGGCCGATCGACTCCGACTTCAGGAGGCCGATCAGGCCGCGGGCGTGGTGGCTGATCTCGGCGAAGGTGGTCGCCGTGCCGAGTGCGTGGAACCGCCGCATCGTCGGGTCCGCCTTGTCCGGTTCGCCGCCGCCGTTGCGAGCGACCATGAGTCTTGCCGTGGCGCGGCCCAAGCCAACGCCGGGACGATGCATGAAGGCGGTTCGCTGAGACTGTTGGTGCAACGCGAACAGCGTCAGCGCATTGTGGGCGGCGACTTCCGCTGGTGTGGGCGCGTCGTCACCCCATCCGATCCCGTCGCCGAGGAAAGCGAGCGTCTCGGACCAGGCAAGCGGGTCGGCGCCTGGGGGCTGACCATAGGCGCGCCGCAGTTTCGCCAGCGATGCCACTGCGGCGGCCTTGTCGTGGCTGTACTGCTTCTGCAGAACCTGAGCGCGCGCTGCGACCAGCCGCGCAGCCTCGGAGCGGTAGCCCGAGGCTGGCGCCTGCGGCTTTTCCGGTCCCGGCGTTGGTGCGGTGCTCATGGGGAGCCCTCCTGTGAGACGGACGTGGGAAAGATCGAGAAAAGTTGGTGCCGGAACCACGACTCCGCCCTCGCGGAATCGATGTGCGTCTTTTTCCCGTCGTGGCCCGTCTTCGCGTCGTGGCCCGTCCAAGCGGCGGGTCCAGCAGCGACGATGAAGTCTGCCGCCAGTCCGAGTAGGACTTTCCGGACGACCTCGGCCCAACCGACGGTGGCTTCTTCGAGTTGTCGGGCCGGATCGGCCAAGGAGATGAGCCACGACCGGAACGAGCGATCGAGCTCATCGAAGGCCCGCTCGAAGGCCGCCTCGCGGGCGTCGGCCTCCACGCCGGCTCCGGCGGCGCGGACCAAGTTCTGGGCGAGTTGCCCGAAGGCGCGGACGGCCTTGTCGGTGCGATTCACCATGTCGACGACGGTGGTCGCGGCCCGTTCGTCGCCGTCCACGATCGACCGCATCGGCAGAGACAACTCGTCGTCCACGATCTCCCCGATGATGGACGCGTTGTTGATGTACTGGGCTCCCACGGCGCGCACGCGGTAGACGGCGGCGCGATCAAGTACGCCCTCGAGCACCTGACCGGCGAGATGCTCGAACGTTCCCGGTCCACCCTCCACAGTCCCGCCGGACAGCAGAGACTCCATCCCGCGCCACAGGGAGCGACTTGGGTCGTGCAGGCGCGGCATCCGCGCCGCCTCCAGCCCGTAGCGTTTTGCCTGTGCCGGGCTGTCTCGCCAGGCCGTCATGTGCTCGACATGACCGAGGTTGAGCGGTGAGTATCGGTCACCGTTGCAGATGAGGACGCCGGTCACGCGGTGTCCGTCGTGCGCCAGACGGATACGGCGGTTCTGCCACGTCAGGTTGGCAGCCGGGCCGGGCGGCTGAACGGGGAGAGCGTTCGGGTCGTCCACCGGGAATAGCGCCGCAGCAGTGTGAGGCGCCATCTCCCAGACAGCGAAATCGGCGATCTGTTGGTCTTCCTTGACCGGCGAGAGGTTCAGCAGCAAGGTCTCGAGCAGGTTCGACCCCTCCCAGAGCAGCCCGCCGATCTGACCGGCGGAGGCCACTCCGATCGGATAGCCCCTGCCGCCCTTGACCCGGTCGTCGCCCACTGCTCCGGATTTGATTCCGGAAGGGTCGAACGCCTGGCAGTGCACGACCCACCGTGCCGCGTCGGCAAAGCTCAGAGAGCGGAGCGACTCCTTGAGCTTGGTGGTCATGAAGGGGTGGCCGGTGGGGGCATCGGCGATCAGCCGTTCGAGTTCGGTGAACTCGCCCTTGGTGGTGTGAAGATCACCGACCTGGAAGAAGGGTCGCTCGTCATCGAGCAGATCGAAGCGATCGTGGAAGGTGTCCAGATACTCGACGATCTCGGTCTCCGGCAGGCGCCGGTCGCGCCACCATCGTCGCCACGAGCGTTCGTCGACCTCGAGGGCGCGATACAGGATCGCGAGCAGAAGCCGATGGATGGCGAACATCTCCGTCGAGAGTTCGCCCGTGATGCGATGCGCCTGCGTCGCGCTGGTCAGTGCCTCACGGATCGACCAGTCCGCAGCGCCGGCGTCCGTGATGACGGGGATCCAGGGCTCGTCGATCAGGTTGAACGCGGGGCCCGCGAGGTCAATGCTCATGGTCGTCCTTTCCCTCGGCAGGTCGGGGCTGGAGGCTGAGGCCGGTGAGGGCGTCGTAGGTGAGGTCAGAATCTGCCAGAACGCACCGACCGTTTTCGTCGAACTCGACAATCAGTTGCTCGCGAAGCCATGGCGACGCCTGCCACTCCTCGAAGTAGAAGTGCGTCTCCAGTTCGGCGATCGTCCGGTCGATGCGTCCGGGGTAAGTCAGGGCCGGGGGCAGTACGACCGTCGCTCTGGCGGCAAGTCGTGCCTGCTCGTGCTCAGGGCAGGCGCCGGTCGGAAGTGGCGGTTCCCCCTCAGGCGCGTTCCAGCGGTAGACGTGTCCGTCTCCGCGTCGCTGGACGACGATCACCTCGACGGACTCACGGCCGTCGCGAACGGCTGCGCGACCCCGGGTCTCGGACTTCCAGTCGCCTGGCGTCTGCCAGTCCCACGCGTTCAGGTTCTCTTGCGAGGGAGGATCGAGGAGAAACGCAGCCGCATCCCCTTCTCGCTTTGTCCGCGTGATCGCCGCGCTCCGGGCGGCCCGTGCCGCACGGTCCTCCCAGCCCGGAGGCACCGGGCACTGATCCGCGTAGGCCGACTGGACCAACTTCGCAATGCGCCCCGGAAGGTTCAGCCGTGGCCGTGAGGTGACGTCCAGGACCGCCAAGGATCTCAGCAGCGAATCCTCCCCGTAGACATTGATCGCACCGGGGTCGATCTCTGGCACGTCGGTCTGCCAGTCCACGCCCGTGACGAAGAGCTCAGGTTCAGCCACCTTGGCAGGCCGGCTATTACGGTCGTGGCGATGCAGGCGGCCGGATCGCTGCAGGATCAGGTCGAGGGGAGCGATGTCGGTGACCATCAAGTCGAAGTCGACGTCGAGGGACTGCTCGATGACCTGGGTGGCCACCACGATGTGGCGTAGCGGCCGCTCGGAATCGTGCTCCGGCGGGCCGAAACGTTGCACGAGACGTCGATCGTTCGCCATGCGGTCGGTGGTGACGAAGCGGGAGTGGGTGAGCGTCACGTCCTCTCCGAACTTGTCACGGAGGTGTCGGAACGTCTCCTGCGCGCGGGTCACCGTGTTCCGAATGACGACGGCGCACCCGCCATCGCTCAGGCGGTGACCCAGCAAGTCAGCCAAGGAGTTCAAGTCGTCGTCGAGCGCCGTGACGGTCAACGTGCTCGAACGAGTCTCCGTCTCCACCTCAACCGTCAGCGGCGGCCCGCTGGTCGTCGCGGTCAGCAGCGGATATCGCTCGTCGGCACGTAGCGCGTCGTAGGGCGAGCCGGGACGGGCAAGCCTTCGTCGTGTCGTGGCCCCTCGCCCGACGTCGTAGGCCTCGGCCATGGCCGCGCGCCTTCGACCCGGGAGGGTGGCCGACAGCAGGATCACCGGAACCCCCATGGCGCCGAGCCACTCCAGCGACCTGTCGAGGTACACCGCCATGTACTCGTCCGCGGCGTGGCATTCGTCGACGATGACGACCTTTCCGGCAAGGCCCAAGTGTCGGAGCATGACGTGCTTGCTCTGGAGTGCGGCCATGAGCACCTGATCGATCGTGCCAACGGCGAAGTCGGCAAGGAGTGCTTGTTTACGCCCGTGAAACCAGGTGTGTGCGATGACCTCGGGGTTGTGGGAGTCCGAGTCCTCCGCGATGCCGGAGATGCGCCCGCGCGCGAGCAGGTCCTCGTAGGTGTCGTTCAGTGCCGCCTTGCTGTGCGCAAGGCGGACGCTGGTGCGTTCTCCCGTCAAGTCGGGCAGCCGGTGGACCCAGTTCAGGACGCGGGTGAAGATGGCGTCGCTCGTCGACATCGACGGCAACGCGAAGAAGACGCCCGACAAGCCGAGGCGGGAGGCGAGGCGCTCGGCGAGCAGGAGCGCGGCCTCGGTCTTGCCGACGCCCATGCCGGCCTCGATGATGAACAGGCCGGGCGCGTCAGTCGCCTCCAGTAGGTCGGCCGCCGCCCGCTGCACCGGCCGTGCCGTCGCCGCCTCGGGTAGATCGAAACGCGCGTGTAGATGGTCGTCGATCGCGCTCGGCGGTGGCTGGGGTGACCACAGTGGTGTGAGGTCGAGCCGGGTCAGTGCGTCGGGTGCGCGCGTGTCCAGGTCGGTCGCCAGCGGGTTGTAGTCGAAGAATCGCTCGTTGCTGGCGATCCAGTCGGACATGATCACGAAGCCGGTCAAGAGCACCTGGCCGGGCGCGTCGATCTCGATCGGCCGAGCGTGCGCGAGCACGTCCGCGAAGTCGGTGCGGTCGGCGAGGTCGTCGAGCACGGCACGCCGGACGTTCTCCCAGAGACCTTCGCCGACCAGGTGCGGTCGTTCCCGCGCGCGCATCAGCGCTGCGCGGGCGGGGTACTTCCCGTGGTGACCGCCGACGACCGAGGCGAGTGAGCGGGCCGAGTCCGAGTCCCAGCCGTGCACGTCGCGCAGCCACTGGCCAAGTGCAAGCTGTCCCACCAACTCGTGACGCGCGGCGTGCCTCTCGAGGGCGACGCGCGATTCGATGGTGAAGCCGGCATCGCGAAGTTGGCCGCCAAGGTACTCGTGGCCGGGGGTGCTGATCGCTTGGACTTCGAAGGCGGGACTGACCTTGCCGATGTCGTGCACGCCCGCGAGGAAGGTGGCGAGTGCCCGCGCTGTGTCCTCGCCGCCGACCGTCTGCGCGAGCCGGCGACGGACGTGCGGCGCGAGCCGGTTCTCCCACAGCCAGCAGGCGACCTCGAAGGAGTCCGTCAGGTGCTGGGGCAGCGACAGCCACCGGTCCGGATCCAGCCGGTCCGTCTTCGCCCAGACTGCGCGCGCTGCGTCGAGCGGGCTCGTCACACGCATTCGCTGGGCCTGTCGGTGGCGGCTGCGACGATCGTCGTGGTCCGGGTCATGCAGGCAGTATTCGCGCCTTCGTGGATCATCGGGCGCAGTTGTACGGATGCGCTCAAAGGATCATCTCCGTTGACGCGGAGAACGTGTCCACGCGTACGTGAGGGAGTGAACATGTCGAGGCAGGCTCGAGCCGCGCCGTGCGTATCAACCAAAAAGTAGATTTACCTAGATTTTCGTTGCATGCTGGATACATGGAGTCGATCACCGTGGCCGAGTTGAGACAGAACCCCACGTCTGCGCTGGAGCGAGTGGCGGAGGGGGAATCGCTGGTCGTCACCAAACACCGTCGCCCGGTCGCGAAACTGGTGCCACCCGATGACGATGCGTTGCTCCGCATTGCGCCGGCGAAGGTTTCGGGATCGTCTGATCTGGTGAGTCACATCGCTGGTGACTACTCGCACGACAAGACCGAGGCGCTGCTCCGCGAAATGTCTTCGGAGTGGTGACGCGGTACTGCCTCGACAGTTCCGTCGCGGTGCACGCCCTGCAGGGCAACCTGGCCGCGGCGTCGTGGTTTGACGCGGTGACCGAGGACCCAGATTCCGAGGTCGTGGCATCGCGGATCCTGCGGACCGAACTGACCCGCGTGCTGCGACGCCTGGGGCGGCCCGTTGCCGAACGCGAACTCATCGTGGATCATCTCGGAATCGTGCCCGTGACCGAGGGCGTACTCACCGCCGCCGAGGCGATCACCGAGCACGTGAAGACGCTCGACGCGATTCATCTCGCCACGGCGGTGGTCCTCGGCGGGGACACGGTGGTCGTCTCACATGATCGGCAGGTCTTGCGGGTCGCCGGGCTGTTGGGGTTGCGGGTGGCCGACCCGGTCGTCGGCGGCGAGGCCTGAGACTTCGCCTCGGCGCGGGTGACGGCGCAGCACGGTCCGGTGCCCGCCGGGTGGCCGGAACGCGCGCGTAGAATCATGCCTCGTGACCGAGACGCCTGACTCCTTCGACGACGACCTGCCCGAGCAGTTGCGGATCCGTCGGGAGAAGCGCCAGCGCATGCTGGACGCGGGCATCGATCCCTATCCGCTGCTGGTCGAGCGCACCCACACGATCCGTGAGGTCGTCGAGGGCAATGATCCCGAGGCGCTCGGCCCCGACGCCCACACCGGGCAGGTCGTGTCCATCGCGGGCCGCGTCATCTTCCTGCGCAACACCGGCAAGCTCTGCTTCGTCCGTCTGCGCGAGGGCGACGGCACCGAGATCCAGGCGATGCTGTCGCTGGCCGAGGTGGGCGAGGAGTCGCTCGGGCAGTTCAAGGCGCTCGCCGATCTCGGCGACCACCTGGCCGTCACGGGCGAAGTGATCACGAGCCGGCGCGGCGAGCTGTCGGTCATGGCGACCGTGTGGACGATCGCGGCCAAGACGCTGCGCCCGCTGCCCGTCGAGCACAAGCCGCTGTCGGACGAGGCGCGCACCCGCATGCGCTACCTCGTCGAGATCGTCCGGGCCGAGGCACGCGACAACGTGCGGGCCAAGGCCGCCGTCCTGAAGTCGCTGCGGGCCACGCTCGACCGCCGTGGGTACATCGAGGTCGAGACCCCGGTGCTGCAGCACACGAACGGAGGCGCCGCGGCGCGCCCGTTCAACACGCACCTCAACGCGTTCGACGAGCCCGAACTGCTGCGCATCGCCCTCGAACTGCACCTCAAGCGGGCGCTCGTCGGCGGCATCGACCGGGTCTTCGAGATCGGCAAGACCTTCCGCAACGAGGGCGTCGACAACACCCACAACCCCGAGTTCATGATGCTCGAGGCGTACGAGGCCTACGGCTCGTACGACACGATGGCCGACCTGGTCCGCGACCTCGTCGTCGACGCGGCTCGTGCGGTCGGTAGGACCCAGGTGCCCGGACGCGACGGCTCCACGATCGACCTCGAGGCACCGTGGCGTCGCGCCACGGTCCACGAACTCGTGCGCGAGGCGACCGGTGTCGCGATCGACACCGACACTCCCGCCGAGCAGTTGCGCGAGGTCGCCCGCGACCACTCCGTGGCGTTGCAGGACGGCTGGGACGCCGGCCAGATCGTGCTCGAGCTGTACGAGAAGCTGGTCGAGCACGCGCTGATCCAGCCGACGTTCGTGTGCGACTACCCCGAGTCGGTGCGGCCGTTGGCCAAGAAGCACCGCACGACGCCGGGCCTGGTCGAGGCGTGGGACCTCATCATCAACGGGGTCGAACTCGCGCCGGCGTACTCGGAGCTCAACGACCCCGTCATCCAGCGCGAACGTCTGGAGGAGCAGGCCCGTCTGGCGGCTGCCGGCGACCCCGAGGCCATGGACGTCGACGAGGACTTCCTGCGTGCGCTCGAGTTCGGCATGCCGCCGGCCGGCGGCATCGGGCTCGGCGTCGACCGGCTGGTCATGCTGCTGCAGGGGATCGGGATCCGCGAGGCGATCCTGTTCCCGATCCAACGTCGCGAGTAGCAACGATCTGACACCCTGTCGTATCAACGTCGGCGGCTGACACCTCCTCAACCGTGTCAGTCCGGCGGGTGGCAGTAGTCCCGGGAGAGCGTCGGAATCACGCAATGCTCCCCTGGGGGTCCCTCCGATGAATCTCAAGACCGAGCAAGTCCAACGACTCGAAACCGAAGGCCGCCAGATCCAGACGGCGGTCACGGGCGACCCGGATCTGGGTCCGTTCGCCCTGTTGCCCGGCGTCTGGGCCAACGAGCCCGACCTGGCCGGACGCGGCTGGAACATGATCGCGCTGCCGTTCGGTCCGCCGACCGGCGCGACCTTCCGGCCGCCCTACCGCCTGCTGCTCAACCAGTACAACGAGAAGCTCACGTTCAGCCTCGTCGACAAGGCGGTGCCGAACCGCGGCATCGGCCCGGCCGAGAGCGGCGTGATCCCGGCCAAGGACCAGCTGCTCGTCACGCTCGACTACGAACAGGGCATCAAGCAGTTGGTGGCCGAGGACTTCCCGGTCTCCGGGTTGGCCGGTGTGCCCGACCTGGCGATCCACCACGAGCCGGGCCTGTTCCTGAACATGTCCGACCCGTTGAACGAGGACGTCGTCGACATCGCGCGGCTGGCCACGATCCCGCACGGCGACTCCGTGCTGGGTCTGGGCACGGCCGTGGTCAGTGACGGGGCGCCGACGATCCCGCCGATCAACGCGCTGCCGCTGGGGGTCGACCCGGACATCGAGAACAATCCGTACCTGTTGCCGTACAAGCACTTCCACGACAACCCGTTCCGGAACCTGTTCGACCCGACCGACCCCACGGCGCTGCTGGCGGTGGCGAACCAGAGTGTCAACATCGTCCGCACGACGCGGCTGGAGTTCGACAGCACCGTCGCGACGGGCGGCATCTCGAACGTCCCGTTCATCGTCCGCCAGGCGAACGCCTCGGAGATGAAGTCGACGTTCTGGATCCAGGAGGTCGAGGAGGCCGACGGCAGCACGACGCTCCGCCTGCAGTACGCGCAGGTCGTCCAGCTGGACTTCTTCAGCCGGTTCGACGGCGGACCGGGCCGGATCAAGTGGCCGCACGTCAGCATCAACACGTTGGTCAAGGTCCAGGCCGAGCCCGACCCGAAGCCGATCCCGCCGATGCCGGACGGGACGCTGAACTGCGGTGACGGGTCCCATCGCTGGAGCGGTCCGGACGACGGCCCGCGCGGCGACCGCACCGCACGGGGCTGAGTCCCGGTCAGTCCGACCCTGCGAGGCCGTAATGGCCTCGCAGGGTGTCGGCCTCGTACTCGCGTCGGGCCAGTCCGCGCGCCTGCAGGATCGGGACGACGTGGTCGACGAAGTCCTCCAGGCCGCTCGGGTAGCTGTCGCACAACAGGATGAACCCGTCGGCGGCACCGGTCGTGAACCACACCTCGAGTTCGTCGGCGACCTGCTCGGGGGTCCCGACGAGCCGCCAGTGTCCGAACGGCCCGCGCTCGATCAGGTCGCCGACGGTCAGCTCGCGATTCGCCGTGAGGTACGAGCGGGTCGTGGCGTCGAAGCCCACCGATCCGTAGGTGGGATCGGACGTGGGCAGCAGGTGCAGAGGGAACGGCTGATCGTGCCGCAGGTCGCTCGCGTCGACGCCGACCCAGGCCGCGAACGCGGCGACCCGGTCGGTCGAGGGGGCGAGGTCGTTGAGGTCCCGCAGGCGCCGGCGAGCATCCTCCTCGGTCGCACCCAGCACGAGCGACACCCCCGGAAGGACGGCCACGGCGTCGGGGTCGCGACCCTCGGAGCGCACCGCCGCGGACAATCGGTCGCGGAAGGCGCGCGCCTCGGCGATGGCCGGCTGGGACGTGAAGACGGCATCGGCGAACCGCGCGGCCAGGGCGATCCCGCCGGCCGAGCCGCCGGCCTGCGCGAGCAGCGGACGACCCTGCGGCGACGGCGGGACCTGCAGCGGCCCGGCGACCCGGAAGTGCTCACCCACATGGTCGATCGGGCGGATCCGGGTGGGATCGACGAGCACCCCGCCGTCCACGTCGCCGACGAGGGCCCCGGGCTCCCAGCTGTCCCACAGCGCGAGTGCGACCTCGACCGCCTCCGCGGCGCGGGCGTAGCGGGTGACCCGGTCGGGGAGTTCCTCGAAGCCGTAGTTGTGGCCCGCCGGCCGATTGCGGGTCGTGACGACGTTCCACCCCACGCGGCCGCCGCTCAGATGGTCCAGGGACGTGAGCGCCCGAGCGATCGTGTACGGGTGGTGGAAGGTCGTCGAGACCGAGGCGATCAGCCCGACGTGCCGTGTCGCCGCCGCCATCGCGGCCACGATCACGAGCGGGTCGAGGCTGAACGTCGGGTACGTCTCGGAGCGCAGGAACGAGTTGTCCGCGAGGAACACCGCGTCGAGCCGGCCGCGCTCGGCGAGTTGGGCGATGCGGGCGTAGTGCGCCGGATCGTAGAACGCGTACGGATCGGCGTCGGGCCACCGCCACGACCCGGCATGGACGCCGGCGGCGGCCGCGTTGACGTTCAGGTGCATCACGCGGCCGGTCATGACGCGACCTCGGTCCGACGTCGTGCCAGCGGCACGAGGGCGAACGCCGACAGTACGGTGCCGGTACCAAGCACGATCAGGAAGCGCCAGTCGGCGAGCCACGTGGCGAGCAGGGGCGCCCCGGCCCGCGCGAGCGCGATCGGCACGGTCATCATCGCCAGGATGCTGGCGAACCGGGCGACCCCGAACGAGTCGGCGACGATCGACGGCCGGGCGACGACGCCGACGCTGTAGCCGACCGCGAACATCGCGACGCACGCCAGCGTGAGCGGGATCGAGAGCCCCACCAGTGGCAGCGCGAGCATGCCGCAGCCCTGGATCGCGAACGCCACCGCGGTGACCGTCGTCATGCCGACCCTGCGGGCCAGTGGTGCCAGCGCCAGCCGGGAGCTGATCTGGACCAACCCGACCACGACGGGCAGCGTCGCCGCGGTCGCCGGCGAGTGTCCGATGTCGCGGAAGTACGTCACCATCACCATGAGGAACGCCGAGGTCGCGGCGCTCTCGGCCACGAAGGCCAGGCACAGCAGCCAGAACCGGGTGTCGTGCAGGGCGTTGCCCAGGGGCACTCCGACGCGTGTCGTGACCGACCGTCGATGGCTGGCCCGGTTCGGGACGGCGACGAGGTGGGCCGGGACGGCGATCAGGGCCAGCGATCCGGCCAGCAGGAGCAGCGTCGAGCGCCAGCCGAACTGTCCTTCGAGCCAGCCCGCGAGTGGGTAGTACAGGCTCGTGCCGAGCCCGGTGATCATCGTGACCCACACGATCGCGGTGTCGCGGTGTCGCGTCTGCGTGGCGACGACCAGGACCGCGAAGGCGGCCTCGTACGTCGACATGGTCAGGGCGAGCCCCACCAGCACGAACGCGGTGTACAGGTCGGTCAGCGAGTCGGCCTGCGACCAGAGCACGACGGCGACGACGCCCACGGCCGAGCCCGAGGACATCAGCGCGCGTCCGCCGTATCGGTCCAGCAGGGCGCCGACGGGGATCGCCGCCACCGCCCCGACCAGCGTCGAGATCGTGGCCGCCCCCGCGATCGCGGTGCGCGAGGCACCCAGGTCGTGCGACATCGGCAGGAGCAGGACCGTGAAGGACTGGATCAGCGCGCCGTAGCCGACGATGTTGGTGACGGCGAAGACGACGACCAGACGTCGCCATGACGTCGACCGGACGGCGGCCGCGCCCGCGGTGCCGGTGGTGGTCCCGGCGCTCATCCGCGCAGGAGCGGCAGCAGCTGGTCGCCCTGGCGGGCGATCTCTCGCAGATACGGCGTGTCGGACAGCACGAAATGGGTGACGCCGAGGTCTTGGTACTTGCGCAGGGACTTCGCGACGTCCTCGGCCGAACCGACGAGCCACGTCGTCGCGGCACCGCCGCCGCCGTAGCGACCGGGGGTCGTGTAGAGGTTGTCGTCGAGCACCTCCCCGCGGGAGGCCAGGTCGAACAGGCGCTGCTGCCCGACCGCGGCGGCCCGGTGCGGGTTCTGGGGCGGTTCGCCGGCGGTCCTGGCCATCTCGGCGACCCGCGCCTCCGCCTCGGCCCACGCCTGCTCCGTCGTCTCGCGCACGAAGGTGGTGATGCGCAGCCCGAACTCCAGCGGGGCGTGCTCGCGGCCGACCTCGGTGCTGAGCGCCCGGAGCCGCTCGATCCGCTCGCGCACGCCCTCGAGTGGCTCGCCCCAGAAGAGTTGGACGTCGGCCTCCGCGGCCGCGACCCGTTCGGCCGCCCCGGAGGCCCCGCCGAAGTAGATCGTCGGGTGGGGGCGGCCGGGGCGGGCGGCGATGCGCGGCTCGACGGTCGAGTCGAAGACCTGGAAGTGCTCGCCGGTGTACGTCACCTCGGTCTCGGTCCACAGTCGGCGGACCAACTGGATGAACTCGCGCGTGCGCTCGTACCGCTGGGCCTGGTCGGCGTCGTGGTCGCCGTACGCGCCGAGATGGTCCTTGCCGGACACGACGTTGACGCGCACGCGACCGCCGGTCAGCTGGTCGAGGGTGGCGGCGGCGGAGGCGAAGTTCGCGGGGCGCCAGTAGCCGGGCCGGACCGCGATGAGCGGCTCGAACGTCGTGGTGCGCGTCGCGAGCGCGGCCGCGACGGTGAAGGTGTCCGGGCGGCCCCACCCGGTGCCGATGAGGGCACCGCGCCAGCCGTGGTCCTCCAGGGCCTGGGCCTGCTCGGTCAGGGTCTCGAGGCTGTTGTGCCCGGCGCGGACGTCGTCGCCGCGGTGCCCGGGGGTGGTCTGGTTGGGGATGTACCAGAGGTACTCGGCGGTCATGGATCTTCCTGTCGGTCGGGGGTGGTCAGCGGGCGAGCTGGTCGAGTTGGGCGTGGCGGACGGCGGCGGTCTGGCCCTGCACGAGGACGAACAGGGCCGAGCGGGCGTGCAGTTGGGCGGTGTCGTCGTCGGCCAGGCCGCGACCGGTGCGGGAGATCACCAGGGCGCGGGTCAGGGTGGCGAGGGCCTCGCCGCTGGCGACCTTGGTGGCGAGTCGCTCGTCGATCCGGTGCGGTCCGCCGCCGCGCTCGGCCGACTCGTCCGCCAGCGCGTACGCGGTGCGGCGGATGTCGGCGACGCGCGGCCGCCACGTCGCGGCGACCCGGCGGGCGGGTTCGTCGGCGGAATGCTCCAGTTCGGTCAGCACGGTCTCGGCGAGGCCGAAGTGATGGCTGCGCGCGTCGCTCGCGACGCCGATGTCCTCGTACCGCGCCTGCTCCAGGGGCTGGATCGTCAGCACGTGTTCGGCGGGCACGAAGGTCCGGGTCAGCCGCACCCGCTCGGTGCGGCCGCCGCCCACGGCGGCCAGCCGCAGTGGTGCGTCCGACGTGGTGCTGTCGCCGACGGTGACCAGTGCCGTGACGACCTGCTCGGTCGTCGGTTCGACCGCCCCGACGGTGATCGCGGCGTTCAGGCCCCAGCCGCTGACCCAGGAGATCGTGCCGTCGAAGACCCAGCCGCCCTCGACGCGGGACGCGTGGACGTACTTGTCGGGGAAGCGGCGCACGTCGCTCACGCCGGCTCCGAGCAGGATCTCGCCACGCAACGCCCGCCGCACGAGATCGGAGCCGGGATCGCCGTGACGCTCCAACGCCGAGAGCCGGCCGTTGAGCGAGGCGTGCTGGGCCCAAACGAGCCAGGTGTTGAAGCAGCCCCCGGCGATCAGCTCGTGCAGGCGGCGGTCGGTCGCGCGGTCGACGTCGGCGCCGCCCCACCGCGGTGAGGAGAGGTGGTTCAGCAGACCCAGTCCGGCCAGCTCGTCGATCCGTGCGCGGTCGACGCCGTCGCGGTCGGTCCGCAGCGCTGCCGGGCGCAGGACGGTGTCGACGTACTCGCGGATCCGGACCACCAGCGGGTGGGTGTCGGCGGCGTCGACGGCCGCGACGGGCTCGAGGACCTCGGTGTTCGTGAGGGTCATCTTCTGCTCCCATTCCGGGCCGATCCGACATCGCACCCGTGCTCGCCGATCGGTGGTGACCGGTATCTGGACACTCATCTTAATCAAAAAAATAAAGGTGATAGAAATACTCAACATTGATGAGACAGGGCGCCGGCCGTACCCCCGGGGCCGCCACCGAGAAGAAGGACACGAACCCCCGATGAAGAAGCTCCGACTCCGCCGAGTACTGGCCTCAGCCGCGGTCGCCGCCGCGCTCACGACGACGCTGGCCGCCTGCGGTGGCGGTTCCTCGTCCACCGAGGCCGGCGATCCCGTCTACGGCGGAACGCTGACGTTCTACGATCCCGTCGACTACACCGCGTGGCTGCCCACGAACTCGATCTGGTCCAACAGCCAGGTCGCCAACAACGTCGCCGAGCGCCTGATCTGGCAGGACCCGGAGTCCGGCGAGTTCGCGCCGTGGCTCGCGAAGTCCTGGAAGATCAGCGACGACCACCTCACGTACACGTTCGTCCTGCGCGACGACGTCACGTTCAGCAACGGCGACCCGCTCGACGCCGAGACGGTCAAGGCCAACCTCGACCAGCACGGCCACGGGAACGAGAAGCTCGGCATCGTGCCGGACCCGTTCTGGACCGACTACGCGGGCACCGACGTCGTGGACGACCACACCGTCGCGGTGAAGCTGTCCAAGCCGAACGCCGCGTTCCTGCAGGTCCTGTCGAACTACCGCGCCAGCTCGATCCTGGCCAAGGAGTTCGTCGAGCTCGACGCCAATGGCCAGGGCCAGGCGAAGAACTGGATCGGCACCGGCCCGTTCGTCATCTCCGAGGTCGACGGCACGACCGGCGTCACGCTGACTCGTCGTGACGACTACGACTGGGCGCCCGAGGGCTCGGGCCACGAGGGCAAGGCCTACCTGAAGAAGATCGTCTTCAAGACGGTGCCCGAGGCCGGCACCCGTGTCGGCGCCCTGCAGTCGGGCGAGGCGCAGATCTCGCGCAACATCGCGCCGTACGACGAGGAGACCGTCGAGGCCGGTGGCGGCAAGCTCGTCGCCATTCCGGTCCAGGGTGAGACGAACGACCTCGCGGTCCAGGGTGACAAGAAGGGTGCGCCCACGCAGGACGTCCGGGTCCGCCGGGCGCTGCAGGCGGCCACCGATCGCAACGAGATCAACGAGACGGTCCTGTCGCCCAACTACCCGGTCCCGTCCAGCGCCCTGACCAAGGGCACCCCGCTGCGCGGCGACGTCAGCTCGTACCTGAAGTACGACCTCGACGAGGCCAAGGCCCTGCTCGACGAGGCGGGCTGGAAGGCCGGATCGGACGGCATCCGCGAGAAGGACGGTGAGCGGCTGACCTTCCACCTGCGGGTCGCTCCGTACTACCAGGTCTCGCAGTCGGTGCTCGAACTGCTGCAGTCGCAGTGGAAGAAGGCCGGCATCGAGGTCAAGATCACGAGCCCGTCCCTGACCGACTACGAGGCCCAGCTGGCCGCGAACCCGTCGGACTGGTTGTTCACGCAGGGCCAGACCTCGACCGCCGAGCCCGGTGTCCTGAGGACCGCGTACGGCAGTGATCGTCAGAACAGCCTGCACAACGTCCCGGCCGATGCCGAGCTGGACACGCTGCTGGACGCGCAGGCCGCCGAGTTCGACACCGACCAGCGCAAGGCCGCCATCCAAGCGGTGGAGGAGCGGATCTACTCACAGGCGTACTCGATCCCGCTGTACGACGAGACGCAGGTGTTCGGTCTGGCCGACGAGGTCAACGGCTTCTCGACGGAGTCCACCGGTCGCTCGTGGTTCTACGACGCCTGGCTGGCGGAGTGAGGATCTGACCGATGCGTCGATACGTCGCACGTCGGGTGGGGCAGGCGGCCCTCGTGCTGTGGGCCGCCTACACCCTGTCCTTCGTCCTGCTCAGCGCCCTGCCGGGCGATGCGGTCACCAACCGCATCCAGAATCCGGAGTCGAACATCTCCCCGGAGGGCGCCAAGATCCTGTTCGAGTTCTACGGCCTGGACCGGCCGCTGATCGAGCAGTACCTGCACAGTCTGGTGGGTGCCCTGCACGGTGATCTCGGCTACTCGCTGAGCAACGCCGCCCCGGTGTCGGAGTTGATCGGCGATGCACTGCCGAACACGCTGCGGCTGACGGCCCTGGCGCTGGTCTTCGGCATCTCCTTCGCCGCGGCCGTGGCGCTGGCGATCAACTACGGCCCGTGGCCGTGGCTCCGGTCGCTGGCGGCCTCGCTGCCGGCGCTGTTCGCCTCGGTGCCGACCTTCGTGGTGGGCATCGTGGTGCTGCAGCTGCTGTCGTTCCGACTGCAGTTGATCCCGTCGGTGGACGACGGGTCCTTCCTGGCGCTGATCGCCCCCGCGGCGACGCTCGGGCTCGTCGTGGCGGCACCGCTCTCGCAGGTGTTGGCGACGTCGATCCGTGGCACCCGGAGCCAGCCGTTCGTCCACGTCCAGCACGCCAAGGGCGCCGGTGAGGGCGACATCTTCCGTCGCAACGTGCTGCGCAACTCCTCGCTGCCGGTGCTGACCCTGCTGGGGCTGGCGTTCGGCGAACTGATCGCCGGTGCGGTGGTGACCGAGTCGGTCTACGCCCGCAGCGGTATCGGCCAGTTGACCGTCAGTGCCGTCAGCACCCAGGACCTGCCCGTCGTCCAGGGCGTCGTGCTGTTGTCGGCGGTCGCGTACGTCCTGATCAACCTCGCCGTCGACATCGCGTACCCGTTCATCGACCCGCGCATCCTCGTCGACGGCACCACGGCGCGCACGGCCAAGGCGAAGGCACTGCGTCGCCCGGTCGTGGCCGGCGCGAGCGAGCCCAGCCGTCGTCCGCTCCCACCCGAGGTGGCCATGCCATGAGTACGCTCCTCTCCTCCACGGAGGATCCCAGTGCGGCGGCGCTCGCGCGGGTCGCGTCGGCCGCCGGGCCGGCCGCCGAACCCGTCGGTCGCGGCACCCGGCTGCGGCGGTGGCTCGGCACCCACTGGGCGCTCGTGCTGGCGGTCGTGGTCGTCACGACCGTGCTGCTGTGGGCCCTGGTGCCCTGGCTGTTCACCTCCCAGGATCCGCTGGGTGTCGACGCCGCCAACAAGCTCCAGCCGCCGTCGGCGGAGCACTGGTTCGGGACCGATCAACTGGGCCGGGATCTGTACGCCCGCGTGGTCTACGGGGCCCGGGCGTCGCTGCTCGGCTCGGCGATCGCCGTCGGCGTCGGGGCCTTCCTCGGCTCGCTGTTGGGCACGCTCGCCGGGTGGTTCGGCGGCTTCATCGACAGCGCCGTCGGCAGGTCGATCGACGTGCTGCTCTCGATCCCGGGCTTCCTGTTCGCGATCGTGATCGTGGTCCTGCTGGGCTTCGGCGTCGTGCAGGCGGCGGTCGCGGTCGGGCTGACGCTGACCGCGACGTTCGCCCGACTGATCCGCTCCGAGGTGCTGACCGCCCGCACGAGCAACTACGTCGAGGCGTCCGTCACCAGCGGTGCGTCCACCCGCGACATCCTGCTGCGGCACGTCATCCCGAACTCGCTCGCGCCGACGCTCTCGCTCGTGACGGTGCAGTTCGGCATCGCCATCATCTGGATCGCGTCGCTGAGCTTCCTGGGCCTAGGCGCCCAGCCGCCCGACCCCGAGTGGGGGCGGCTCGTCTCCGACGGTCGCAACTACATCGCGACGCGCGGCTGGCTGACCCTGTGGCCCGGCGTCGTCATCGTCGCGGTCGTCCTGTCCACCAACCAGATCTCCCGCCACCTCACGAAGGGACGCCCCGCATGAACCACGAGTACGCGTGCATCGCGCACGCACTGCACGGTCCGGACGAGCCCGTGCTGCGGGTCGAGGACCTCACGGTCGGCTACCGCCTCGGCCGCGACCTGCGTCCCGTCCTGCACGACGTCTCGTTCGAGGTGGGCCCCGGTGAGGTGCTGGCCCTCGTCGGTGAATCGGGCTCGGGCAAGACGACGACCGGGCACGCCGTGCTCGGCCTGCTGCCGGACAACGGCGAGGTGATCTCGGGCAGCATCCGGTACCGCGGCCAGGATCTGACCGGGCTCGACGCCCGGGGCTGGCGCGACGTGCGCGGTCGGGCGATCAGCCTGATCCCGCAGGATCCGACCGTGTCGCTCGACCCGGTCCGCCGGGTGGGCCACCAGGTCGAGGACGTCCTGCGCCTGCACACCGACCTCGATCCGGAGGCGCGGCGCCGCCGGGTGTACGAGCTCTTCGAGCTGGTCGGCTTCACCGAGGTCGAGCGTCGCTTCGAGCAGTACCCGCACGAGCTCTCCGGCGGCATGCGCCAGCGCGTCCTGATCGCGTCGGCCATCGCCACCGAGCCGGACCTGATCATCGCCGACGAGCCGACCTCGGGCCTGGACGCGACCGTCCAGAAGCAGGTGCTCGACCTGATCGACGACCTGCGGCACCGGATCGGCACGAGTGTCGTGCTGGTCACCCACGACCTCGGGGTGGCCGCCGACCGCTCGGACCTGATCGGGGTGATGCAGCAGGGCCGCCTCGTCGAGGTCGGTCCCACCGCCGAGGTCGTCTCCGCACCGCAGCACCCGTACACGCGGCACCTGCTCGACAGCGTTCCCTCGCGCGTCGACCAGGTCCGCGAGCGTCAACCCGTCCCGGTCGACGTGCCGGCCGTCGTGGAGGTCCAGGGCCTGCGCAAGGTCTTCGGCGACTTCGCCGCCGTCGATGACGTCTCGTTCCGGGTCCGTCGCGGCGAGACCTTCTCGATCGTCGGCGAGTCCGGCAGCGGTAAGTCGACCACAGCACGCATCCTCACGGGTCTGACGACGGCCTCCGAGGGCCGAGTCAGCCTGCTGGGCACCGACGTCACCGGCCTGTCCCGCCGTGAGTTCCGGCCGCTGCGTCGCGACGTGCAGATCGTCTACCAGAACCCGTTCTCGTCGTTCGATCCGCGATTCGACGTGTACGACGTCGTCGAGGAGCCGGTCCGCGCGTCCGCGCCGCGGCCCGGTCTGCGCGAGCGCTTCCGGCGTCGTCCGCACGAGGAGCGGGTCGTCGCCGCGCTGGAGGCGGCCGCGCTGCCGGCCGACTTCGTGCGGCGCCATCCGCGCGAGCTCTCCGGCGGTCAGCGCCAGCGCGTCGCGATCGCGCGCGCCCTGGTCTGCGACCCGAAGCTGCTCGTGCTCGACGAGCCGATCTCCGCCCTCGACGTGTCGGTCGCCGCGCAGATCCTCGACCTGCTGCAGCGACTGCAGGCCGAGCGCGACCTGACGTACGTCTTCATCTCACACGACCTGTCCGTGGTGCGTGCGATCTCCGACCGGGTCGCCGTGATGCGGCGCGGACGGATCGTCGAACAGGGACCCGTCGAGCACGTGTTCTCGTCACCGCGCGACCGCTACACCGTCGACCTGCTCGACGCCATCGCCGGCCGCCAACTCACCGTGGGAGCGTCATGACCACCGACCGACCGGCCACCCTCCAGGCAGCCCTGCCGCGGATCCGCGCCGTCCTCGCCCAGCTCGCCGCCGACGTGGGACGGCGCGACATCGACCACGAGCATCCGTACGACCTGGTCCGCGACCTCGCCGACGCCGGCTTCGGCCGGCTGCGCGTCCCGCGGGAGTTCGGTGGCTTCGACGTCGACCTGCCGACGCTGTTCTCGCTGCTCGCCGAGGCCGGCCAGGCCGACTCGAACATCCCGCAGATCTGGCGTGGCCACTTCACCACGACCGAGATCCTGCGCGCCGAGATCGACCCCGACGTGCGCCGCCGGTGGTTCCTGCGCGTGGGCGAGGGCGCGGTGTTCGGCAACGCGCAGTCCGAACCGTCGTCGGCCGTCACCGAGGCGGCCGCGCACGACGCGAGCGGCTTCGGCGGGATCACCACGCGGGTCCGCGAGGTGGCAGGACGACGCGTCGTGTCCGGTACGAAGTTCTACTCCACCGGCGCCCGGTTCGCGGACCTGTTGCGGGTCGCGGTCGTCGACGAGGCGGGCCTGCGCGGATTCGTGGTCCTGCCCGCGCGGCATCCCGGGGTCGACCACGTCGACGACTGGGACGGCGTCGGCCAACGCCAGACCGGCAGCGGCACGACGCTCTTCGAGGACGTCCCGGTCGAGCAGGACGGCGACATCGGCCGGTTCAAGGAGTCGCTGCGCGGACTGGACTCGTTCGTCCAGATCGTGCACCTGGCGAACCTCGCCGGGATCGCGCGCAGCATCGTCGCCGAGACGACCGAACTCGTGCGTGGCCGGACCCGCACGAGCCTGCACGCGCTGACGCAGGACGCGACACAGGACCCCGAGGTGCTCGGGGTGGTGGGCCGGTTGCGGGTCCGCCAGCTCACCGCGGAGACGCTCCTGCGTCATGCCGCCGAGCGGCTGGAGGCGGCGAACGCGCGCGGTCGCGAGGAGAACTACACCCGGGCCTACCTGGACACCTCGGCGGCCCAGGTCGCCGTGATCGAGGCGGTGCTGGACGCCGCGACCCATGCATTCGACGCACTGGGCTCCTCGGCCGCGCGGGCCGGAGTGCACCTGGACCGGCACTGGCGCAACGCGCGCACGCTCGCCTCGCACAACCCTGTCGTCTACAAGCCGCGCGTGCTGGGCGACCACCTCGTCAACGGTCGGTCGCCCGAGCCCGGCTACTACCGCGACCGTCCCTCGGTGGCCGAACGGAGCGCCTCATGACCGACCAGTTGCACCTCAACGTCAACATCCTCAACGCCGGGGTCTTCGGCGGCTCGTGGCGGCTGCCGGGCTCCGACGGGCTGGCCGCGTACACGATCGAGCACTACACGTCGATCGCGGCCAAGGCCGAGGCCGCGAAGCTCGACGCGGTGTTCCTGGCCGACGGTCCCGCGCTCGACCCGAGCATCCGGCACCGGCCGGGCAACAACCTCGAGCCGACGACGGTGTTGGCCCGCATCGCCGCGCGCACCGAGCACATCGGTCTGATCGGCACGCTGTCGTCGTCGTACAACGACCCGATCGAGTTGGCTCGTCGTCTCGGCGACCTCGACCACGTCAGCGGTGGCCGCTTCGGCTGGAACGTCGTGACGACCGCGGGCCCGGTCGCGGCGGCGAACTTCGGCCGTGACGGCGAGCCCGACCATGCGCTGCGGTACCGGCGCGCGGCCCGGTTCGTCGAGCAGGTCGTCGCGTCGTGGGCGAACCGGACGGCGAACGTCTCGCCGCAGGGCCGGCCCGTCGTGGTGCAGGCCGGCGGTTCCAGCGACGGCAAGCGGCTCGCGTCGCGGGTCGGCGAGGTGATCTTCTCGGCGGAGCAGGACGTCGACGCGGCCCGTGCCTTCCGGACCGAACTGCGCGAGGGGGCACGGGCGTTCGGTCGTGACCCCGACGAGATCGTCGTGCTGCCCGGGTTGTCGACCGTCATCGGCAGCACCGAGGCGGAGGCGCGCGAGCGGCGCGAACTGCTCGACGAACTGCTGCCCGACGCCTACGCCCGCGAGCGGCTCTCCGGACAGCTCGGCTTCTCGATCGACGGGCTGGCCGACGACGAGCCGATCCCGGCCGAACTGCTGGTCGAGCCCGACGCGGCCGGCGGCTCGCAGACGTTCTACCGCGTCATCCGCGACCTCATCGATCGGGAGAACCCGACACTGGGCCAGTTGCTGCGCAAGCTCTCCGGCGGCGGCGGTCACCGGATCGTCGTCGGCACGCCCGAGCAGGTCGCCGACGACATCGAGGCCTGGTTCCGGCACGGCGCCGCCGACGGCTTCAACCTCATGCCCGACGTCCTGCCGTCGGGGTTCGACCACGTCGTCGAGCAGCTCGTGCCCGAGTTGCAGCGGCGTGGGCTGTTCCGCCGCGAGTACGACGAGACGACCCTGCGCGGACACCTCGGACTGGGACTCCCGGGCGTCCCCTCGGACGTCTGGGGCGACGCACCACTGGAGGCGGCTCGATGAGCGCGCCGAGGAAGGACGACCCCGTGACCACCATCGTGATCGAGCTCGCCGTCGGCGAATCGGCGGCCGGAGCGGACCTGCTGCCGGTGCCGCTCGGGGCGGCATCGACCGTCGCCGCCGAGGCGCGCCGGGTCGGGGTCGCTGCCCTGTGTCTGGTCGACGTCGCCGAGGGCGGTTCCGCCCTCGATCCCACCGTCGCCGCGGCCTACCTGGCCGGACTCGAGGACGGGCTCGGCTGGTTCGTCGACGTGCCGACGACCCACCAGGCGCCCTACAACGTGGCGCGCCGGGTCCTCTCGCTCGACCGCGCCACCGCCGGTCTGGTCGGCGTCGTCCCGCGGCCCGGGCAGGGCGACGAGGTCAGTGACGCGGCCACGCCCGACCCCGAGGCGGCCGCCGCGCCCGATGCCGCGGCCGCACGGTGGCGGGAGTACGCGCGGGTCCTCACCGGACTGTGGCAGACGTTCCCCCGCACGGCACTGGTGGGCGACCAGCGCAACGCCGTGGTCGCCGACGACACCCTGATCCATCCCCTCGGACACGAGGGCGCGCTCTACCGGGTCGCCGGCCCGATCGACGGCCCGTCGTCGGTGCAGGGTCGGCCGGTCCTGGTCGCCGCGGACGTCGACCTGCTGGGCTGGTCCGCCGTGGCCGAGCGTGCCGACGTCGTGATCGTCGAGGGTGCCCACGTCGCCACGGCGGACACCGAACTGACGGCCGCGCTGGAGCGCACCGGCCGCCGCCGCGAGGACGTGTCCCTCGTGGCGCGCGTCGTGGTGCCGCTCGCCGAGGACGTCGAGGAACTCGCGGTCGACCTGACCGAACGGGTCTCGCAGCATCGCCTCGACGGTCTCGTGCTGGCACCCGCCGGGGGAGTGTCCGGGGTGCTGTCGGTCGTGCGCGAACTCGTGCCACGCCTGATCGATGCGGCCGCTCCGGCGCCGACCCTGCGTGCCGCACTGGGCCTGCGCGAGGTCGCCGAGGTGCTCGCATGACCGCGCTCCAGGCGGGCCCGGTCGACCTCGCTGCCGCACGGCTCACCGTCGCCGGCATCCGGACCGCGATCGAGCCGGTGCTGGCCCGGCTCGCCGCGACCGCCCGCGACCGCGAGGAGGCCCGCGACTACGCGTTCGACGACGTGCGCGAGCTCGCGAACGCCGGCATCGCGCTGGTCGGCATCGCCGAGCACGACGGCGGCGCCGGGGGAACGCTGCGCGACGTCGCCGACCTCGTGATCGAGATCGCGCGGGCGGACTCCAACGTGGCCCAGGCCTTGCGGACGACGTTCCTGACGGCGGACCAGGTGCGTCGTGACCTGTCGTTGCCGCGCCGGGCCAGGATCCTGGCCGGACTGCGCCGGCGCGAGCTGTTCGCCGGCACCAGCAACGAGCGCTCGGGCGGTGCCAGTGGCGAGGTCGCCACCACGGCCCGGCGCGTCGACCGCGGCTGGATCGTGACGGGGGAGAAGTACTACTCCACAGGCGGTCTGTACGCCTCGTGGTTCTCGGCGCAGGCCCGCACGTTCGACGGAAAGGTCATCCGGTTCACCGTGCCCGTCGAGCGCGACGGCGTCGAGCGCCTCGACGACTTCGACGCCGTCGGCCAGCGGCTGACCGCGAGCGGGACCACCCGGCTCGCCGACGTCCTCGTCCACGACGACGAGGCGGTCGTGGTCGGCGAGGCCCAGCCGGACAACCCGTGGCTCGGCACGCTCGCCCAGCTCTACCTCGCAGCGGTCGAGGCGGGCATCGCCGCCCGGGCGCTCGACGACGGGGTCGAGTACGGCCGCACCAGGGCCCGGCCGATCAAGCACAGCTCGGCCGACCGCAGCGTCGACGACCCGTACGTCCGCCACACGATCGGCGAGATCGCCGCCCGGGCGCAGGCCGCTCGCGCCGTCGTCCTGCTGGCCGCCGAGGAACTGGAGTCGACCCGCGGTCTCGCCGGTGCCGAGGCGCGCAGCGCGGGCGCCGCCGCCGCGGTGCACGTGGCGCAGGCCGGGGCCGTGGCGATCGAGTCCGCGCTGAGGTCCGCCGAGCTGATCTTCGACGTGGCCGGCGGATCGATCACTGACCGGGCGCTCGGCTTCGACCGGCACTGGCGCAACGCGCGCACGGCGGCGAACCACAATCCGCGGCAGTGGAAGCTCGCGGTCGCGGGCGCGTACCACCTGGCGGACGAGGAACCGCCGACGACCGGCCTCTTCTAGACTCCATACCTGAGTAAAACAATCAACTCACTGAAAGGCATGCCATGACCTTCGAGGGGGATCGCTACCTCGGCCGCACCGGCGTCCGGATCTCACCGCTGACGCTCGGCACGATGAACTTCGGCCGCTGGCAGGGCGAGGACGAGAGCATCAGGATCATCCACGCGGCGATCGACGCCGGCGTCACCGCGATCGACACCGCGGACGTCTACGCCCAGGGCGTCTCCGAGGAGGTCGTGGGCAAGGCGATCGTGGGCCGCCGCGACGACGTCTTCCTCGCCACCAAGTTCCACGGCCAGATCGGCGATGACCCGCAGCGCGCCGGGAACTCGCGGCGCTGGATCGTCCGGGCGGTCGAGGACAGCCTGCGCCGGCTCGGTACCGATCACCTCGACCTCTACCAGGCGCACCGGCCGGATCCGCACACCGATCTGCTCGAGACGCTGCGCACGCTCGACGACCTCGTGCGGCAGGGCAAGATCCGCTACTACGGCACGTCGGTCTTCCCCGCACACCAGTTGGTGCAGGCCCAGTGGCTCGCCGAGAAGCACGGCCTGATCGCGCCGCACACCGAGCAGGTGCCGTACTCGCTGCTGGTGCGCGGCGTCGAACGCGAGGTGTTCCCCGTCGTGCGCACCTACGGCGTCGGTGTCATCAGCTACGGGCCCCTGGCAGCCGGCTGGCTGTCGGGCCGGTACCGCGTCGGCGCCGAGCAGCCGGAGTCCGCCCGTGCCGACCTGATCCCGGGCCGCTTCGACGTCTCGCTCGAGCGCAACCGGGACAAGCTCGTCGCCGCGGACGCGCTCGCGACCCTGGCCGAGGACAACGGGCTCACCCTCATCGAGTTGGCGATCGGCTTCGCGCTCAACCACCCGGCCGTCAGCAGCGTCATCATCGGTCCGCGCACGCACGAGCACCTCGAGGCGTACGTGAAGGCGGCCACCGTCGAACTGTCCGACGACGTGCTCGACCGGATCGACGAGATCGTCGCGCCAGGCACGCAGTTCCTCGAGCGCGACACCGGCATCGACACCGCCTCCCTGCAACCTGCGGCCCTGCGTCGCTGACCACCCCACGAACGGAGCACACCATGAGCATCCCCACGTACGAGACCGCCCACGCCGCCGCACCGGACCGGTACGACAAGGTGCCCTACCGCCGCACCGGCCGGTCGGGCCTCGACCTGCCGGCCCTCTCCTTCGGGCTGTGGCAGAAGTTCGGCACCGACTACTCGTTCGAGACCCAGCGCGAGATCATCCTGCACGCGTTCGACCTCGGCATCGCCCACTTCGACAACGCCGACCGGTACGGCCCGCCGCACCGCGCCGCCCAGCAGAACTTCGGCCGGGTGCTGTCCAAGGACCTCGCCCGGTACCGCGACGAACTGATCCTGTCGACCAAGGCGGGCAACCAGATCGGCCCCAGCCCGTACCTGCGCGGCGGTTCGCGCAAGTCGATCCTGGCCTCGCTCGA
Source organism: uncultured Aeromicrobium sp. (assembly GCA_964464335.1). Taxonomy (GTDB): domain Bacteria; phylum Actinomycetota; class Actinomycetes; order Propionibacteriales; family Nocardioidaceae; genus Aeromicrobium. The sequence goes on from CAYXFT010000006.1 coordinate 30,199, forward strand.
CCACAGCCTGCGCGACTTCGGCACCGACTACGTCGACGTCTTCTACCACCACAGCCCGGACCTCTCGACCCCGTTGGAGGAGACCGTCAGCGCCCTGGTCAGCGCCGTCGAGCAGGGCAAGGCCCTCTACGTGGGCATCTCCAACTACCTGCCCGACCGCGCCCACGAGATCGCGGAGCAGTTGCGTGCCGCGGGGGTGCCGCTGCTGATCCACCAGGCCCGCTACTCGATCTACGACCGTCGACCCGAGCAGAACGGGCTGCTGCAGACCGCGGCCGACGACGGCTTCGGCGTCATCGTCTACTCGCCGCTCGCGCAGGGTCTGCTGACCGACAAGTACCTCGAGACGATCCCCGAGGGCGCCCGTGCGCAGAACAGCTCGTTCCTCACGCCGGACCAGATCGACGAGACGTACCGTCTGCGCACCGCCGAGCTCAACAAGATCGCCGAGTCCCGCGGCCAGTCCCTCGCCCAGCTGGCGTTGCAGTGGGTGCTGCGGCGGCCCGAGGTGACGTCGGCCCTCATCGGCGCCAGCTCGACGGCGCAGTTGGACCACAACCTCGGCGCGCTGTCCTTCCCGGAGCTGACCGACGACGAGTTGGCCCTCATCGACGAGCACGGTGTCCACGGCACCGGGCTCAACCTGTGAGGTCGGGTCTGTGGCAGCCGAGGCGTCCGTCGGTGCCGGGGTCGAGGACGGTCGCCCGTTCCGGCTCGGCTTCCTGCTGCACCTGGACCGGGACCAACCGCCGGCGGACGCGTACCGCGAGGCGATCGACCTGTTCCAGGCCGCGGAGGAGCTCGGGTACGACTCCGGCTGGGTGATCCAGCGACACTTCCGCCAGGGGCGGGAGCACGTCGCCTCGCCCCTCGTCGTGCTGGCTGCGATCGCGCAGCACACGTCGCGGATCCGGCTCGGCACGGGCGTGCTCGTGCTGCCCCTCGAGGACCCCGTGCGGGTCGCCGAGGATGCCGCGACCCTCGATGCGCTCAGCGGCGGCCGGCTGGACCTCGGGGTGGGGTCCGGGCCGTTCCCCGGGGCGTGGGAAGCGTTCGGGCACGACCTGGAGCGCCGCCACGACCTGTTCGACGCCTCGGTCGACCGGCTGCACGCCGTGCTCGAGGGCACCTCGCTGAACAGCCTCGGCGAGTCGTTGCACCCGCCGGGTGACTCCGTGCGGTCGCGACTGTGGCAGGCCACCACGAGCGATCCGACGCGGGCGCACGCAGCGGCCGCTGCCGCGGCGCGGGCCGGCGACGGTCTGCAGCTCTCGCGGTCGAGCGCGTGGCGCGGCGGCACGGTCGCCGACGCACAACGGGCGCAGGCGGAGTGGATCGCCGCCCACCGTGAGGCCCACGTCGCGACGTGGGGAGACCGCCGTCCCGTGCGGGTCCAGGCGTCCCGGGCGATCTACCCACATCCCGATCGCGACGAGGCGCTGCGGCTGGTCACGCCCGGCGTGCGTCGGTGGCAGAGCTGGACCACGCAGGGCGGGGACCGCCTCGACGAGTCCGTCGCGGACTACCTGGTGCGCGACAACGCGCTGCTCGGTCCACCCGACGAACTCGCCGGCGCGCTGGCCGCCGATCCGTCGCTCGCGGGGATCACCGACCTGCTGGTCAGCTTCGTGCCCGGCGTGCCCGAACCCGCCGAGCACCTGCGCCTGCTGCACTCGGCTGCCCACGACGTCGCCGTCGAACTCGGCTGGCGTCCCGCTCACGACCTGACGCCGGTCGGTTGACCGCGCCGTCCCCACGACAACGGAGAGAACGACCCGTGCCCCTGCACCTCATCGCCTCGCTCATGACGCCCGGCCACTTCCGGACGGCCTGGCGGTTGCCGCACTCCGATCCGGCCGACCACCTGAGCATCGACCACTACCGCCGGCTGGCGCTGATCGCCGACGAGGTCGGTCTCGACGCGATCTTCCTCGGTGACGCGCCGGCGCTCGGTGCCGACATCGGGTCCACGCCGGGCGGCGGCATCGACCCGCTGATCCTGCTGGGTCACCTCACCGCGATCACCGAACGGGTGGGTGCCGTGATCACGAGTTCGGCGACGTACAACTCGCCGTACAACCTGGCGCGCCGCTTCCAGTCGCTCGACATCGTCACCGGTGGGCGCGCCGCGGTGAACGTCGTCACGACGTACGCGCCGGCGGCCGCGGCGAACTTCGGCCTGCCCGAACCGCTCGACAAGCAGACGCGCTACCGGCGCGCGCACGAGTTCCTCGACGTCGTCACGCGGCTGTGGGACGGCTGGGAACCGGACGCGCTCGTCGCCGACAAGGAGTCCGGCGTCTACGCCGACGCGTCGCGCATCCATCCGGTCGACCACGAGGGCGAGTTCTTCTCGGTGGCCGGGCCGCTGCCCGTGCCGGCCGGTCCGCAGGGACGGCCGGTCGTGGTGCAGGCGGGTGGGTCCGAGGGCGGCCTGCAGTTGGCGGGGGACTTCGCCGACGTCGTCTTCACCGTCGCCCAGACGCAGGCCAAGGCGGTCGCGTTCCGCGACGACATCCGCGCGCGGGCCACCGCAGCCGGACGGCAGCGCGACGACGTGGTGGTCTCCTTGGGCGTCATCGTGCTGATCGGCGAGGACGAGGCCGATGCGCAGCGCCGCGCCGACGAGCTGTACGCCACGCTGCCGATCGACGACCTGGCCCGAGGCCTGCTGCTCACCCTCGGCATCGCGGACACCGACCTCGACCGTCCGATCGCGATCGAGGACCTGCCCGAGGTGCCGGTCGGCGAGGCCGGGTCGATCGGCTTCCAGGTGAGCACGCGCGCCCTCATCGCGGAGCGTCCGCTGTCGGCGCGCGAATTGGTGCGGCGCACCTCGGGGGCGGCGGCCGGCGGCCACCGGCTCGTGGTCGGCACGGCCGCGCAGGTCGCCGACGATTTGCAGGCGTGGCACGCCGCGGGCGCCGCAGACGGGTTCACCATCATGTACGCCGAGACGGCGGTCGACTTCGAGCGATTCGCCCGGCTGGTCGTCCCGATCCTGGTCGAGCGTGGCCTGTTCCGGCCCGCCGAGCACGGTTCGACGCTGCGCGAACGGCTGGGCCTTCCCTTCCCGGACCAGCGCCGACTGGTCCGGGACGCCACCGCCTGACAGGTCGGTGGCGAGGGTCGGCGTCCGGTCCGGGGGGTTCGGACGCCGACCTGCGTGCGTCAGGTCGTCGCCGGCGCGAGTTCCGGCGACCAGATCGTGTGCTGGTAGAGGTGGCGATAGGACACGGGCTCGGCCGGCGCGGGCGCGGGCAGCGGCGGCAGGGTCAGGTCCTCGAAGTAGAGGTCTCGCCCGATCGCGTCGACGAGCCGGGGGATGCCGGTCGCGAGGCTCTGGGTGTCCCCGACCGGGATCCCGAAGCTGAGTCCTGCCGCTGCGGAGAAGACGTGGATGCGACCGGCCCACGGTGCATCGTCGTCGTGGCGGGCGACCAACTCGTAGGCGTCGCCGAGGTAGGGCCAGCGGGCGAGGTCCGCGTCCTGCAACTCCGCGGGCGGCAGGTAGCGATCGCCCCACAGTGCGATCCGGTCCGCCACGGCCGCGAGTTCGGGTCGGGTGCGCGGGTCGTACTGGAAGCCCGTGCCGGCGATCACGAAGTCGACGACGTGGACGCCGTCGGCGGCCTCGATCCGGACCGCGTCACCGTCGGCGACGGCCGATTCCCACGGCGCGCCGAGGTGCACCCGGAACCCCGGATGCACCGCCGAGCGCTCCACCGACTCCAGCGTGCAACTGCGCCCGGCGCGTGCCGCGGCGACCTTGAGTCGCCACCGGTCGGCGTCGCTGCGCCGGTGGAAGTTCTCGCGGTGGCCGAGGCTCTGCGGGCCGAAGCCGGCCGGCCCCTGGATCAGCAGTTCGGGCCGCCGGGTGAACAGGTGCACCTCGCGCGCCCCGGCCTCGAGCGCGGTACCCGCGGCATCGAGCGCCGAGGCACCGGCGCCGAGCACGGCGACGGTCCGTCCGGCGAGCGCCTCGAAGTCGATCGGCTCGCCGGTGTGCGCGGCCAGGTGCGGCGGCAGGTCGGCCAGTCCCGCGGGGAGCGCCGGTCCGCCGGTGCCCTCCACGCCGTTCGCGAGGATCAGTTTGCGGGTCGTCTCGCGGTGCCGGACGACGCTGCCGTCGGGCGCGGTGACGGCGAGGTGCGCGACGAGGTGGTCGTCGGCGGGTTCGACGGACTCGAGCCGGGTGTGGTGCCGCACCGGCACCCGGACCGTGCGCTCGAACCACGCGATGTATGCGGCCCACACGGGTCGCGGAATCCGGTCGAGGTCCGCGAATCCGTCCTCGCCGTGCCGGTCGGTGTACCAGGCGCGGAAGCTCAGTTCGGGGAAGCCGAACTCCGGTTCGGGCCACGTCTTGGGGGTGCGCAGGCGTCTCATGCGCGCCGTGGTCTCCCACACGCCCGTGGCGCCGGGTGCCGCGCCGTCGATGACGCTCGCCCGGGCGATCCCGGCCCGACGCAGGGCGAAGCCGATGCCGAGTCCGGCCTGGCCGGCGCCCACCACCAGCACGTCGTGGTCGGTCGGGGTCTCGCGGACCCAGGGGTGCGGGGCGGGCCCGAAGAGTCGCAGGACGCGCTCGGCGCGCGGGTCGGTCTGGTCAGAGTCGCTCATGACTGAATAGAGTATTCCAAGTTGTTTACTCATGATTGATCGTTCGACACGTGGACGGAGGCCGAGATGGGCGAGGCGGCGGTGGTGCAGCGGTACGGCGATCCGGGGTTCGCGCTGGCGGTGCGCAATGAGGTGCTGGACCTGCAGTTGGCGCACCGTTCGGTCCGCAGGTTCACGGACCGGGCCGTGAGCGACGAGGAGATCGCGGCGCTCGTGGCGGCCGCGCAGTCGGCGCCCACGTCCTCGAACCTGCAGTTGTGGAGCGTGGTCGCCGTGCGCGACCCCGAGCGCAAGTCCCGGCTGGCGACCCTCGCCGGTGATCAGGAGTTCATCCGCCGCGCACCGTTGTTCCTGGTCTGGATCGCCGACCACGGCCGGGCCCGCCGACTCGCGGAGCGCTCGGACGTCGAGGTGCGGGCGGCCGACTTCCTGGAGTCGACGATCCTGGCGTTCGTCGACGCCGCGCTGGCGGCGCAGAACGCCGTCGTCGCGGCCGAGTCGCTGGGTCTGGGGTCGGTCTTCGTCGGCGCGATCCGCAACCATCCCGACGAGGTGGCCGCCGAACTCGGCCTGCCGGCGCACGCCGTGGCGGCCTTCGGGCTCGCGGTGGGCGAACCCGACCCGACCGAGCCGGCCGGGGTGAAGCCGCGGCTGCCGCAACAGGCGGTCCTGCACCACGAGCGGTTCGATGCCGACACGGCCGACGCCGGCATCGACGCCTACGACGCGCGGCTGGGCGATTACAACGCGCGGTACGGACTGCCCGGCACGTGGAGCGGACGGGTGCTGGATCGCCTCGCGGGACCGGACTCGATGGCCGGTCGGCACGTGTTGCGGGCGACGCTGGAGCGGTTGGGTCTGCCGTCGACCTGAGCCGGTTCAGGCGGACGTGGAGAACTCGTCGAGATCGTCGAGGTACAGCCGGTGCTCACCCGCGGTCACCGCGAGGTCGAGGTGGTTGCCCGGCGGCGCGGCCGACACGGGGAAGCGTGTCGTCATCATGGCGATCGGCAGCACCGCCCGGTTGAGGTCGACGTAGGTGTCGCCGTGGGCGTCCGGTGCCGGGACGTGCACGTGCCGCACCGGGAAGCCGTGTCCGCGGGTCAGGTCGGAGAAGACGACGTGCAGGGCACCGCGCGGTTCGCGGCTCGCCGCGAGCGCGTACGGCCGGCCGTCGATCTCGAAGGAGACGGCGGCGTCGAGCACGAGTGCCCGCGCGGGCCGGTCGTCGGACCGGGGAGCCTCCGTGCGGACGACCTCGTGCTCGGCCAGGTCGCGCACCGTCGCGGGAACGACCCAGTCGTGGTGCGGCTCGAAGTACTCCAACCCGCCGAGGTGGAGCCCGGACAGTCGGTCCTCGATCGCGGCGAGGGCGCCGATGCCCTCGGAGTCGACGAGGACCTGCTGGTGCTGGGACAGCCCGGCCGCCGGGTCGCTGACCTGGAGGCGGGCGCGCGACAGCCGCAGCCGCCAGTCCGCGTGCGGGACCGCGTCTGCGGACTGGTCGAGTGGGACGACCTGGTCGTGCGATCGGGCGATGCTGTCGCGCACGTGCGTGACACACAGTGCGGCCAACGGCCCGTACGGCGCCGAGAGCGCCTCCGTGCGTGCCGCGTGCCAGCGGCCCCACTCGTTCGCGTAGGTCATGACCGGTCCTCCTGGTCCTCGTCGCCCCAGCGTGGAGGACCCGCGATCCGACGGGACGGCGGTACCACGATGCGAGATGTCGCCACGGCCCGTGCCGGCGATGTGCATGTGGGAACATGGGTCCACCAGCCACGGCCCACGACGACGAGGATCGATGAAGGTTTCCGCCCGGACCGACTATGCGCTGCGCGCGGTGATCGAGCTCGCCGGCAGCGGCGACGGCCCTACCTCCGCCGTCTCGCTGTCCCTCGCGCAGCAGATACCCAAGCAGTTCCTCGACCTGATCCTCGGCGACCTGCGACGCGCCGGGATGATCGTCAGCCAGCGGGGTGCCTCGGGCGGGTTCAAGCTGGCCCGCCCGGCCGACGAGATCTCGATCGCCGACGTGATCCGCGCCGTCGACGGACCGCTCGCGACGGTGCGCGGCGAACGTCCCCACGATCTCGCCTACGAGGGCAGTGCCGAGGCGCTGCAGGAGGTCTGGATCGCGGTGCGCGCCGAACTGCGCAGGCTGCTCGAGCACGTGACGCTGGCCGACGTCGCCAGCGGCAAACTGCCGGCCGTGGTGACCGACATCGTCGCCGACGCCGAGGTCTGGAAATGACGCCCGCCGGTCGCTGAACGGCCGGCCCCCGTCTCGCTGACTGGATGCGCGGTCGTCGTCGGCATCGAACATGAGTAAATTAATCAATGATGACGACAACGCACCGTGAACCCGCTCCCACGACGCCCACCCCCTCGGAGGCCGACGTCGTGCGTCAGCGCGCCCTGCGCTCGGCCATGCGCAACGTGGCCTCGGGCGTCAGCGTGGTCACGGCCCTCGGCGAGGACGGCCACCCGCACGGGACCACCGTCAGCGCCTTCATGTCGTTGTCGATGGCCCCGCCGATGGTGCTGGTCTCGCTCGACCGCACGTCCAACCTGCTCTCCCGGCTGTCGGTCGGCTCGTCCGTCGGCCTGAACGTGCTGGCCGCGCACCACGACCAGATCGCGCTGCGCTTCGCGGGCAAGGCCGCGGACAAGTTCGCCGGCATCGGCTGGCGGCTCGAGCAAGGCGCGCCGGCGCTGCTCGACCGGCACGCCTGGGTCGTCGGCACGGTCTCCGACCTGATCACCGCGGGCGACCACGTGCTCGTCACGATCGACGTCGTCCACGCCGAGTCCGGCGCGCAGGCGCCCCTGACGTACTGGCAGGGGACGTTCGGCACGCACCGGGCCTTCTGACCGTTCCCCGGCCCCGCAGTCGCGACCCGCGATTCCGCCGACAGCGAACAGTGGAAGTCCTCCACCCGTGTGAAGGTTGAGTTAAGCATCTGGACACGTAGGTGGGCGTCACTCGCCCACGTCTATGCTGAAACGAACAGTCCAGCAGAGGGGACGTCATGTTCGAGAGATTCACCGATCGGGCCCGACGAGTCGTGGTGCTCGCGCAGGAAGAAGCGCGCATGCTCAGCCACAACTACATCGGCACCGAGCACATCCTGCTGGGCCTCATCCACGAGGGTGAG
>CAYXFT010000007.1:0-18331 GCA_964464335.1 uncultured Aeromicrobium sp.
TGGACGACACTGACGACCGAGGTCAGACGAACGTCCATGCCCGCACGCTGTCAACGAAGTCTTGACGATCTCTGCCCGGCGCCATCACGACCGTCGGTGGATTGAGGCTAAGTTGACGGCATTGTGTCTAGTGGAGGTGTTGATCATCCGGTTCGCTAATCACATGATCACGGAGAACGTGCAGGTGTTCTGGTCGGAGTTGCAGCGCGGGGGCGAACAAGGTCATGACAGTGCTTGACGGGCTGTGGCGGAGCCTTGACGGGCGCCCGACGTTCGCCGCGGTCACCGGCCTGTCCGCGCACTACAACGACCTCCTCGCCGACCGCGCGTTCTCTGTTTCGAGCCGGACGATCCTCTGCTCCTGTGTCTCATCGACGTGCCCTGACGGGCTCGTCTTCGTCCGCTTGGCATGCAGTGGGCTGGAGGTCAGCGTCCCGTCGGCAGCGGTCTTCTTGCCGGTCTCGTACGCCTCGAGCCAGTGACGCAGCGTGCCTCGCACGATGCCCAGGTCCTCAGCGATGCCGCGGACCGTGGCCCCCGGCGTGGACTCGTACAAGTCGACGGCCTGACGACGGAACTCCTCGGAGTATTTCTTCCTGGCCATGATTCTCGGATCATCTCGCTCTCTCCCTCCCCACCACGGGTGCGGGATTCGGCGTGTCCAAGAACCGGGGTCAGGCCCTCGGGTTGCCGGCCGGACTGTAGATCCGTCGGTCTATACCTTCGAAGGTTTGAATCCTCCACCTGCCACAGGACCGACACTGTTCTGGCGCCGGACCCCACCATGCGGTGGGGGTCTTGTGCATTCCGGGGCTGTTCGGGTGACTTCATCCCCCGGTCGGGTGCGGTGCTGCGCCAGGAGGACCTTCGACCGCTCGGTCGTGGCTAACGTCCCGCTGGGGTCGCCGGTTCCGGCGCACCCGGACTCGACGTGAGAGGTGACTGCAGATGGGTTATCGGCTGACTCCGGAGGAGCTCGAGGAGTTCCAAGGAATGGTGCGCGGTGGGGCGTTCGTCGGCGAGAGCGTGACGGTGAACTTCACCACCACGAAGGACTTCCTGGCCGAGGTGCTCCCGCCGTGCTTCGACGTACCCGACGAGCCGACCGCCGTCGTGGCGGTCGGCCGCTCGCAGCACGGGGACGACCTCGTCTTCGAGTCGTCGACGATCGCCGTGGCGGCGCAGTTCCGAGACATGCTCGGCGTCTACGACCTCACCCACGTCCACACCGGGGACATGGGCATCACCTTCGGGCGAGAGCTGTGGGGCGAGTCGAAGAAGCAGGGCGAGATCTCGCTGGACTGGGCGCCTCCGCGCCTCGAGTTGGCGACGACGCGGCACGGCGTGACCCTCGCAGCCGGGTCGGCGGAGTTCGGTGACGACCTCGGCCCGCGCGTGGTCGAGCAGACCCAGTTCCACCTCAAGGCGTTTCCGAACACCCGACTCACCGGCTTGGAGTGGGACCCGATCGTCTTCGCGATGCACGCCACGATGCACTACGAGTCGTACTACGAGGGCACCGGCGCGTTGACCCTCGGAGGTTCTGCCGCGGACCCGTGCGACACGATCCCGGTCGTCTCCGTGGACGGCTGGTCCTACGGCCGGCCGACGTCCCACTTCTCGCACGACAAGTACCCCGTCCCGGGCGGGGATTCCTACCTCTCCTACGTCCTCGGTCGCTCCTACGACTTCGCCGGCTGACGTCCGGTACACCGCTGCTCGAAAGGCTGGCAAGAACTCATGGGTTATCGCCTCACTGAAGCTGAGATCAAGAAGTACCAGGACGCCGTCGACGACGGCGTGTTCACCTCCACCGGCATCGACGTGTGGTTCACGACCACGCGCGAGTTCATCGAGGAGGTGCTGCCCCCGTGCTTCACCCCGGGGGACGAGCCGATCGGTCTGATCCAGTTCTCGACCGGCAACGGCGCCGGGATGCCGTACTACGCCTCCACGATCTTTGTCTCGGCCAAGTTCGGGGACATCGAGGGCTTCTACGACCTCACCATGCTGCTCAGCGGAGACATGAACATCATCTTCGGTCGTGAGCTGTACGGCGAGTCCAAGAAGCGCGGCACCTTCGGTATGGAGGTCGACCTGCCCAAGGTCACGGCCTTCGCTGCCCGGGGCGGCACCAAGGTCATCCAGATCTCCGGTGAGTTCACCGGCGAGAGCGTCCCGAGGGAGACGCAGCGGACGAACCTCCAGCTCAAGGCGTTCCTCAACGGCGACGCCTCCGACCTCGAGTACGACCCGGTCGTCGTGATCGGAAGGGTGCAGACCCACTACAACACCTGCTACGAGGGCGTCGGAACGATCGAGCTGACCAGCACGTCCGGCGACCCGTGCGGCACGGTGCCGATCGTCTCGGTGGACGGTGCCGTCTTTGGCGAGCGGGTGGCGAACTTCCTCCCGAACGAGTCGTTCCCGGTGGACGGCAAAGAGGGCTACCTCCCCTACATCGTGGGCCGCTCCTACGACTTCGTCGAATGAGCCCCGAAGCAGTCGTCGTCTCCACCGCGCGCTCGCCCATCGGGCGCGCGGGACGGGGACGGCTCAAGGACATGCGACCAGACGAGCTCGCCGCGCAGATGGTCCGTGCGGCGCTCGACAAGGTCCCGGGGCTGGATCCCGCGGAGGTCAGCGACCTGATCCTCGGGTCCGGGCAGCCGGCCGGCGAGGCCGGGAACAACCTCGGCCGTGCGGTGGCCGTTCTCTCCGGGATGGACCGGCTCCCGGGTGTGACCGTGAACCGGTACTGCTCGAGCAGCCTGCAGACCACCCGGATGGCCTTCCATGCGATCAAGACAGGGAGGGGCATGCGTACATCTCGGCCGGCGTCGAGACCGTGAGCCGGTTCGCCAACGCCTTCGCCGACATCCCCGAGGGTCAGAACCCGGTCTTCGGTGACGCCCAGACGGTCACCGAGAAACGGGCCGGCGGGGGAGCCGAGCGCTGGGTCGATCCCCGGGCGCGCGGTTTCGTTCCGGACCTGTACATCGCGATGGGTCAGACCGCGGAGAACGTCGCTCAGGTCATCGGCATGTCCCGTACCGAGCAGGATGAGTTCGCCGTTCGCAGCCAGAACCTCGCCTGCAAGAGGATCGAGGAGGGGTTCTGGGAGCGTGAGATCACTCCGGTGACCCTCCCGGACGGCTCCGTTGTCACCACCGACGACGGTCTGCGGCCGGGCACGACCCTAGAGGCGGTCAGCCAGCTCAAACCCGTGTTTCGTCCTGACGGCACGGTGACGGCCGGCAACTCCTGCCCGCTGAACGACGGCGCCGCGGCGCTCGTCGTGATGAGCGACGTCCGCGCGGAGGAACTGGGTCTGACCCCGTTGGCGCGGATCGTGTCCACGGCGGTCACCGGGCTCTCGCCGGAGATCATGGGCCTGGGTCCGGTCGAGGCGATCCCCCTGGCCCTGAATAACGCCGGACTGGCGCTCTCCGACATCGATCTCTTCGAGATCAACGAGGCCTTCGCCGTCCAGTCGCTGGGTTCGGCCCAACAGCTGGGCATCCCGATCGACAAGCTCAACGTCAACGGTGGTGCCATCGCGATCGGACACCCGTTCGGCACGACCGGTGCGCGGATCACGGCGACCCTGATCAACTCCCTTCAATGGCACGACAAGCAGTGGGGGGTCGAGTCGATGTGCGTCGGCGGTGGCATGGGCATGGCGATGGTGCTGGAGCGCCTCGCGTGAGCCGCGCCGTCGGTTCGGACGGCCCCCGAATGTGACGTAGATCCCCCGGTCGGGTGGCACTTGGACGACTCGATGGACCATCGCGTCCTGCCCGACCATCTTTTACCCAAGCCGCCGGGTGGCGGAGTAGTCGAGAAGCTCGATGCCGAGCTGTTCGCCAACAAGGAGAGTGCGATGCCCAAGGGTTTGACTCAAATCACCACCGTGGTGGCTCTAGGCCTGGCTCTGAGCGCCTGTTCGTCCGGCGGATCCGGGCCGAGTCCCAAGGAGAACACCGCGTCCGACGTCGCTCCGAAGGAGGTGTCGGTCCTGGTGCGCGACGCCGTCGACACCTACGACCCGTACAAGTCCCTGCTGGGAACGGGGTCCTCGCAGGTCTTCGACGGCATCTACGCGAAGCTGATGCGGATCGACATCGCGAAGAGCTCCGCAGACGAGACCGTCGTCTACCCTGACCTGGCGGCTTCCTGGGACGTCAAGGCCGACTCCGCGGTGATGACGCTCAAGCCCGACCTGACCTGCGCGGACGGCAGCCCTCTGACTGCCACCGACATCGCGAAGTCGGTCCAGCGGTTCGCCGATCCTGAGACCGGGGCGCAGAGCCGCCTGAACGCGCTCGGCGCGGCCGGTGCGAAGTCGGTCGTCGGAGACGACGCCGCCGGCACCGTCACCATCACCCTGAACGCCCCCTACGCGGACCTGCTCGCAGGGATCGGCCAGATCCCGATCATCTGCCCGAAGGGCCTGGCGAACCTCGACGCCCTGGCCAAGAGTCCGGAGCTCGGCGAGAGCGGTCCCTACCGGATGACCGACACCGTGCTGAACCAGTCCTACACGCTCACCCGCCGCGACGACGCGGCGATCGAGGACCCGAAGACGCTGCCGGAGTCGATCCTGATCCGGACGGTCTCCGACGACACCACCCGGGCCAACCTGGTCGCGTCCGGCGATGTCGCGATCGGTCCGGTCCTTGGCGCCGACGCCAAGCGGCTGGAATCCACGATGAAGGCCATCATCGGCGCACCGTCGATGGCCACCAGCCTCTACATGAACCAGAATTCCGGGTTCCCGACCGCCGACAAGTTGGTCCGCCAGGCGATCACCTACGCCGTCGACACCGTGAAGTTCACCCGTGCGGCCACCTTCGACGCCGGCGAGCCGTCCAAGACCCTCTTCACCCCGAACACCCGGTGCTACACCGAGGACAACGCCGACCTGATGCCCGCGGTGGACACGGACAAGGCGAAAGCGCTCCTGGAAGAGGCCGGCTACGGCGCCGGTGGCAAGACGCTAGCCCTGTCGGTGGCCGGGTACGAGAGCCGCGGCAACGGTCCGGCGTACATCGCCGAGGCGCTTCGCGCGATCGGCGTCGAGGTGGACCTGCACGTCGGTAGCTTCGACCAGATCAACGGCCTCGTCTTCGGTGGCGACTGGGACCTGTTCGTCCTGCCGCTCGACCAGACGTCCTACGCCCCCGGTGGCATCACGGAGTTCGTGAGCACGCCGTTGGGCGGGTCCTTGAACATCGCGAAGATCGACAACCCGGGCTACGACAAGTACGCCCTGGAGGCGAGCGGCACGCTGGGTCAGGAGGGCTGCGACCTCTGGGACAAGGCCGAGGCCTCGCTGCTCACCGACGCGGACCTGATGCCGCTGAGCTGGTCGCTGGTCCAGTACTTCAGCAAGACCGGTCTGCAGTTCACCGCGACGTACCTCAACGTCGACACCCGCTCGATCCGGGTGCCTAGGTGACGATCGCTGACAAGCGGACCCGGTCCGGGTGCGTCGACGCGGGCAACAGCCCGCGTCGGCGCCCCGGCCCACGGGCAGGAGAAGTTCGATGAGCCTCGGGCAGTTCGTGGTCCGTCGCCTGCTCCGGCTCTGCTTCGTGGTCGCGATGCTGGTGGTCGTGACCTTTTTCTTGGTCAGCCTAGTCCCCGGCGACCCCGCGCGGATCATCGCCGGTCTGCACGCCAACCAGCAGCAGCTCGACAGCATCCGCGAGCAGTTCCACCTCGACCGGTCGATGCCGAGCCAGTTCTGGCACTACGTCGTCGGCCTGGCCCACGGCGACCTGGGTACGTCGTACGCCAACAGCCAGCCGGTCTCGACGATCGTGCGGAACAGCGCCGGACCGTCCGCCCAGCTGGCGCTACTCAGCATGGTCTTCATCACGACCATTGGCGCGGTGGTCGGCTTCGGCGGCGCCGTGCTGACCGACCGGGGCCGCAATTGGCTCGAGCCGATCATCAGTGCCACCACCGGCACGATGACAGCGCTGCCGAGTTACCTGATCGCCACCGTCCTGGTCTTCTTCTTCGCCATCCAGTGGCCGCTCTTCCCGGTCGCGGGTGACGCGGACGTCCGTGCGCTGATCCTGCCGGCCCTGGCGATCTCCATCGGGTCCGCCGGCCTGGTGGCGCGGCTCCTGCGGGTCAAGACCCTGGACGTCTTGGAGCAGCCCTACATCCAGGCCGCGCGGAGCAAGCGGCTCTCGCCCTGGAAGCTCTACTCGCGGCACGTCTTCCCGAACGCGATCACCACGGCCCTCTCCAGCGCCGGGCTGATCTTCGCCGGCCTCATCGGCGGCGCCGTCGTCGCCGAGCAGGTCTTCGCGCGTCGAGGACTGGGGACAGAGCTCGTCCACGCCGTCACGGTGCACGACTACCCGGTCGTCATCGGAATCACCCTTTTCATCGGAGTCTCCGTCGTGATCGTCAACGCCGTCGTCGACATCCTTCTCGGAGTCGTCGACCCCCGCACCCGTGAGGCCGCGCAGTGAAGGCGGCGTCGATGCGGCGGACCGCAGGCGGGCTCCTCCGAACGCCGACCGGCATCCCCGCCCTGGTCATCGTCCTGCTGCTGGTGACGCTCGCCGTCCTCGGCCCGCACGGCTTCGGTAGCGGTGCGACCACCTCGGACGTCGGGATCTCGCTTCAGTCGCCCTCGGGATCCCATTGGATGGGAACCGACACCATGGGCCGCGACATCTTCACCCGCGCGCTGGCCGCGACCCGGATAACCCTCCTGCTCGCGCTGGCCGCGCTGGGCGTCGCGATCGTGCTCGGCGGCCTGGTGGGCGCCCTGATCGCTTCCGGTGGGCCGCGGGTCCGGCGGGTCGGTGCGACCCTGATCGACACGGTGATGAGCCTGGGAGCCGTTCTGCTCGCCATCGTCACCGTCACCATCGTCGGCGTCGGCGCCAAGGGAGCGGTGATCGGGATCGGGGTCGCGACCGCGCCCGGGCTGGCGCGCTACACCTACACCCTCGTCACCGGCGTGATGGTCCGCGACTACGTGGCCGCTGCCCGGGTGATCGGGGTCAGCCGCAGGCGGCACCTGTCCCGGTACGTCGGCCGGAACGTCGCGGACAGCCTGATCATCGTGGTGTTCTCCGCTTTCGGTGAATGCATCATCGCGATGGCCGCACTGAGTTTCCTCGGGCTCGGCGTCCAGTCCCCGACGTTCGACTGGGGCCAGATGCTGACCACCGGAGTCCAGTCGTTCTACGTGAACCCGCTGGGAGCGTTGTGGCCGGCGGCGTTGATCACCATCTGCGGCGTCGCGTTCGCGCTGCTCGGCGACGCGATCTCGCGCGCGTCGAACCCGCTGCTGCACTCCGACCCCCCCGCGTCGGCGCGGACGCGACCGCGCGGCCATCGCCGACTCGATGGAAGGGTCTGAGCATCGTGAACAGAGAGCGTCTGCTCGACGTCCAGGGCCTGACGGTCTCCACCGTCGAGGGCCTGGCGATCGTCAAGAACGTGTCGTTCCACGTGGACCGGGGTGAGTTCGTCGGCATCGTGGGGCAGAGCGGCAGCGGCAAGACCCTCACGTCGCTCGCCGTTGCGAAGCTGCTGCCGCGGGGGCTGGACTCGGTTGCCGACCGGCTCGTCTTCGCCGGCCACGATCTCGTGGCCGAGTCGGACCGCGACCTCGGGCCGGTCCTCGGCACCGAGTTGGCGATGGTCTTCCAGGATCCGCTCGCCTCGCTGAACCCCGCCCGTCGGATCGGCAACCAGATGGTCGAGTCGATCCGTGCGCACCGGGGGATCTCGCGCGCCGAGGCCCGGACGATCGCGTCCGCGAGTCTGGCCAGCGTCGGGATCGATCAACCCGATAAGCGGCTCAAGCAGTACCCGTACGAGCTCTCCGGCGGTATGCGTCAGCGGGTCATGATCGCGATGGGCCTGATGACCGAACCGAGCCTGTTCATCGCCGACGAGCCGACGACGGCACTCGACGTGACCGTCCAGGCACAGGTGGTGCAGTTGCTGGTCGACCTGAACCAACGGTCCGGGACGGCCGTGCTGATGGTCTCGCACAACATCTCGCTGCTCTCGGAGATGTGCGACCGCGTGATCGTCATGTACGAGGGCCGGATCGTCGAGCAGCTCGCCGCGGAGGATCTTGCGACCAACGCCCGGCACCCCTACACTCAAGCGCTGCTCCGCGCTGTACCGGATCTGAGCACCGACCGGGACCAGGAGCTCCTGGCCATTCCCGCCGATCTCTCCTCGGCGCCGATCGAGGAGGATGTTCATGCTTGAGATCAGGGGCCTCCAGATCACCTATCCCGGTCCGCCGCGCCACATCGCCGTCTCCGACATCGACCTGGCCGTGCCGGCCGCCACCACGGTCGGACTGGTCGGGGAGTCGGGCTCGGGCAAGTCGTCGATCGCCCGGTGTGTGATGGGGCTCGCGCGGGCGACGGAGGGGAACGTCCTGCTCGACGGGACGGACGTGACCAATCCTCGTGGCAGCGCGCTCGACCAGCTCCGCGGCAAGGTCCAGATGGTGTTCCAGGACCCGCGCTCCTCGCTTAACCCGCGGGTCGATGTCGGCATCAGTGTCGAGGAAGCGGTCCGCGTCGCCGCCAGGGGCTCGGCGAAGGCCGGTGATCCGCTGGCGAGGACGCGGGAACTGTTCGACCTGGTCGGTCTCGACCCGGCACTGATGACCCGGTACCCGCACCAGCTCTCCGGCGGTCAGCTCCAGCGGATCGCGATCGCGCGGGCGCTGGCACGACGGCCGCAGCTGCTCCTGCTGGACGAGGTCACGGCGTCGCTGGACGTCTCGGCGCAGGCCGTGGTGCTCAACCTCCTCCGCAGGATCCAACGCGAGCAGAACATCTCCATGCTCTACATCTCCCACGACCTCTCCGTCATCCGTTACGTCAGCGACCAGATCTACGTCCTCAAGCGGGGCGAGATGGTGGAGCAGGGGGACGTCGACCAGATCTTCAGCGGGGCGCAGCATCCTTACACCCAAGCGCTGCTCGCCGCCGTGCCGACGCTGGGCGGTACCAGGTGGCGGGATCGGAGCAGCGGTGGACTCGCTCCGACGCTCGAGGTCTGAACGGCGCGCTCCGGCCTGGCCGCAGGAGGCGCGGACGACACTGGTGCTCGCCATCATCTCGAGGATGCCGGCGGGCTGCCTCGGCCTCCTGCTGATCCTGCACGGCCGCGAACTCGACCACAGCTACGCCGTGAGCTCGTGTCTGAGCGCCACCTTCGTGGCGGCCTCGGCCTGGGGATCGCCGATGGTCGGGCGGCTGATCGACAGGCACAGCCAGTTCCGGGTCCTGCTGCCGTGCGCGGCGATGTCGTGCGCTGCGCTGGTGGCCCTGGTCCTGCTCCCGTCCGACCAGCTCGTCCCGATGTTCCCGCTGGCGTTCCTGGCCGGGCTCACGCAGCCTCCAGTGACAGCGTGTATCCGGGCACTGTGGGCCAGGACCCTGCCGTCGTCCGTCCTGCACCGGGTGCTCGCCGTGGACGCCTCGCTCCAGGAGCTCACCTTCGCGGTGGGGCCGCTGATCTTCGTCACTGTCGCCGTCCACTCCTCGGCCGCGGTCGGGATCGTGATGGCGGGGGTGACGATCGGACTCACCACGGTCCTGTACGCGATCCGATCCCAAGCGCGCCGGCTCTCCCGGGTCACCGGCGAGGCCCCGACAGTGCGGGGCGCGATGCGCAGCAGGCCGCTGCGCCGGCTCGTGGCCGCAGGAATCGTGATGGGTGTCGCCATCGGCATGGTGGAGATCGGCATCATCGCGTTCGCCGGCGACGCCGGGACCAGCGGTTGGATCGGCGTCCTCTACGGGGTGTGGGGGCTGGGGAACCTGGTCGGTGGATACGTACTGGCGCGACGAGGAACCGGGACCAGCCCCGATCTCGCCGCTCCGTTGGCGCGTGCGATCGCCGTTTTCGCCGTCTCCACCGCGATGCTGGCCCTCGCCCAGGAGACCTGGATGTTCGCCGCCCTGCTCTTCGTCGCGGGCATCCCGGCTGCATCTATCTTCGCGCTGTACTACGGCGCGGTGGGGGCTGTGTCGCCGGCCGCTTCGATGACCGAAGCCTTCACCTGGGGCACCACGGGAACGATCACCGGCCTCGCCGCCGGGACGATCCTGGGTGGCGCGCTGGCGGAGTCGTACGCGACCGGACTGCTGATGCTCGTCGCTGCCGCTGTGCTGGTGGTCTCCGCCCTGGTGGCCCGGACCGTCGTGACCCCGATCAGTGAACAGAGAGAGGAGAGCCGGACGTGACGAACGATCTTGCACGCGGATCGACCACCATCCCCGGTTTGTCGGGGGAGCTGGTGACCTCGTGGGTGACGTCGCTCGTCCCGGACGCGGTCCCGCCGTTCCATGTCGAACGGGTGGGCCTCGGGCAGTCGAACCTCACCTATGCCGTGTCGGACCGAGCCGGCCGGCGATGGGTGCTGAGGCGCCCACCGGTCGGCGACCTGCTGCACTCCGCCCACAACGTGGTGCGGGAGGCGCGCATCCTCGCTGCTCTCGGCCGCACCGAGGTACCGGTTCCCGAGGTGCTGGGGATCGCTCAGGCCGGCCACGTCGGGGAGGCGCCGCTGGTGCTGATGGAGTTCGTCGACGGTGACGTCCTCGACCGGCCGGCTGTCGTCGACGCGATGTCGACCGACGCCCGGCGTGCTGCCGGGATGGTGCTCCCGGAGACGTTGGCGCGGATCCACGCCGTCGACCTCGATGCCGTCGGCCTGGCGGACCTGGCGAGTCATTCGCCTTACGTGCAGCGTCAGTTGAAGCGGTGGACGGCCCAGTGGGAGGGCTCCAAGACGCGGGAGTCGCCGGCGCTCGACCGATTGACCGAGCAGCTGACCCGGGCAGTGCCCGCACCGGATCGGGTGGCGCTGGTCCACGGCGATCTGCATCTCCGCAACATCATCGTCGCGCCGGACTCGGGCGAGGTCCGAGCCGCGCTGGACTGGGAGTTGGCCACCCTGGGTGAGCCGCTCGCCGACCTCGGGACGACCCTCGCCTACTGGCCGGAGCCGGGCGAGGTCGCTCTCGAGGGACTCGCGACCTCAACCAACCCGGGCTTCCCGAGCCGGCGCGAGATCGTCGAGCGGTACGCGACCGTCTCCGGGCAGGACATCCACGAGGCCACGATGGGCTTCTGGCACGTCCTGGGTCTGTGGAAGCTCGCGATCATCGGCGAAGGAGTCCTCCGCAGGGCCATGTCCAACCCGGGCAACCGGGCGGCGTCGGGGACGCCGGACGTCGCAGCGCTCGATGGGATCATCGGCAATGCGCAGGACATCGCGTCTCGGGTCGGGCTCTGACATCGCGGAGACACACGCGATGGTGGACGATGGGTTTGTGCCGCCCGCCACCGGATCCCGACCCCTGCCGCGCAGCCAACGGGGCCTACGCACGCGCGCCACGCTGATTAGCGCGGCGCGGACGGTCTTCGAACGCGACGGGTACCTCGACTCGCGACTGAGTGACATCACCGCCGAGGCCGGGGTGGCAGCCGGATCGTTCTACACCTACTTCGACGACAAGGAGGAACTTCTCGCGGCGCTGACAGCCGAGGTGCAGGAGCAGATGCTCCATCCGCACCTGAGGGAGCGCACGGGCATCGACGACCCTCGTGCACTAATCGACCTGAGCAACCGCGAGTACCTGCAGCAGTGCAAGCAGAACGCCAAGCTGCTTGCGGTCTGGGAGCAGGCGGCCCAGGTCAACGATGACTTCAAAGCGCTGCGCCTGGAGCGGATGGCAGCCTTCGTCCAGCGCAACGCGCGGATGATCGGTCGGCTCCAGGAGCTGGGTCGAGCCGACGTGAACCTCGATCCCCAGGTCGCCGCCGAAGCGTTGTCGGCTATGACGAGCGGGATGGCACACGTCGCCTACGTCCTGGGCGAGCCGATCGAGTGGGACGTCCTCGTCGGGACGATCAACCAGATCTGGATCAATGCGCTGGGCCTCGAGGAGAGCCCCGGTGCACTCAGGCGATGAGGCCCATCCGCTGAGCCCGTCCGACGGCCTCGGCGCGGTTGCGCACCCCGAGTCGTTGGTAGATCACTTGGGTGTGCTGCTTGACCGTGTGCGGTGAGAGGTGCAGGGCGATGGCCGCCTCGGGGTTGCTCGCCCCCTTGGCGAGCTGGTGCAGCACGTCGAGCTGTCGCCGCGACAGGATCGGTTTCGGGACCGGCTGGCTGGGAGCCTTGTACCCGGTCGGCTCGGCGTGGGCCTGCTGCACCAGCTGGACGATCATCGCCGGCGGCGTGTCCTTCGCGATGAACCCGACCGCACCTGCCGAGCGGGCAACGGCGCGGGAGACGCGACCGCTCCCGGACATCAGGATCACCTTGAGGTGCGGCATCGCTCCTCGTAGCGCTCGGGCGATGTCGATCCCGGACTCCTCGCCCACGAAGAGGTCGACCAGAGCGAGCGTCGGCTGCTGCCTGGGCAACAGGCTGAGTGCCTCGGCCTCCTGATGGGCAACGGCGACGGACTGGACCCACGGCTGCGCGGACAGCAACGCCTGCATGCCCATGCACACGACCGGGTGGTCGTCGACCACCAGCAGTCGCCTGCCGCGCCTCTCAGAGGTCCCGTTCGTGGTCATGACGCAAGCGGGAGGGTCATCCGCAGTGTCCACAGATCCGGCTCCGCACGGTGGCACTCGACGATTCCGCCGACTGAAGCCGCATCGATCTGGAGCAGGCGCAGACCGAGGCCGGGCGGGTGTTCCTCGGAGCGTTCCGCACCGTCGTTGCGCACACTGAGGGTCAGCGTCTCGCCGCTGGACTCCAGCCGGACATCGACCGACTGGGGGAGGGCGTGCTTGCTCACGTTACGGAACGCCTCGGCGAGCGCGGTGTCGATCAGCTCGGTGATCTCGTTGGGAAGCAGCGGAAGAGTGTCGTCCTCGCTGAACCGCACCGCGGGAGCGTGCCGGGAGCGCAGGTTGGCCAGCTCGTGCTCGGAGGACAGGCGGGCGAACGACTCCTGGCTGGTCAGCGAGGTCTGGATCGCTTCGCGGAGCTCGAGGAGGGCGCTGGCGACCTCGGCACGGCACACGGCCTGGTGCTCGCCGCTCAGCTCGACGTCGCCGGAGAGCAGCAGCGAGACGCCGCAGAGCCGCTGGATCGCGGTGTCGTGGATCTCGCGCGCCAACGTCAGCAGGGACGCTCGTTGATCCCCGAGAACACCCTCAGGCGTCTGCGGGGTCCGGTGACCGGGAGCCGGTTGACGAAGGTCCGATCGCACCGTGCCAAGCATGGATATTTTCGCTCCTAACTAAACGTTCATTTAGGATGGTGACTCGCGTCATGCTGCTTGTCAAGATTTGTTGTCGGTGAGGCGGACGAGCATCTTGCCGACGTTGTGCCCGCTCAACATGTCGATGAGTGCGTGGGGCGCGTTCTCCAGGCCGTCGACCACCGTCTCGCGGTAGTGCAGCTCGCCGTCGGCCAGCCACGTCGAGGCGTTCCGGAGGAACTCGGACCGCAGGTCCACGTGGTCGACGACCAGCAGGCCGTGCATGCTGGCGCGCTTGATGATCAGGTTGACGAGGTTCCGCGGTCCGACCGGCGGCTCCGCGGACTGGTATTGCGCGATCATCCCGCAGACCACGATCCGGGCATGCAGCGCGAGGTGGTCCAGGGCCGCCTCGAGCTGCTCGCCGCCGACGTTGTCAAAGTAGATGTCGATGCCGTCAGGCGCGAGCTTGCCCAGTTCCTCGCGGACGTTCTGGGACCGGTAGTCGATCGCTGCGTCGAAGCCGAGATCGTCCGTCAGGTGTGCGACCTTCGCCGGCCCGCCCGCGCTCCCGATCACCGTGCTCGCGCCGAGCAGGCGCGCCATCTGGCCGACCGCGCTTCCCACGGCACCTGCTGCGGCGGAGACGAACACGACATCACCGGGCTCGACGCGTCCGAGGGCGACCAGGCCGGCGTACGCCGTCAGGCCGGGCATGCCGAGGATGCCGAGGAACGCCTGCTCCGGCGCGAGGGTCGGGTCGACCGGCAGCGCCAGGTCCGCCTTGATCACCGCGAGCTCACGCCACCCGAGGCGGTGACGGACGAGGTCGCCGGGGGAGTAGCGAGGATCGTGGGAGACGAGCACCTCGCCGATCGCGCCACCGTCGGGCGCTGCGCCGATCTGGTACGGCGGCGCGTACGACGGCCGGTCGTCCATCCGCGGACGCATCGCCGGGTCGACGCTCATCCACCGGTTCCGGACCAGGAGCTCTCCCTCCCGGGGGTCGCGTACCTCGGAGGTGACGAGTTCGAAGTCGTCCGGGGTGGCGGCGCCCTCGGGGCGGCGGACGAGGTGGATCTCGCGCGAACTGTGCGGCATGGGAAACCTTTCGATGGGGTTGGGTGGGGTGCGACGTCGCGTCGGTCAGACGGCCGTGGACGGGATCTGCAAGGAGTTCGTCCACAGTGTGTTGACCGTGGCGACCATCTGGTCGTAGGTGAAGCTGCTGATCGAGTCGTCGCCGGACTGGTCGACGAAGTAGTGGTACGCGAGCCTGCTGGTCATCACCGAAAGACACCGCGAGGCCACCCGGGCGTCGAGCCTGCCGTCGACGACGCCGCGCTCCTGGAGGGCGGTGATACTGCGAGCGTTGCGTTCGATGAACGCCGTGCTGCGCTTGATCCGCAGCAGCCGGAACTCCTCGTTGATGCTGGAGGCCTGCTCGAGCAACGCCATCAACCGGGCGTTGCGCCGGTAGGCCTCCAGGTAGGCGACATTGCTGGCGGCGAACACCGCAGCGGGGTCCTCGGCTTCGTCCAGGCGGGGGAAGCCGGGGTGCATCATGTCCTCCTGCGCCTGCAGGAACACGGCGTGGAGGACCTCCTCCTTGGTCGAGAAGTAGGTGTAGAACGAGCCGGTCGAGCAGCCGGCCTCCTCGGTGATGTCGACCAGCCGCGAGTGCAGGAACCCGTCGCGTTCGAAGACCGTCCGCGCTGCGGCGATCAGGGCCGCGCGCGTGTGCTGCCCACGGTTGGTGGTCGGGAGCGAGCGCTCGGCCGGCGCTTCGTCCTCAGCGGGCATGGGTCACGCCCCCGTCCACGGTGATGGTCGACCCGACGACGTAGTCGCCGGCCCGTGACGCCAGGTAGATCGCGGCGCCGGCCATGTCCTCGTCCGTGCCGATGCGTCCGGCCGGGATGATCGCAATCAGTTCGTCGGCGTGGTCCCGGGCCGCGACGTTCATCGCCGAGGCGAAGGCCCCGGGTGCGATGGCAGTGACCGCGATCCCGTCGTCGATCAGGCGCAACGCCATCCGCCGGGTGAGCTGGATCGCCGCTGCCTTGCTGGCCTGGTACGAGTACGTCTCGTGCTGGTTGATCGAGATCCCGTCGATCGACACGACGTTGATCACCTTGGCCAGGCGGGTCCTCCCCGCGGCCCGGAGCAGGTCGGCGAACTTCTGGGTCAGGAAGAAGCACGTCTTGACGTTGATCGCCATCACGCTGTCCCAGCCGTTTTCGGGGAAGTCGTCGAAGGGCGCCATCCATGCCTTGCCGGCGTTGTTCACCAGGATGTCCAGCGAGGACTCGTGCTCGCGGTACCGGGCGAGCAGGTCATCCATGCCTTCGGTCGTCGACACGTCCGCCGGGAGGGAGACCACGTGCCCGAAGGCGGAGAGTTCGCGCGCCGCTGCGTCGCAGTCCTCGGCGTGCCGGGCGGTGATGTAGACGCGTGCCCCTTGGGCGAGATAGCCGCGCGCGATCATCTTGCCGATTCCACGCGAGCCGCCGGTGATCAGGGCCGTCCGACCGTCGAGGGAGAAGAGGGCGGTGGTGTCCATGGTCGAGAACTCCTGCGTCGTCGTTGTGGTGGCGTGCGTCACAGCGATGCTATGGTAACTTGAATCCGAACTCAACGTCGAGTTTTCTGATCACCGAACAAGGCGCTGCACCAGGCAGCACGAGAGGGAGCCTCGCCATGACGAACGTTGCTCACGCGCTGTGGGTCCGAGCCGATGCAGAGCCGCACCAGGTGGTGCTTCGCGTCGGCGACTGGGCCTGGACTTACGGCGAGCTCCGGGACCGGAGCGCCGGGTACACCACCCGGCTTCGAGCGAACGGCATCGTCCCTGGGGACCGGGTGCTCCTGGTCGCGCCCACGTCCGCCGAGTTCGCCTTCGCCTACTTCGGCATCCTCGGTGCCGGTGCGGTGGCGGTCACGGCGAACACGGTGTGCACCCAGGCCGAGCTCGAGTACTTCCTCGACGACTCCGGCTGTCGGCTGGTGCTGGCGATGGACGACCTTCCGAACGTGCCCGCGGCTGCCGCGTCGCTCGGCATCCCGTGCTGGACCATCGCTGCGGACGACGTGCAGAGCGAGTCGGAGGCCACCGGTACGGCGTGCGAGCCGAGGGTCGAGTCCGACCCCGCCGTCTTCCTGTACACCTCGGGCACGACCGGCCGCCCCAAGGCGGCGGTGCTCACCCACGGGAACGTCCTCGCCGCCCTGGATACCTTCCGGGACCTGATCGACTTGTCGCCGGAGGACCGGCTCGGGACCGCGCTGCCCCTGTCGCACGTCTTCGGTCAGGTCGGGTGCCTTGCGCTCGCCGTACACGTGGGTGCGTCGCTGTCGCTCCTGCGGCCGTTCAGCGGGGCCGCCTTGTTGGAGATGGCGGCCCGGGACCGGCTCACGGTCCTCTCCGGCGTACCGACGATGTGGAACGAGATGCTGCACGCGGAGACCGACGTCCGCACCGAGGACCTCAGCAGCCTCCGTGCCGCCTGCTCGGGGGGCGCGGCGCTCGCCCTGGTCGTAGCCGATGCCTTCCTCGAGCGCTTCGGCGCCACCGTCCTGGACTGCTACGGCCTGAGCGAGACCACCTCCGCCGGTGCGGTGCACCGACCGACCTCGCCCAAGAAGGAGGGCAGCGTCGGCCAGGTCCTTCCCGGGCTCGAGGTGAAGATCGTCGACGGCGCGGGGGAGCAGGTTCCGAACGGCGAGGTCGGCGAGATCTGGATCCGCGGCCCCGTCGTGATGCAGGGCTACTGGCACCGGCCGGAGGCGACCTCTGAAGTATTCAACGGCGATTGGCTCCGGACCGGCGACCTCGGCCGGGTCGACGACGAGGACTACCTCTGGATCGTCGACCGGATCAAGGACCTGGTGATCCGGGGCGGGTACAACGTCTACCCGCGCGAGGTTGAGGAAGTCCTCTACTCGCACCCGGCGATCCGCGAGGCGGCCGTCGTGGGATGTCCCGACGAGCGCCTCAACGAGGAGGTCGCGGCCATCATCGCGCTGGCGCCCGGGGCATCGCTGGAGCCGGCGGAGCTGAGCGGCTGGCTGGCCGAGCGGTTGTCGCCGTACAAGGTCCCGCGCATCTACGAGTTCGTCGACGAGTTGCCGAAGGGCAGCACCGGCAAGGTCCTCAAGCGTGCCATCGACGTCGGCAATATCAGAGAGACCGCGACGCACGTGCGTCTGGGCCGCTGAGGCGCCCGCAGCTCCACGATCCACCGACCCCACCATCGAGAGCGATCAACCAAACCATGGACTTCGCTTTTGACTCCACGGTGCTCGAGTTCTCCGCGAAGCTGAACGACTTCATGGAGAGTCACGTGTACCCGTCCGAGCACGTTTTCACCGAGCAACTGGCTGCCGCGCCCGACGCGTGGGGCCCGCCCCCGGTCGTGGCAGAGCTGCAGGCCGAGGCGCGCAGCCGCGGGCTGTGGAACCTCTTCCTGCCGGGTGAGGACGGCGCCGGGCTGACGAACCTGCAGTACGCGCCGTTGGCCGAGATCACCGGACGGAGCCTGCACCTGGGACCGATCGCTCTCAACTGTGCGGCCCCCGACACCGGGAACATGGAACTCCTGCACATGTTCGGGACCGCGCAGCAGAAGAACCAGTGGCTCGAGCCGTTGCTCGCCGCGGAGATCCGGTCCTCGTTCGCGATGACCGAGCGCAACGTCGCCAGTTCGGACGCGACCAACATCGAGACCTCGATCGTCCGGGACGGTGACGAGTACGTCATCAACGGTCACAAGATCTGGATCTCAGGGGCGATGAACCCCAACGCCAAGATCTTCATCGTGATGGGCAAGACCGACCCCAACGCTCCGCGACACCGGCAGCAGTCGATGATCCTGGTCGAGCGCGACACCGCCGGTGTCGAGGTGCTCCGCGGGATGACGGTCCTCGGCTTCGACGACCGCGACCACGGTGGTCATGCCGAGCTCACCTTCACCAACGTCCGGGTCCCGGTCGGCAACCTCATCGCCGGCGAGGGCGAAGGGTTCGCGATCGCCCAGGCACGCCTCGGCCCAGGTCGGATCCACCACTGCATGCGGGCGATCGGCGTCGGCGAG